>NZ_FYDH01000001.1:0-7251 GCF_900187475.1 Pseudomonas sp. Irchel s3h9 | reverse complement strand
CCGGCAAAGTCGAAGTCACCATCAAGGATGTGTCTGGCGGTAATTTCGAGAACCTGGTCCCGAGCACCACGCCAGCCGTGACCGACGTCACTGATACCATCGACACGTCGACCGTAAAGCTGACGGCTGACACCTCGGTCGCTGAAGGCGGCACCGTCACTTACACCGCCACTGTCGGCGCGCCGGTGACCGGCTCGCCTGTTGTCGTGACCTTGGCCAATGGTCAGAACATCACCATTGAAGTCGGCAAAACCACCGGCACCGTGACGACCATTGCACCGAACGATGCGTTGACCGGCCACGCGCCGATTACCAATGCGATCACGGGCGTGAGCGGCGGCAATTACGAAGACCTCGTTGCCGACAAAACCCCGGTCAGCACCACCGTCACCGACACCACTGACACCACCGACCTGACGCTGAGCGCGACGGGCACCGTGGCTGAAGGTGGCCAGATCAGCTACACCGCGACCCTGACCAACGCCGCAGGCTCGCCTGTCACCGTTACCCTGTCGAACGGTTCGGTGATCACCATCGAGGCTGGCAAAACCACTGGCACCGTGACCGTTCCGGCGCCCGCCGATGACGTCTATAAAGACGCTGGCAAAGTCGAAGTCACCATCAAGGATGTGTCTGGCGGTAATTTCGAGAACCTGGTCCCGAGCACCACGCCAGCCGTGACCGACGTCACTGATACCATCGACACGTCGACCGTAAAGCTGACGGCTGACACCTCGGTCGCTGAAGGCGGCACCGTCAGTTACACCGCCACTGTCGGCGCGCCGGTGACCGGTTCGCCTGTGGTCGTGACCTTGGCCAATGGTCAGAACATCACCATTGAAGTCGGCAAAACCACCGGCACCGTGACGACCATTGCACCGAACGATGCGTTGACCGGCCACGCGCCGATTACCAATGCGATCACGGGCGTGAGCGGCGGCAATTACGAAGACCTCGTTGCCGACAAAACCCCGGTCAGCACCACCGTCACCGACACCACTGACACCACCGACCTGACGCTGAGCGCGACGGGCACCGTGGCTGAAGGCGGCCAGATCACCTACACCGCGACCCTGACCAACGCCGCAGGCTCGCCTGTCACCGTTACCCTGTCGAACGGTTCGGTGATCACCATCGAGGCTGGTAAAACCACTGGCACCGTGACCGTTCCGGCGCCCGCCGATGACGTCTACAAAGACGCCGGCAAAGTCGAAGTCACGATCAAGGACGCGACTGGCGGCAACTTCGAGAACCTGGTGCCAAGCACCGTTCCGGCTGTCACTGACGTAACCGATACCATCGACACCTCGACGGTCAAACTGACCGCCACCGAGACTGCCGCTGAAGGTGGCACCGTCACTTACACCGCCACTGTTGGCGCACCGGTGACCGGTTCGCCGGTGGTCGTGACTCTCGCCAACGGCCAGAACATCACCATTGAAGTCGGCAAAACCACCGGCACCGTGACCACCACCGCACCTAACGATGCGCTGACTGGCCACACGCCCCTGACCAACGTGATTACTGACGTGAGCGGTGGTAACTACGAGAACCTCGTTGCCGACAAGACCCCGGTTTCGACCACTGTTACTGACACTGTCGACACCACCAACCTGTCGCTCACTGCGACTGGCACCGTGGCTGAAGGCGGTTCGATTGTTTACACCGCGACCCTGACCAACCTGGCTGGCACGCCAGTCACTGTGACCCTGAGCAACGGCTCGGTGATCACCATCGAGGCCGGCAAAACCACTGGCACCGTGACCGTTCCAGCGCCAGCTGATGACGTCTACAAAGACGCCGGCAAGGTCGAAGTCACTATCAAGGATGCTACCGGCGGCAACTTCGAGAACCTGGTGCCAAGCACCGTTCCTGCCGTCACCGACGTGACCGATACCGTTGATACCTCTACGGTCAAACTGACCGCCACCGAGACTGCCGCTGAAGGTGGCACCGTCACCTACACCGCCACTGTCGGTGCTCCAGTGACGGGTTCTCCGGTTGTAGTGACTCTGGCCAACGGCCAGAACATCACCATCGAGGTCGGCAAAACCAGCGGCACCGTGACCACCACCGCGCCAAACGATGCGCTGACTGGCCAAGCTCCGCTGACCAACTCGATCACCAACGTTTCCGGCGGCAATTACGAAAACCTCGTGGCCGACAAAACCCCGGTCAGCACCACCGTCACCGACACCACTGACACCACCGACCTGACGCTGAGCGCGACGGGCACCGTGGCTGAAGGGGGTTCAATTGTTTACACCGCGACCCTGACCAATCCGGCCGGCACGCCAGTCACTGTGACCCTGAGCAACGGCTCGGTGATCACCATCGAAGCGGGCAAAACTACCGGCACCGTGACCGTTGCGGCGCCTGCCGATGATGTCTACAAAGACGCCGGCAAGGTCGAAGTCACCATCAAGGACGCCACCGGTGGCAACTTCGAGAACCTGGTGCCAAGCACCACGCCAGCCGTGACCGAAGTCACTGACACCATCGACACCTCGACCGTGAAGCTGACGGCCGACACCACGGTCGCTGAAGGCGGCACCGTCACCTACACCGCCACTGTTGGCGCTCCGGTGACCGGTTCGCCTGTGGTCGTGACCCTGGCCAATGGTCAGAGCATTACCATCGAAGTCGGCAAGACCACCGGCACTGTGACCTTCACCGCGCCGAACGATGCGTTGACCGGTCAAGCGTCGCTGGGTAATTCGATTACGGGTGTAAGCGGCGGTAACTACGAAAACCTGGTGGCCGACAAGACCCCGGTTTCGACTTCGGTCACTGACACCGTCGACACCACTGACCTGTCGCTCAGCGCCACCAACTCGGTCGCCGAGGGCGGTTCGATCATCTACACCGCGACGCTGACCAACCCGGCTGGCTCGCCAGTGACTGTGAACCTGTCGAACGGCTCGGTCATTACCATCGAGGCCGGTAAAACCACCGGCACCGTGACTGTCGCTGCGCCAGCCGATGACGTCTACAAAGACGCCGGCAAAGTCGAAGTCACCATCAAGGACGCCACCGGCGGCGACTTCGAGAATCTGGTACCAAGCACTGTCCCGGCCGTGACCGAAGTCACTGATACCGTCGACACTACCACCGTCAAACTGACCGCCACCGAGTCAGCGGCTGAAGGTGGCACCGTTACTTACACCGCCACCGTAGGCGCTCCAGTCACCGGTTCGCCGGTCGTCGTGACCTTGGCCAACGGCCAGAACATCACCATCGAAATCGGCAAAACCACCGGCACCGTGACCACCACTGCGCCGAACGATGCGTTGAACGGCCACACCCCGCTGACCAATGCGATCACTGACGTAAGCGGCGGTAACTACGAGAATCTGGTTGCCGACAAGACTCCGGTTTCGACCACGGTCACTGACACCGTCGACACCACCAACCTGTCGCTGACTGCGACCGACACCGTGGCCGAAGGCGGTTCGATCGTTTACACCGCAACACTGACCAACCCGGCTGGCACGCCAGTCACTGTGACCCTGAGCAACGGCTCGGTGATCACCATCGAGGCCGGCAAAACCACTGGCACCGTGACCGTTCCAGCGCCAGCTGATGACGTCTACAAAGACGCCGGCAAGGTCGAAGTCACTATCAAGGATGCTACCGGCGGCAACTTCGAGAACCTGGTGCCAAGCACCGTTCCTGCCGTCACCGACGTGACCGATACCGTTGATACCTCTACGGTCAAACTGACCGCCACCGAGTCGGCGGCTGAAGGTGGCACCGTCACCTACACCGCCACGGTCGGTGCGCCAGTCACTGGCTCGCCAGTTGTGGTGACCTTGGCCAACGGTCAGAACATCACCATCGAAGTGGGTAAAACCACCGGCACCGTGACCACTACCGTGCCAAACGATGCGCTCACTGGCCACGCTCCGCTGACCAACGCGATCACTGACGTTTCCGGCGGCAATTACGAAAACCTCGTGGCCGATAAAACTCCGGTCAGCACCACCGTCACCGATACTGTCGACACCACCAACCTGTCGCTGAGCGCCACCGGTTCTGTGGATGAAGGCGGCCAGATCACCTACACCGCGACCCTGACCAATGCCGCTGGCTCGCCGGTCACCGTGACTCTGTCGAACGGTGCCGTGATCACCATCGACGCCGGCAAAACCACCGGCACCGTCACCGTCGATGCGCCGAAAGATGACGTCTACAAAGATGCCGGCACCGTTGAAGCGACCATCAAAGGCGCGACCGGTGGCGACTTCGAAAACCTGGTCACCAATACCGCCCCGGCGGTCACCACCGTCAACGACACCATCGACACCTCCACCGTGTCGCTGACCGCCACGGCGAACGTCGCCGAAGGCGAAACCGTGGTCTACACCGCGACCGTGACCGCACCCGTGACGGGTTCACCGGTTGTCGTGACCCTGTCCAACGGCCAGACCATCACCATTGCCGTCGGTGAAACCACCGGCTCGGTGAACTTCGTTGCGCCGAACAGCCCATTGGCCGGCGGCAGCTCGCTGAGCGTGACCATCGACGGCGCCACTGGCGGCAACTACGAAAAACTGGCAGTCGACGGCAAGTCCGCCGACACCGCGGTTTCGGACACCACCGACACCACCAACCTGAATCTGACCGCGACCGATTCGGTGGCTGAAGGCGGGTCGATCGTTTACACCGCGACGCTGACCAACCCGGCCGGCACCCCGGTAACCGTGACGCTGTCGAACGGTTCGGTGATCACCATCGAAGCGGGCAAAACCACCGGCACCGTGACCGTTCCTGCGCCTGCCGATGACGTCTACAAAGACGCCGGCAAGGTCGAAGTGACGATCAAGGATGCAACAGGCGGTAACTTCGAGAACCTCGTTCCGAGCACCGTGCCGGCCGTGACCAACGTCACCGACACCATCGATACCACCGCCGTCAAACTCACCGCGACCGAGTCGGCGGCTGAGGGCGGTACCGTTACCTACACTGCTACCGTCGGCGCGCCAGTCACCGGTTCGCCGGTTGTCGTGACACTGGCCAACGGTCAGACCATTACCATCGGCGTCGGCCAGACCACCGGCACCGCGACCACCACCGCGCCGAACGATGCATTGACCGGCCACGCGCCGATCACCAATGCGATCACTGAGGTAAGCGGCGGCAACTTCGAAAATCTGGTGGCTGACAAAACGCCGGTTTCGACCAATGTCACCGACACCGTCGACACCACCAACCTGTCGCTCAGCGCGACCGGTTCCGTCACCGAAGGCGGTTCGATCGTTTACACCGCAACCTTGACCAACGCCGCAGGCTCACCAGTCACCGTGACCCTGTCCAACGGCGCCGTGATCACTATCGAGGCTGGTAAAACCACTGGCACCGTGACCGTTCCAGCACCGGCTGACGACGTATACAAAGACGCGGGCAAAGTTGAAGCGACGATTTCGACTGCCACCGGTGGCAACTTCGAAAATCTGGTGCCGAGCACTGTTCCGGCTGTGACCGAAGTCACCGACACCATCGACACCACCACCGTCAAACTGACCGCCACCGAGTCGGCGGCTGAAGGCGGTAATGTCGTCTACACCGCCACTGTCGGCGCGCCGGTGACCGGTTCGCCTGTGGTTGTGACCCTGGCCAACGGTCAGACCATCACCATTGGGGTTGGCCAGACCACCGGCACCTCGACCACCACCGCGCCGAACGACGCATTGACCGGCCACGCGCCGATCACCAATGCGATCGCTGAGGTCAGCGGTGGCAATTACGAGAATCTGGTGGCCGACAAGACCCCGGTTTCGACCACGGTCACTGACACCGTCGACACCACCAACCTGTCGCTCAGCGCGACCGGTTCCGTCACCGAAGGCGGTTCGATCGTTTACACCGCAACCTTGACCAACGCCGCAGGCTCACCAGTCACCGTGACCCTGTCCAACGGCGCCGTGATCACTATCGAGGCTGGTAAAACCACTGGCACCGTGACCGTTCCAGCACCGGCTGACGACGTATACAAAGACGCGGGCAAAGTTGAAGCGACGATTTCGACTGCCACCGGTGGCAACTTCGAAAATCTGGTGCCGAGCAATGTTCCGGCTGTGACCGAAGTCACCGACACCATCGACACCACCACCGTCAAACTGACCGCCACCGAGTCGGCGGCTGAAGGCGGTAATGTCGTCTACACCGCCACTGTCGGCGCGCCGGTGACCGGTTCGCCGGTGGTCGTGACCCTGGCCAACGGTCAGACCATTACCATCGGCGTAGGCCAGACCACAGGCACCGCCACCACCACCGCGCCGAACGACGCATTGACCGGCCACGCGCCGATCACCAATGCGATCACTGAGGTAAGCGGCGGCAACTTCGAAAATCTGGTAGCTGACAAAACGCCGGTTTCGACCAATGTCACCGACACCGTCGACACCACCAACCTGTCGCTCAGCGCGACCGGCACCGTGGCCGAGGGCGGTTCGATTGTTTACACCGCAACCTTGACCAACCCAGCGGGTTCGCCAGTTACCGTAACCCTGTCGAACGGCGCGGTGATTACCATCGACGCCGGCAAAACCACTGGCACCGTGTCCGTTCCAGCGCCAGCCGATGATGTCTACAAAGACGCCGGCAAGGTTGAAGCGACGATCTCGACTGCAACGGGCGGCAATTTCGAAAATCTGGTGCCGAGCACTGTTCCGGCTGTGACCGAAGTCACCGATACCATCGACACCTCAACCGTCAAACTCACGGCTGATACGTCGGTAGCTGAAGGCGGCACCGTCACTTACACCGCCACTGTCGGCGCGACGGTGACCGGCTCGCCGGTTGTCGTGACCCTGGCAAACGGCCAGAACATCACCATCGAAGTCGGCAAAACCACCGGCACCGTAACCTTCACCGCACCGAACGATGCGCTGACCGGCCAAGCGCCGCTGACCAACTCGATCACGGGTGTCACTGGCGGCAACTACGAAAATCTCGTGGCCGACAAAACACCGGTCAGCACCACCGTGACCGACACCGTCGACACCACCAACCTGTCGCTGACTGCGACCGGTTCTGTGGCTGAGGGCGGCTCGATCATCTACACCGCGACATTGACCAACGCTGCCGGCTCGCCAGTCACCGTGACCCTGTCGAACGGCGCCGTGATTACCATCGACGCCGGCAAAACCACTGGCACCGTGTCCGTTCCAGCACCAGCCGATGATGTCTACAAAGACGCCGGCAAGGTTGAAGCGACGATCTCGACTGCAACGGGCGGCAATTTCGAAA
>NZ_FYDH01000004.1:229701-477878 GCF_900187475.1 Pseudomonas sp. Irchel s3h9 | reverse complement strand
TCTTTATCGGCGCTTGGGTGAAAGGAGGAGGGGCGAAATCTCCCACGGTCTGTGCTGCGTCAACAGTCAGAATCGAGCCTTGTCCCTCCTCCTCCCTTCAAGTCCTACCATACAAGCGAGCCTGCTCGCGAAGGCCGTTATGCGGTCTCGATTCTTAAATTCTGTTTAAAGGTTAATCGTTTCTTAACCGCTTTATCGTTTATTCCCCCGGTGTAGACTTGCGACAACCTTCAGCCGCGAGCCGGTTGAACCATGGACATAAAAGGGAAACGCGATGAGCGAGGAAACGATTCGGTTGGGCCGTGAGCGGCGCTTTCTGGTGCTGTTGGGGATCATCTGCCTGGCGCTGATCGGTGGCGCTCTATATATGCAGATCGTGCTCGGCGAAGCGCCGTGCCCACTGTGCATCTTGCAGCGCTATGCGTTGCTGCTGATCGCGCTGTTCGCGTTCATCGGCGCGGCCATGCGCACCCGTCGCAGCATCACCGTTTTCGAGGTGTTGGTGGTGATTTGTGCGATTGCCGGGGCCGGTGTGGCCGGGCATCACGTGTACACCCAGTTCTATCCGGCGGTGAGTTGCGGCATCGATGTGCTGCAGCCGATTGTCGATGATCTGCCGCTGGCGAAGATCTTCCCGCTGGGCTTCCAGGTTGACGGTTTCTGCTCGACGCCGTACCCGCCGATCCTTGGCTTGTCGTTGGCACAATGGGCACTGGTGGCGTTCGTGCTGGTGGTGATCCTGGTGCCGCTGCTGACCTCGCGTAACCGAAAAGCACTGCGCTGAGTCAACTAATCGGCTGTCTGGCCGATACAGAAAACGCCTCGATTTGCGGATCAGCCAATCGGGGCGTTTTGCTTTTCACGGTGTTTGTGAAAACACCGTGACGGCTGGCAAGGAAGGGTGTGGCAAGTGTGCGACATGTTGTCACACGCGCCATGTCGCAGGGCCATTGAGTGACGCGGAATCGGCCGTTGTTACAAAAAAGGATTGGTCAGTTTCCGGGTTTTTCGGCTTTAGCACGCGAGTGCCAGAGCAGGCAGTTTTAACAAGCGCGGGTATATGGCCAAAAGCCTTGGGTTATCGGGCTTTGCGCTGTTCCAGCGTTCGGAAATAGCCTTCGGAGCTGTCTGAACTGACGCGGGTACACCTACATTTTTTGGTGTTTTTGTTGAGAATCTATTTCGATAACATGTGGAACTTTTGCAAAAATGGCGATGCATTGTTGCTCGAACGGATAAAAATTATTTCGGGATAAGACATGGTGTATAGGGCGCTACCTATCTACAATCGCCCGCACTGAATTCCCGGCACTGTTCAGCCTTTATTAAGGAGGCGAGCAGGAAGTCGGGTGTCGAGTGAGTCGAAAGGCTTTCAAGACACCCAGGTGTCGGTGCCTTCCAACTTTCCGCACCAAATGGAATTGGTCTGTAACAAGGCCTTTGACCACGAATTCGAATAAGAACTGACCGCTGTCCCAGGTTTTGTCGAGCGTCTGACGCGCGACGGGCGGCCCTTATTCAATCCAAAGAAAATGCCAACCCTTGGCAGGGTGAAGTGTTGGCGATCAAAACCCAACTGCATTGCGCAAGCTGCTTTAGAGGTCGTGAGATGAGTAAAAACAGGTACCCCAGATTACTAGGCCTAGTGCCGCTGCTCGGCACGTTGTTGCTGGGAGGCTGCAACATGACCTTGCTCAATCCAACGGGCCAGGTTGGCCTGGAACAGCGAAACCTGATCATCACCGCGACCCTGCTGATGCTGTTGGTCGTTGTGCCGGTTATCGTCATGACCTTCCTGTTCGCCTGGAAGTACCGCGCGTCGAACAAGAACGCCGTCTACACCCCGAAATGGTCGCACTCGACCAAAATCGAAGTGGCAGTCTGGACCATCCCGGTCCTGATCATCATTGCCCTGGGTTACATCACCTACATTTCGACCCACGAACTGGACCCGTATCGTCCGATTCAATCCGACGTCAAGCCAGTGACCATCGAAGTCGTTGCGCTGGACTGGAAGTGGCTGTTCATCTACCCGGAACAAGGCATCGCCACGGTCAACAAGATCGTGTTCCCGGCGCACACGCCAATCAACTTCAAGATCACCTCTGACGCTGTGATGAACTCGTTCTTCATCCCGGGTCTGGGCGGCCAGATCTACGCGATGGCGGGCATGCAGACCAAGCTGCACCTGATCGCTGACCGTAACGCTGAAATGGACGGTATCTCCGCCAACTACAGCGGCGCGGGTTTCACCGGTATGAAATTCAAGGCTATCTCCACCACTCAGGAAGATTTCGACGCCTGGGTAAGTGAAGTCAAGAAGTCACCTAAACAGCTTGATCAAGCTGAATACGCGGCCCTTGCCAAACCGAGCCAGAACAACCCAGTCGAGCTCTACTCCTCGGTCACGCCGAACCAGTTCCAGATCATCGTCGACAAGTACGAAGGTATGAAGCCGGGTAAGCCGCTGAAGCACGAGAAGAAAGAGAAAGAAGTGGCGGCCACGGAAATTGACTCGAGTTCGCATTCAGCTGCCGGGGCAGAGGAGTAAACGATGTTTGGTAAATTAAGTTGGGAAGCAGTCCCATTCCACGAGCCGATCGTGATGGTGACCATCGCCATGATCGCCCTCGGTGGTCTGGCGCTGTTCGCTGCAATCACCTACTTCAAGAAGTGGACCTACTTGTGGACCGAGTGGTTGACCTCGGTCGACCACAAGAAAATCGGCGTGATGTACATCATCGTTGCCATGGTCATGCTGCTGCGCGGTTTTGCCGACGCCATCATGATGCGTACCCAGTTGGCTATGGCCACCGAGGGTTCGCCTGGCTACCTGCCACCTGAACACTATGACCAGATCTTCACCGCTCACGGTGTGATCATGATCATCTTCATGGCGATGCCATTCTTCACCGGCCTGATGAACCTTGCAGTGCCGCTGCAGATCGGCGCGCGTGACGTTGCGTTCCCGTTCCTGAACTCCCTGAGCTTCTGGCTGCTGGTTTCCGGCGTAGTGCTGATCAACCTGTCCCTGGGCGTCGGCGAATTCGCCAAGACCGGTTGGGTTGCCTATCCACCATTGTCGGGTCTGCAATACAGCCCTGGCGTGGGCATGGACTACTACATCTGGGCGCTACAGCTATCCGGGTTAGGTACGACGCTAACGGGGGTTAACTTCCTCGCGACCGTACTGAAAATGCGTACCCCTGGCATGAAACTGATGGACATGCCGATCTTCACCTGGACCTGCACCTGGGCAAACGTTCTGATCGTGGCTTCGTTCCCGATCCTGACCGCTACCCTGGCACTGCTGACCCTTGACCGTTACATGGATTTCCACATTTTCACCAATGAACTTGGTGGCAATCCAATGATGTACGTCAACCTGTTCTGGGCCTGGGGCCACCCTGAGGTTTACATCCTGATCCTGCCGGCATTCGGCATCTTCTCGGAAGTGATCTCGGCGTTCACCGGCAAGAAACTGTTCGGCCACCACTCGATGATCTACGCCTCGGGCGCGATCTCGGTACTGGGCTTCATGGTTTGGCTGCACCACTTCTTCACCATGGGTTCGGGTGCCAGCGTCAACGCCTTCTTCGGTCTGGCGACGATGCTGATTTCCATCCCGACGGGTGTGAAGCTATTCAACTGGCTGTTCACCATCTACCAGGGCCGTCTGCGCTTCACCAGCCAGGTTCTGTGGACTCTGGGCTTCATGGTGACCTTCGCCATCGGCGGCATGACCGGCGTACTGCTGGCCATCCCGGGTGCTGACTTCGTTCTGCACAACAGCCTGTTCGTGATTGCGCACTTCCACAACGTGATCATCGGCGGCGCGGTATTCGGTTACATCGCTGGTTTCGCGTTCTACTTCCCGAAAGCGTTCGGCTTCAAGCTGCACGAAGGCTGGGGTAAAGCAGCGTTCTGGTTCTGGATCTCGGGCTTCTTCGTCGCGTTCATGCCGCTCTATGCACTGGGCTTCATGGGCATGACCCGTCGTCTGAACGCCACCACCAACCCTGAGTGGGTACCGTACCTGTACGTTGCCATGTTCGGTGCGGTGATGATCGCTGTGGGTATTGCCTGCCAACTGATCCAGCTGTACGTCAGTGTGCGCGACCGCAACAAGCCAGAGAACGTTTGCGATCACGGTGACCCGTGGAATGCACACACTCTGGAATGGTCGACCTCGTCGCCACCTCCGTTCTACAACTTTGCTGTGCTGCCTAAGGCTGACTGCATCGACCCGTTCACTGAAGCCAAGGAAAACGGTACTGCGTACCAGCGTCCGGCCAAGTACGAGCCGATCCACATGCCGAACAACACCGCCACTGGCGTGGTGATGGGCGCACTGTTGACCGTCTTCGGTTTCGCGATGATCTGGCACATCTGGTGGTTGGCGATCGCCAGCCTGGCCGGCACCGTCATCTACTTCGTGATCCACGCTGCACGTGACGACCAGGGCTATATGGTTCCGGTTGAAACGATCGAGCGTATCGAAGCCGAGCAGCACAAGCGTCTGGTTGCGGCAGGGAAAATCCCGGCCGGTGCCACCCGTGTTGAAACCTCGTTGGAACAGGCTTAAACCATGTCGAATTTAGTGACCAATGTTGGACACGCCCATGGTGACCATGGGCACGATGACCATCACCACGACTCGGGCGAGATGACCGTATACGGTTTCTGGCTCTACCTGATGACCGACTGCATTCTGTTTGCGTCGATCTTCGCGGTGTACGCAGTACTGGTAAACAACGTTGCCGGTGGCCCGTCGGGCCACGACATCTTCGAACTGCCATACGTGCTGGGCGAAACCGCTCTGCTGTTGTTCAGTTCGATCACCTACGGCTTCGCCATGCTGGCGTTGTTCAAAGGCAAGAAGCAGCAGGTTCTGGGTTGGTTGTTCATGACCTTCCTGCTGGGCGCAGGCTTTATCGCCATGGAGATCAACGAGTTCCACCTGCTGATCTCCGAGGGCTTCGGTCCTAGCCGTTCGGGCTTCCTGTCCGCGTTCTTCACCCTGGTCGGTACCCACGGTCTGCACGTATCTGCGGGTCTGATCTGGATGGGCATCATGATGTACCAGGTCAACAAGCACGGCCTGACGGCGACCAACAAGACCCGTCTGAGCTGCCTGAGCCTGTTCTGGCACTTCCTGGACGTGGTGTGGATCTGCGTATTCACCGTTGTTTACCTGATGGGGACTCTGTAATGGCTAATGCACACTCCCATGACAGCCATGATGCTGGCCACGGCAGCGTAAAGTCGTACGCCATTGGCTTCATCCTGTCGGTGATCCTGACCGTGATTCCATTCGGTCTGGTGATGTACCCGAGCCTGCCGAAGGCCACCACGCTGGCAATCGTTCTGTTGTTCGCAGTGATCCAGGTGATCGTTCACCTGTATTACTTCCTGCACCTGGACCGTTCCATTGCTCAGCGTAACAACGTGATCGCGTTTGTCTTTACGGCCATTGTGATCGTGCTGCTGGTTGGCCTGTCGTTGTGGATCATGTTCAGCATCCACACCTACATGATGGCGAAGTGAGGTAAGACCCGATGTCGCTCAAGCACTTTATCCAAATCACCAAACCGGGGATCATTTTCGGTAACGTGCTTTCTGTGGCAGGCGGGTTTTTCCTGGCCTCGAAAGGGCATGTGGATCTGGCGGTGTTTCTGGCTGCCATGATCGGTACATCCCTGGTTGTTGCCTCCGGTTGCGTGTTCAACAACTGCATCGACCGCGACATCGACCTGAAGATGGAACGCACTAAAAACCGGGTGCTGGTGCAGGGCTTGATCTCCCTGAAACTGGCCCTGGTCTACGCGACCATCCTTGGTGTTCTCGGCGTTGCGTTGTTGTACAAGGTGGCCAACCCGTTGGCCGCTTTGTTCGCGGTGATCGGTTTCATCATCTACGTCGGCTTCTACAGCCTGTACCTCAAGCGCAAGTCGGTTCACGGAACGCTGGTGGGCAGTCTGTCGGGCGCCATGCCGCCAGTGATCGGTTACGTTGCCGTAACCAACAGCTTCGACATGGCCGCGCTGACGTTGCTGGTGATGTTCAGCCTGTGGCAGATGCCGCATTCCTACGCCATCGCGATCTTCCGCTTCAACGATTACCTGGCCGCATCGATTCCGGTGCTGCCAGTGAAGCGCGGGATCCAAGTGGCCAAGAAGCACATCCTGCTCTACATCCTGGCGTTCCTCGTAGCGACCTTGATGCTGACCTTCAGCGGTTACGCTGGCATGAGCTATCTCGCGGTGGCTGCGGCCATGGGCATGTACTGGTTGTACATGGCCTGGACCGGCTACAAGGCAGTGGATGACACGGTCTGGGCACGTAAGCTGTTCGTGTTCTCGATCTTCACCATTACTGCGTTGAGCGTCATGATGTCCCTGGACTTCAAGGTGCCCGCAGAGCTGCTGCTGACGTACGCGCCGTAAGGCTCAAAGGCTTGAAGAAAAACCCCGCACATTGAGAGATGTGCGGGGTTTTTTGTTGCCTGGCGTAAAGCCCCTCATCGGAACGCCGCCCGCCCAGCCCTCTCCCAGAGGGAGAGGGGGCCGACCGAGTTGTCTCGAGTCCACCGCCGACCTGCAAAGTCGTGGCGATTATGGATTCGGTAAAGTGCGTTCAGGTCGGTGTATGTCGTCAATATCCTGCGTTCGGTTCCCTCTCCCTATGGGAGAGGGCTAGGGTGAGGGTTGCGAGTGGAGTTCAAAACCCCTAGATTTGGATCCAACCCCGACAGTGATAGCACCAAGCCATTTTTTCGGTGTTTTACTGCCGTGATTCGAGCTTCTTCATGCACTGATCAAAAGGCTGGGCGAAATGACTGAGAGGATGACCTGCGACGAGCGTTTTATTGCCCTGGCCCAAGAGCTGAACTACGACATCTATGGTGAGAACACCGCCGGCGGCAATTACGCGCCGCTGATCCGTCATCATGATGAGCTGTACATCAGCGGTATGGTGCCGCGCACTAACGGCAAGATTCAGTACCCGGGGCGTGTCGGCCTGGAGTTGACCCTCAAGGATGCGCAAGCCGCCGCGAGCATCAGTGCGATGCGTTGCCTGGCGCTGATCGTCGATGCCGTCGGTTCGCTGGACAAGATCAAGGCGTTGTTGCGGGTCACTGTTTACGTGAAGTCGACGCCGGATTTCGTTGACCTGAGCGAAGTGGCCAACGGTGCGTCGGACGTGTTCAGTCATGTGCTCGGCGATGCTGGCCGGCATACGCGCACCACGGTCGGTGTGTATCAGTTGCCGAAGAACGCAGCGATTGAAGTGGACATGATTGTAGCGTTGCATCCTTCGGCTTGAGGGTGGTTTGACGGCTTGCCCTCACCCTAGCCCTCTCCCAGAGGGAGAGGGGACTGACCGAGGTGTCTTGCGCTATACATCGACCTGAGAGATTGAGGCGATAGTGGATTCGGCACCGCACTTTCATTTCGGCGAACTTCCACAATATCCGCAAATCGGCTCCCTCTCCCTCGGGAGAGGGCTGGGCGGGCGGCGTTCCGATGAGGGGATGGGATTTACGCCATTCCACTAATCCCCAGCCGAAAACCAAAAAGCCCTGCACTGAATCTCAGTGCAGGGCTTTTTCGTACAGCGCTGCGGATTACTGCGCGGCGATGCTATAGCCATCAAACGCAGTCTGCTGTTGCAATGCGGTGATGATGTTCTTGCGGTTCACTGCCTGCTCTGTACCCGCATTATCAACGAAGACTTCGCTTTCCAGTTCCGCTTCCTCACCTTCACCGACGAAGGTGAAGCCGAGGAACTCCAGCGCTGCACGGTCAACGTTCAGGCGTGAGCGTGGCGTGCGCAGTGGCAAGGTCACGCTGATGCCGTCCTTGCTGATGGTGAAGATTTCGACTTCTTTCTTCTTCGCAGCCTTGCTCTTGCCGCCGCTCGGATTGCTGATCGCCTGGTGGGTCTGGTTCAGCACCTTGAGGGCCAGGCCATAAACGATTTCCTGGAACGCCGGATCATCCTTGAAGCTGGACAGGATGCGGCCGATCGAGAACTTGCTGCTGAGGTCGTCAAGGGCGGCGAGGTCCGCCGCTTCAGCGTCTTTCAGCGCCTTGAGTTCGCCCATCAGCTCGTAGGCCTTGTCGTCATCGAAGCTGTCGTGAGCCTGACGGATCGCCGCGCGCAGCTCGCGGATCTGGTCGCTTTCGCGGGTCGACTGGAACGCGTCCAGGACCATCTCGCTGATGATTTTGGCTTGTGGCAGGTGTTGTGAAAGATTGATGGAGTTTTCGTATTCCGCTTTGGACGATTCGGTGACTACGGATTCAGCGGTGTTGAAATCGGACATTGAAATTTCACTACTTTTTAACTTGAGTGGAGATGAGAAAACCGAGGGCTTTTTCAGGCCGACTAATTTAGGGGAGCGCGGCGGCGTTGTCACGGAGCAACGGTCTGCCGGTCGAGTTTTTTCCCGGCGTGCGCTATTTCAGGCGCGGCCGTTCCATGGCAATCACCGAGGTCTCGAAACCCAGGCTGACGAAGAAAGCCTCAGCGCCCTCGCGCCCGGCACGCAGCACCCACGTGATATCCGGGTTGTCGCCCATGATGTGCTCGACCAGTGCGCGGCCAATCCCTGCACGCCGATGCTGGTCATCGACCACCACCATCGACAGGTAGCCGTTGGACAAGCCATCGGTGATCCCGCGAGCGAAACCGATGATGCGCTCACCCTTGACGGCGACGGCCGTGCGCTGAGAGTGCTCGATCAACCGGGCGAAGTGTTCAGCTGAGCCGGTGCGATGGCCCCAGCCATGCTGCCCGAGAAACTGCCTCACCGATGGCGTTTCGGCGGGCTGCAAATTGCGTACGTTGAGTGTGTTGTTCATCTGCTGTTCGGCTCCTTGTCAGCGATTCTTCCTGGGTGGCTGGTGCAGGTGACGTCAGGACTTCCCCCAGCGCTGCATGACAAACTCTACGAAACGACGAAGTTTCGGCAAGCGATAGCGATCCGGCGCATACAGCAGATGCATCGGTCTGCTGGGTGGCTGGAAATCGGCGATCACTTTCACCAGTCGGCCTTCGCGCAGGTCTTGCTCCACCAGCGCATCCGGCAGCATCACGATGCCCATGCCGGTGCGGGCAGCCTGATGCAGCCCGGCGGAGCTGTTGATCAGCATAGGCCCGCTGACGTCGACCATGATCTCCCCGTCGGGGCCGCTGAGGCGCCAGCGCTTTTCCACCGATTGCCAGTCGTCACCGGCGGGATAGGCGAACGATAGGCAGTCGTGTTGTTGCAAGTCTTCCGGCGTTTTCGGCATGCCGCGCCGGGCGACGTATTGCGGCGACGCGCACGCGGTCAGGGTGTAGTCGATCAAGGGCCGGGCGATCAGGTTGGACTGCTCGAAATTGCCCAGCCGAAACGCGACATCGAGGCCGCTTTCCAGTAGATCGGGACGGGTGTTGGTCAACACCACATCGAGTTTGACCTGTGGATAAAGCAGTGAAAATTCACTTAGCGCCGGCGCCAGCCGTTCAACGCCGAACGTCAGCGGCGCGGTGAGGCGCAGCATGCCTCGGGGTTGATCGAGGGTCTGCTCGGCGAGGCGTTCGGAATCGGCGACCAATCCCAACACTTCCAGGCATCGCTGGTAATAAACGCTACCAAATTCGGTGAGGCGCTGGCGTCGGGTCGTGCGTTGCAGCAGTTGCACACCCAGCCGTTGCTCTAGCGCGCGCAAATGATTGCCAACCATGGTCGTCGACATATCGCACTGCAACGCGGCCGCCGTCATGCTCCCGGCTTCGACGACTTTGACGTACACGCTCATCGACTGGAACAGGTCCATTATCAAGCTCAGCTTTTAAATGAATGAAGTTTTGCCGAGTTTATCCAGTTTCGGTGGCTAACCATACTGCCAGCACACCGACCTGCACTGGAGTTTGAAGTCATGACCGCCGCCCTGATGAACACCTACCAACCGCTAGCCCTGAGTTTCACCAAAGGCCTGGGCACTCGCCTGTGGGATCAGGCCGGTCGCGAATATCTGGATGCGGTGGCCGGAGTCGCGGTGACCAACGTCGGCCACTCGCACCCGCGGATCGTTTCAGCGATCAGCGAGCAGGCGGGATTGCTGCTGCACACGTCGAATCTGTACAGCATCGACTGGCAGCAGCAACTGGCCAAACGGCTGACCGAGCTGTCGGGGATGGAGCGGGCGTTCTTCAATAACTCCGGTGCCGAGGCCAATGAAACAGCGCTGAAACTGGCGCGTTTGTACGGCTGGCGCAAAGGCATTGAGCAGCCGCTGGTAGTGGTCATGACCAACGCGTTCCACGGCCGCACACTTGGCACCTTGTCGGCCAGCGATGGCCCGGCGGTGCGCCTGGGTTTCAACGAATTGCCGGGTGATTTCCTCAAAGTGCCGTTCGGTGATCTCGCAGCGCTGGAACAGGTGCAGCAAAAACACGGTGAGCGCATCGTGGCGATTCTGGTTGAGCCGATTCAGGGCGAAAGCGGTGTGCAGCTTGCGCCGCCGGGTTACCTGAAAGCGTTACGCGAGCTGTGCAATCGCCATGCGTGGTTACTGATGCTTGATGAAATCCAGACTGGCATCGGCCGCACTGGCCGCTGGTTTGCGTTCCAACATGAAGGCATCGTCCCGGATGTCATGACTTTGGCAAAGGGACTGGGCAATGGCGTGCCGATCGGCGCGTGCCTGGCGCGGGGCAGGGTGGCGGATCTGTTTACGCCCGGGAGCCATGGCAGCACCTTCGGCGGCAATCCGCTGGCGTGTCGGGTCGGTTGCACGGTGCTGGACATCATCGAAGAACAGGGCCTGCTGGAAAACGCCCGGGTTCAGGGGGAACGGCTCTTAACTCGTTTGAGCGCAGAGCTGGCGGACAATCCCAATGTGCTAGCGATTCGTGGTCAGGGTTTGATGATTGGCATCGAACTGAAACAACCGGTGCGTGATCTGACGCTGATCGCGGCGCGGGATCATGGGCTGTTGATCAACGTCACGCGGGGCAAGACGATACGGTTGCTGCCACCGTTGACGATTGATGAGCGGGAGGTGGAGATGATTGTCAGAGGTGTGGGATGCGTCGTTCAGTCATGACGATTTTCACTCTTCGATCAAATGTCTGACTTTGGCTTTTCCTGCGCGCATTTCGCCGATCGATCTGATCAACCGGTCGGCGTTTGCGGGTGAGCGCATCAAGTAGGCTGTTTCTTCGAGTGTGCTGTTCTCGCCAAGAGGCATCATCACGACAGGCTTAGATTCTTGCCGAGATTGCGAAGTTAGCTCTCGATCCTCGCTGGATGCCAAGAACGTATGGAGGTGAGTACAGGATGACAAGGCGACACCTACTAGTGGTTGTTTCGCAGAAGGGCTTACTGCGAGCACGTTCAGTATCACTTAAGAACTCTGGAGACGTTTCTGAGAAGGTTGTAATCCTTGTCCACTGTCTCGGGCAGTGAGAAACCGCCGCGTTGTCGGCATTCGGCATTCGGCATTCCCGGTGTAGGAAAAAACTATGGCTAGTCCGGATAATCCGCCAGATCCGGCGCCAGCATCCGTGTCTTCGCCTTGCCATTCGAATTGTGCTGAATGATCTCGCGCGGCTGCCCCTGCTCATTGAAAAACACCTGACCGATCCCCGCCGAATTCCATAGGCGTTCACCTGCCTCAGCATGTTCCGGCGTATACGGCACGATGCGCATGCGTCGGCGTTTGGTGAACCAGTTCAGCGGGGAGCGTGGCGAGTAGAGCCAGCGGTTGAGGCGGTCGAACCATTCCAGCAGGGTTTTCGGAAACTCGTTCTTGATCCCGCTGCTGGTGATCTGCCAGATTCGCGGCCCGGCCTTGCGGTGTCGGATAAGTACTTCGTAGACGAAGGAATAATGCACATCGCCCGACAGCACCACGTAGTTACCCGGTGTGCGCGAGTGGCGGAAAATATTCAGGATCACCTGCGCCGCACCGCGATGGGCCATCCAGTTTTCCGCGTCGACCAGCAGCGGAAAACCGCACCAACTGAAGACTTTTTGCACCGTTTCGATCAGCTTCACGCCGAAGATCGGCGCCGGGGAAACGATGATTGCTGACGGGTGATCGAGCAGTTCCTGTTGCAGTTCGCTCAGCGCTTCCCAGTCCAGCAGACCTGAAGGTTGCTTGAGCGCCATCTCACTGCGCCAGCGTCGTGTACGGGTGTCGATAACCACCAGCGCCGGGCTGGTGGGCAGGACGAAATGCCAATGCTGAAAGCGCAGCAGGTCATCGATCAGGTCGTCCTGCACCGGGCTATCGAGGTACTGATCATCACCGCTGGCGCTAAGGCTCAGGGTTTTCCCCAGCACATCCTTGAAGGCATCGGGGTTATTGCCCCAGCCCTGACACAACATGTAGGCGATCAGCGCGTTGCCGATGATGCGTTTGGAGAACGGATGGCCGTAGGCCGTTTCCTCCCATTGCGCGGACAGGTTCCAGTCATCGGTGATGTCGTGATCGTCGAAAATCATCAGGCTCGGCAGATGCGCGAGCGCGCGGGCGACCTTGTCCAATCCAGCCTTGAACGCGTCGATGCGAGTCTGTTCGAGGGTATAGCGCTTGAGGCGCTCGGGCGTCAGTTCGGGCGCTTGCGGATCGATCAGCGACCAGGCCGTCGGCGACCACACCAGCAGGTACATCGCCATGACTTCGGCGAAGGTCACCAGGTGATTGTCAGCGCTGCTGCTGGTGAAAATCGGCTTACGCGCACCGCCGAAAAATCGCTCGCGCAAGGTCTCGTTGCTCTCCAGCGCCGGTAACAAATCCGCACGGTGGTAGTAACTGGCCGGGTGTTCGTAGAGCTTGGCGCTGTCGCTGACCACGGCACCTTCGAGGTGTTCGTCGAACAGGCCAAGGCGTTCGATCAAGGCATGAATCGCCCGCAACATCGGGCCGGCCACGTCGTCGGCGTAGACCTGATCGCCGCTCATCATCAACAGGGCGGGGCGTTGTTGTGGATCGGTTTCCGTTGCCAATAATTGGTCGACGCAAAGCAAGCCATCCGCCGCCGGGTGATGCGGTTTGCGGCAGGAGCCGTGTAGCAGTTGATCGATCCGCGAGCGCAGGACGAAGTTCGGACTGGTTGCATCGCCGTACAGCAAATGCGGTGCCCAGTCGGCGATGCCCTCTGCATTGTCGATCAGCAGGTCATAGTCGATACGTGTATCGCAGGGCAGGGCGCTGTCGAGAGAAACATCGATGAGATGAACAAACGCCTGACGACCTACGGGAATGACGGCGCATTTCCCGGCGTCGAGAGGAATGTCTCCTACACCTTGCAGGCGCAAGGTCAGCGCCAGTGGCCGCGTGCCGACCAGCCACATGACCACGCGCGTTGGCTCCAGCCGTCGCAACAGCGGGCCGGCCAGGACAGGAGGCAGCGGGATCAGGTCAGCGGGTGTCGAGGACATCGAGGGCAAAGCTCAAGGCGCACAGGCCGGCGATGATAGCGCAGGCGGCGCCTTGATCCCTTAAATAAGCCTTAAGAGTCGGCTTTTTGCACTTTCAGCGCCAACAAACGCCATTGCGCAGGCAGCGCGTCAACTCGCGGCTGCTCTTGCACCGAGCAATCGAAACGGTAGGTGACATCGTCGCCGTTCATGTTGCGCGCGGTGACGGTGTTGTTGAAGGTGTAGACCTGATCCTTGAAGCGGTGGCTGACCAGTGCCTTGCTGTCAGCGAAACGCGCCGAAGCGGGAAAGCGCAACGTGCTGGTCACAAACGGGCTGCACATGACATACGCAATCATCGACTTGTCGGCCTGTGCGTCGCCGCGCAATTTCTTGTTCAGCGCTGCCAGGGCCATGCGCCCCTGATAGTCGCTTTGATCCAGCACGGTCTGTAACCCGATTGATTTCGGCGCCCGGCTGGCGTAATTCGGCAACAGTGCGGAGTCGGCGGGAGAGGGCTTGTCATCCGGCTCGATGGCAGCAAAAGCCGGCGCATCCTTCAGTTCGGCAGCGGGTGTGACTGCCTCGGCTTCAGGCAATAGGGAGGTCGGCTCGATGACTTGCGTGTTTTCAGCCTGCGCCGCTTCGTAGTCATGCGACGAAGGAAACAACGACAACGTGATCGACAGCACTACCATCGCGACAATGAAACCACCCGCTGCGCCGACGATGTTGCCGTAGAAAATATTCCAGCTGCCACGGTTCTTGACCACCCAGCGCCACATGAACCCCCACACCGCGACAAACGCCAGAAAACGCAGAAACTCCATTTGATCCTTTCCTTAAACCTTCAAAACCTGAAATCAACGCACGCCCAAGGTGAACGCTGACGATGGGCGGCAAGATAACAAAACAGACGTGTAATGCCAGTGGCGATAGCAGTGCTCAGTGAAAATTGAGCGCGAAAAACGCCAGCGTCGTCACACCCGCAGCCAACCCACAGATGCCAGCGAAAAGTTGGCGAGCCAACGGATGCTCTGGCCGAGGGCGCCTGACCAGCCACATCCAGACGCCCGCCAACACGCCGAACGTGGTGATCATTTGCAACACGCTACTGGCAAGATTTTCCGGTGAGGGAGACACGTGCGAAGGGAAAAGGCCTGAACAGACCACCGAAAAAATCATTGCAACGATGAAGCCGCTGGCGGCACCCGCCAGGTTGGCGAGGATCAGGTTCCAGGCACCACGGGTCTGCACGACCCAAGCCCAAATGGCTGCCCAGACGAAAAAGTACAACACGGCCATCAAGGTGTTTCTCCCTCTGAAAATTGACTCCATCGAGGAGCTGGCGACCTCGTTACTGGCAGTGGACGGCAAGATAGCAAAATAGTAGCGTCGCGCCACTGCCCATCTCCGTAACGGACTACCCATGCCAGTCAGTACCCATTGTTTGCGCCTGCTCTGCGCAATCACACTCGCCGCTGCAATGACCCCGGCATTCGCCGCCGTGCAAGAACACCCGGAAAACAGCTGGAAGTATTACGCCGGCAACTGCCAGCGCGTGCTGGAGAAAATGGCCGACGTGCAAAGCGGTCGCACCACCGCCTACGACGTGATGTTTGCACTGGAAAGCAACCTGCGAACCATGAATGAACACCGCTCGAACCTGACGCCCAATCACCTCGGCTCCCGGGAATTTGCGCAATGCGAAAACGTAGCGGGCCAGGCTGAAGCGATGATCGCCCAAGGCAAAGCCGAGTTCGCCGCGAGAATGCAAGGTGCCGCGGAGGAAGGCCGCATCGCCCACCAGAACTCCCCGGCCTACCAACGCGCCCGCGCCCTCGGCTACAGCGACGTCGGTGATATATCTTTCCTGAAACTGCACGAAGACACCGACGGCGAAACACGCCTGAAAACCATGTTGATCACTGTGGACGAAATCTGTGGCCAATACTTCCGCGCCACGCAATACGTGAAGCCGTATGTGATCTATACGGTTCGGCCTTCGGACGGCGGTTGTGGCGAAGTGAAACGCGTGGCGGTGGTTGGCGGCCGATCAGTGGAGAAGGGCGATTACATTGATGAGAAGGGTGAGTTTCAGTATCTGGGCTGGAAAAAACTTGTTGGTGCTGATGGGTTTCCGACGGATATCCGCGTGTTGAAAGCCCGTCGTTGAACCAAAGAACTACCGGGATGTTTTCTTGAAGATGAGGATGGACAGATGATCGACTTCAACAACAAAGGCTTCTTCAAACTCAAGCAGAACGATGAGTACGCCGAACGCGTAAGCGCGCTGCTGCTGGATGGCGAAGAAGTGATCGACTCTTACAAGGCCATGCGTGACGGCGTGGTGTTTACCAACAAACGCATCATCGCGGTCAACGTTCAGGGGATTACCGGCAGCAAGAAGGATTTCACGTCCTTGCCGTACAAGAACATCGTCGCCTACTCCGTGGAAACCTCGGGCACGTTCGATCTGGATTCGGAGCTGGAGATTTACTTCTCGTCACTGGGGAAAGTGAAGTTCGAATTCACCGGGAAGACCTCGATGGTGGAGATCTCCAAGTACATCTCGAAGCATCTGCTGTAACGGCTCAGCCCATTACAAGATGTCTTTCAAATAACCCTTCAGCGCGAGGAGCGGCTGATCCAACTGCTCCAGCGAGCGCGCCTCGCTGAACTCAGCGGACAACTTCTGCAACTCGCGCCCCAGCGGTTTCTCGACACCGCCCAAGGCGTCCATCGCCAGGCTCAGGCATTCATTCATCTTGAACTGAATGGTCTCGACATCCCCACGCCGCACCAATAGTTCGAAAATGTCTTTCTGGTAATCACCCATGACCATGTCGTCCCGCAAAATCGGGCTCAGGCCTTCTTCCTCGTAAGCAAGTTTGAGGGAGAAAAGGGCGACTGTTTCCAGTGACGTTTCCATGGGGTGCCTTTAGCGACGTCCGTCAGTGTGAGAGTTGATGACTGGAGGCAGCCACCGTTAGGTGCAAGATGCGCTGGGCTGCCTTCAGAGTGGCGGGATTATACGGAGCGGGATCAACAAGTGCAGCCCAAAGGCGAGGCAAGGCACACTGAAGCCGATCAATAACCTTCACGGGATTGAGCGGCATTTCCATCGGAGGCCGGTGAGTATTATGGTGAGCCTTCACACACTCGACGTTAACTGTTGGATACGAATGGAGTGACGACCATGGAATACGACGACAAACTGATGGAAGACGCCGTGCTTGCCCTGTTGGCAGCACTCAGCTCCGACGACGGCAATGCCTGGAAAGGATTCGATTTCGAGATCATGAACCGATTGCATGAGCAGGGTTATATCAGTAACCCGGTGAACAGGAACAAGTCGGTCTGGTTGACGGAGGAAGGGCTGGAGCGGGGGCGGGCGATAGCGGCGCGGTTGTTTGGGGGAAGTGCTCAGGCTGAGCCTAAAACTGACTCCGACACCTGAGTCCGCGCAATGTCACGTGCGACCCGCGCGGTGGTGAGCGTTCTGCATTGCGCGTCCACTTTATTGCAGACGAAAAAAAAGGCCTTGCTAAGCAAGACCTTTCTTAATTTTGGTGCCCGAGGGAGACTCGTGCGCTCTATATAAATCGCGGCTTGCAGGCAAATTACATAGTTAGGGATACAGCTAGGGATACATGTTGATGACTGCTACTCCGATTTCACGTGGGATCGATGTTCAGCTTGAAAAGGGTGTCATCGGTTGAGGCTTGGTAACAAATGATATGTGAAAGCGTCGGAGTTTCTTTGATCAATTCAAGAAATCCCGCCCTGATCGCTTCGGGCATTCGAGCACCCAGTATCACTGATGTAATGCAAGAGGGTGGGAATTCGAAGAGGTGATAGGTCTTGCCGTGAAAAGATAGGGTGTTTGTTGAGTCGCTTAAGTCGACCATCATCCGCCATTCGCGTTCGTATGACCAATGCTCACTTTTCGTCAACATCGCTGTGATATTTCCATTATCGAAGGTCAGTGGGGGTCTGACAGTCGAGTATTGGACCGGCTTGAGGTGCCTGAAATCATCTTTTTGACTGCGCCGCTGATTGAAGAAAGCAGACTCAGTGTCGAATTCGATTACGAACCCTTCATGGGAGCAAGCGTAGTGCGCCCACATCAGAAGGTCGTCAGGTGTCTCAGTCAGACAGAGTATGCCGACCTTCTTTTCCATTTCTTCTTTGAATCGAGAGTGGAGGGCAGGTGTTAAGTCCCTGAGGATGCTGACGATTCCACCATTTTTAGACAGCATTTGAGAGCGCGCTCGGGACTCGATTTGCTCTTTGGTTATCAAGGCTCTTGCGGCTGGTGGCAATCCTGCAAACGTTTCTTCGACCATTTTGGGGAGTAATAGGTCGAGTGTTGCCCACATCGTCTCTTCTGTCTCATACAGGCGGATAGGTGGTTTTAACTCAAATGGGTCGTTGAGGTTGAGTGGAGAGGCAAAGCAAATTTTGCACGCCTCCAACACATCGATCCGGTCGGGATGCAAATATTTGAAGAGCGTCGAGGGTGGATTTCTGGACGTAACGTCCTGGTTATTCGAATTTTCCATCAGAGCCGGCCTCAGCAGAAAGTGAGATGAGTGCGAGAGTGAGAAACCCTTCATTCCTATCCAGTGCAGCTAGGGCGCCTCGAACGTTATCGGCCACGTCTACTGAGCCTCGTTGCTCTACCCAGTTTGAAAGCTCCTCTACGGCTGCACCTAACGCAAGCTGGTTCTCGTTGATACGTTTAAGTACTGAAACTAATAAGACTTTGTCTTCCATGATTCACTCCAACCTTTCTGGCCAGCAGCGAGTATACATTTGAACTAACCGACCGTGTGCTGGTGCTGTGATGCTCGAGCAGGTCTCAATACCGCTGGGGACCCTGGGAGTATTCCTTCTATACGGGGTCGGAAACCCGCCGGACCGTTGTAGTGGGAGGTGCCATAACTTACAGTTAGTGTTCTAGGGCTGTGTTCGTCACGTCACAACGAAGTGTACGAGCATGCAGATAAACTGCATGCTCTTGTCTGAAAAAGTAATGACTTACAAATAGGTTTCCGCCCAGATTTTAAACAAGGCAACACTTGTGTAAGAAGCGTATGGCTGGAACAAATCATCTTTATGCGAGTTTCCAAAGTCACACACAGATTTAATTATTATGACTTTCGGCTTTGGCTCATCGCAGTCATTGGCGGCAGTCATCACTCCGTAACTTTCCATGTCGAATCCAATAATTTTACGATGTTGTTCTTTCAGTTTGATTGTTACTGCTGGGTCAGCAATAACTGAAGCGCCTGACGCGAAAGGGCCTATATGGACTTTAAGGTGTGTGTCAGGTTTATGAGTAGGGCATTCAGCATATACTGTAGATAGTGCAATGTGGTCCTTCTCAATCCGTTCAAATTGTTTTTTTACAATAGGATCTAAAGCGATTTGATGAGGAGAAGGCTCAAATACTGAGACACCATCGTCGTCAATTGTGATCTTTCCGCTTCCATAGTCCCAGCCAGGATCAGCAACAATAACATCTCCGATGTTGATTTTATTTTCGATTCCTGCAGCGATACCGATCATTACTAGATATTTCGGCCGAAATCTATTGATCATCTTATGTGCCAGCACAGCCGCTGCGGGTAGCCCCATTCTTGGAGAGGCTGCGGCGTAAATATCTTTTCCGTCTTTTAAGCTACCCTTGTAGTAATTGGTAGGGTCGTTCGCGATTTCGTAATCGCTCCAGTTCCAACTTTTTACATTAAGCAGTGCGCTGAGTTCTGGTTTGCTCAATGCAGCAATTACACAGATCTCGGAATCATAATTTTTTGTTGTGTTTCTCACTGAAAGCGAGGTTTTAATTTGTTTAAGCTTTTGTTGAAGCTGTCCGACCCACTTTTCAGATCCCTCCTCATACATCATAACGCTCCACAAGCGTTTGTCGAAAAAGCTTTGGTGGTCTGATTTAATTGCTGTGAACGCGGTGAGTCCTATTACTTCCCGAGGAGAGCTATATATAGCCCGCTCTTCAATTTCCATAAGTAAATCTACGCCGCCACTTGCGTGAGGGTCGCAATCTAGTCGTTCTGGAAGTGAAAGATCAAGAATCATCAACTCATAGTCGTTGTGCTCCAAAAGCTCTCGGGCTTCGTTTATCGTTCTTGCAACATCTATATCTCTTGATGAGTAACCTGGTACCCCGTCTATACTTCGAAGTATATTTTTTACTTTTTCTTGGTTGTCGTCTACTAATATTATTTTTGCGCTCACTTTTTATCAGTCCCTATTTTCTTCACAAGAGATTTCAAGAGAGTGTCTAACTCCTTGATCCATGTTTCACTTGATGCATTGTAATAAACTAAGCCGTAGCAATTCTCTGAGTGCTCTGTTTCTAGAAGCGTTCTGAGCCCCTCGAGAGTCATCGTCTTTGATCCAGATCCAAAAATTTCGAATTGTGTGACTACGATTGCCGGTGTCTTTATATCGAATCTATCCAGTTGGGATAAGAAGTCACAGCCTCCGAAAATATTCGTACCACCTCCTGGTTCGTCTGGCGTGACATCGTATGTAGGTAATGTCATGTCGAGAACTATTAAGTCAATATTGTCGTCAAATACATAGTCCAATCCTTTTTGGATTGAAAATGCATTTACTATTGTGAGATCTGGAAAACTAGTTTCGAGAAAGTCATTTAGTTGGCTTCTTTTGTTTTCGTCGTCCTCCACGATAAGAATTTTCATGTCGTAATCCTTCTAACCGGCGTTGTGAACTGAACTGAGAAGCTGGAGGTGTCAATGAAGTCAAAAGTTAAAGAATTATCTTCCCCGATTATATTTTTTATTTTGCTAAAGCCGCTGAGGTCTTCCTCATTTACTTTTTTTCGATAATCACCAGATCTTATTAGATCTTTTGCTTCCTCTACACGCTCAATGCTGCAATCATCTTTCGCGCTCGGGGATATTTCATTGATAATTCTTACAGCTAATATGTCTCCTGATAGGGTTGATTCAACATTAACTTTTGGGTTTTCTATGAGTGAGTATTCTTCTATGTTGTTGAATATGACGTAGAATATGTCTGAGAAGTACGTGAGCATGCTTGTTATGTTTAAACTGGCTCCTGTAATCGTTATTGTCGGCTCGAACCCAGGTTTTATTTTTTTAACACATTCTAGCCCTACTCTTACGAGCTGTTCGAAGGAGAATACGGGCGGTTCATATGGTGATGGCAGGCTGAACCATTCTTTTACAACATTTAGTGACTGGTAGTACGATGTTTTCGCCTCCGTAATTGCACGCATGAGGCCGAGTGGCGGCTCGTTCGGATCTAGATCCAAGATGGACTTGCTGAGGCGTTCAAATATTTCAGTGGCGTGTTTCTTCGTGTCAATTTCTAGATGCTGATTTATTTCTTTTAAGCTTTTGTTAATCCCGCGCCAAAAAATGTGAGTGCTCGCCTCGAAGAAGTTGGCGAAGTTGAATTCTTTTTCCCGGACAATTTTGTGAAGTACCGATAAATCTGCCGAGGTAAAGGACTTTTTGAACCAACCTTCCGGCTTTTCTGCGTCTTCTATTTGTATTTTTTCGTTAACTAAATGGAAGATTGAGTCGTCTAGCTCTTTAGAAAAGGATTTTAATAATTCGTCTACTTCTTCAGTTTTTTTATAATTTTCTTCTGATAGTGTTTTGGTCCAGTGCTTGTTGCTTAAGTATGTTTTACCATCAGATGAGCGTTTCGTTAGGATCTTTTGGTTTTCGAGCGCCCCCCTAAGCTGACCGCTTAGCACACCATGTCGTATCCTCATGCTTAAGTAGCAATCAAGGCCATATTCGGAGTTGAATAAAAATTCTACGAGTAGTAACCAGTAAAGCTCGATTAGAGAAAATCTCGATTCGTTATCGGGAAAAAAGAGTTCATCTTTATTGTTGCTCGAAGATACGAAGCTAATAAGCTCCTTGTCGTCTGTGTCCGTATTGAATTTCTTTGATTCGCCCTCGATTAGCAATAAGCCTTTTAATCTATTGAAGTCTTCGCTAAGGTTAGCGTCAGCCCAGCGTTTTAATCCTGCAGAGTCAATAGATATTTTGCTTTTTTCAACATGCCTAACTCCTTCGAAAACTGTTTGAGCGCGAGTTATCTCGCGGACTTCTGTCTCATAGGGGTCTTTGTTTTCATGGTCTAGCTTAATAAGCATTAGACATACAAGAAGTCTTTCGTTTTGTAAGTCGAGCGAGCTTTTAAATACTCTAGACACTTTCATGGTTTCAGCTTTGCATATAAACTTTAAATAGTAGATTAAAGAGGTCTGACAATGATCTTTCAAATTTTTTGCTAGGTCCGAGGGTTTCCTATGTTTATGTGAAAGCAGGAAATCTTCATAAGCATATGAGCTTATTTTTTCATAGCTTTTGTTGATTTTCTTCGATGCGATGTGGAGCAGGATGGGGACAGATATTTCTCCTGCAAGTTCTTTTCTCAGGTCTTTATCTAGAGCATTCACGTACTCTTTCATTGGTATGTGAGTTATTAGTGAGGAGTTTTCAATTAATAGTAAAGAGGCTTCTTGAATGCCAAGTTTGTAGTTTTTCTGACTCAATAAGGCATGTTGTCGATAGAGTATCGCTACTTTTTTTGTCTGGAAGCATTCTATGGATCTCCATTCGTTTGTCTCTTTTATGACTTCATGAAAATCTTTGTTTTCTGAAAGAGTTTTCAGTTTTACTTGTAGTGTGAAGTATTTATTCCAGTCGTCGTTTGGTTTGTGATCAAATAAGTCGAAAGGTAGGTCTTTACTATAGATGTGGAGTGATGCTCTATTATGTTTGTCGTTGGCTGTCCATGGAAAGAATACGTCATCTAGCCATTTATCAATTATTGAGGCAAAATCAAAGCGTCGAAGATTGAGCCTGAGTTTGAATAGATAGCCAAGAGATTTTTCCGCCGCATTTCCATTTCTTTTGATGTCAATCAACGCATTTAGGATGGCAGCTCTAGGCTTTGATTTGACGTCAAATGTTGATGTGAGATTTAAAAAGATTCTGCAATCAGCTTCGATACTTATTGTTTGGGGAGAGTTGGAGAATGTTTTGTTTTTGCTTATTATGTCCAGGCACTTTTCCCACTGTCCGGTTAGAAACAGCTTGATTAGATCTTCCCATTCAGTATTTTTTGGAATATCTGATTTTGGTTTGAGTAAGTTGAATAGTCTTTTGTCTTCTGTAAGTGGAAGTATTTCTAATAGCTTTGTGTTAAATATCGCTTGCAGATCCTTTAAGTTTGAAGATTTAGATGTTTCGAAGTCAATGCCAAGCTCTATAAATGTTGAATATAAATCTATGATGCTGGAGTTGCTTTCGAATTGAAGGATTACTTGTAGTTCCCATTCGCTTGTTACTTCTGTGGGTAAAGTTTTGTAGAGAATGGAAGTCTGTTGTCCAGATTTTTCTAGTTCACGTGAAGCGCTGCGGATGTGTTTGATGTAACGGGCAGGAGTTACAGCTTCTTCATTTCTAAAACTAAAATTCCAACCGTAATAACTTACATGCTTTCCTGCTGTTTTCTTTATTTCTGATAAATATTTTTTCTGTTCAACTAGACCTTTTGAGGCTTGAAGTATCGCCATTTTTACTTCGATCAGCCACAGCGATACACCAAATTTGTCCTCGATATTTTTTAAGGTTGTGTTGCAGCTTTCGAAATCTCCTTTCCAGTATGCTAGCTCCAATTCGCTACTCATTTTTAAAAATTCTTTTATATGAGAGCTTTTGTTTTTTATAAGCGAGCATGCCCATGCTGTTTCGCAAATTACATTCGAATCCTTTAAGATTAAGTCACTTTTTAGTCTTTTAAATGTCCTCGGGAATAGTGCTTTTAGACGCTCTTGGAAAATGTATTTTCCTTTTTTTTTGGCGGTGGCAGCCCATTTTAAAAGACTGTCGAAGTCTTTAAGTTGTGCTTGGCTTCGTGCGGTACTCAATGAAGGGATCTTTTGTTTTAGTATCAAGCCTTGTACGTTGCGCAGTGGTTGACTGTTTTCTTTGGTTTTCCCGTTCATGCCATTCCTTGACTAGTGTGAGTTCATCGAAGTTAATAATTGCTTTTTTTGTAATCGGAAAAACGGTTTTTAAATGAGCTCATTTTGGGCGATTCAATCAGCTCAAAATATGTTGCGACGTTCAGACTCTACACTGCTAGCGGTTACAAAAAACCCATGCTAATAGCTCAAGGTTCTGTTCGAGCGCGGCGGTCCTCCATCTTCAACGTTGTCATGTGTTCACATTTTTGTCCGAAGTGGAAGAAAGACGGACATCCTTACAGAAATCTTAGCTGGAGGAAATCTGCGAGTCTGATAACCCGTGTAGGTGGCCCCCCTTCAGGAGGACCCGTAAAATCTGCCGCTACGGCTCTTCGCCTGGGACTAGTCGCACACAGCAATCGGCAGAACCGGAGCTATCCGTCGCGTCCATTAGCGCTGAAGGTTCACGCCGTGAAAAGGGGCGAGGGGAAAGCTAATCCGTAGGTAGCGAAAAGGCAGTGTTCCACGTGTTCCATGTGTTCCAGAAACGTCGGAGGCCACGAAATACGGGGCTTTCAGAGGCGGAACACCAAATACGAATAACCGGAACACCAGTTACGCGGAACACGTTTGGTGTTCCGCGATTTGGTGATCCGGTTAAGGGTGGAAAGCAACACCGTAGGTATCGGCGATGCGGTGAGTCATGCGGCTAGCAACTGCTCCATGGACAGTGCATAGGCTTTATCTTTGATTGTCTTCTCGCTGATGCACGAAGCCCCATGCGGGGTTTGCAAGGGCACATAGAGCTCACTCAACGAGCTTGTCCATCCCAAGGCTTTCTCGGTGGCTTCCAAGTGTGCCGCAACGGTGGCGAACTCCTGAGCGGCCTTGTCCATGCGGTCAGCCCACATGATCCGCGCTACGCGTAGCTGGCGCTGACGAAGATCTTTCAAAACCTCTCTGATCTCTGCAATTTCCACATCGAGCTTCTCGACTTCGTTTTTCAAGGCCTGCGCGGTCGCTGCCAATCCTCGCTTGCCACGTGTCACCATTGCCAGTGCTTCGGAGGCGAGACGCAGCACCTTCTCCGCACGCTGCTCATCTGCGTCGTCTCCGTCACTGAGAGCTACCGCATAACTCGCCGCGGCTTGTTTCTCTGCATATTGGGCCTTCTCGACTTCGGCTCGTTTCTCATCCTCTAGCTTTTGCAGTTTGGTCGATAGTTTTAGGCGTTTGTCCTGCAGCTTTTGCAGGTCGCTCTGTACCTGACCGATTTCTTTCTGAGCCTTTTTGATGTTGGCGCTCGCGAACCGGGTGCCATCTTCCCAGTCGACCAGCCTTTGAATACGCTTGATCTCGGAAGCGTGACCCTCGATAGCAGATTTAGCGTTATCAAACGCATCAGTGATTTCGCGAGGATAAGGCGCTCTATTGATGCGGTTGTTTGCGTGGAAGCGTTTGGCCTCCTTTGCCGCCGCGCTAAGATTCGGTAGCGCCTTTTTGAGACGTTCCAGTTCCGCTTGATGGTGCTTGAGTTGCTTTTGAAGTTCGCTCATGAGAATTCTTCCATATCAAAATTTGTGGTGTTTGTACGCATTATTCCGGGCGGGCCAGACCCGAGGCGGCCGGCAGCTCTCCTCGATCGGCCAACTTCACGCGGCTTCGGTTTCAGAGGAGAGGAGGGCGTTGGCATGCACCACGTACGCTCTCGTTTTGGCGAGCCCGGGGAGCCGCACCGATTGCGCAGCACGACCTTCCGCGCTGGCTTCCAGAATCCCGCGCTCGATTAGTTCCCGGTTGACCAAGGTGAGGCTCATGCCTTTGAACACTTCCGCCCTCCACGCGGTGGGCAAGAAGTAGTAGGTGACTAACGTGTAAACGCCATCGCCCATGCCGTGTTCAACTGTGCGCCGGAAGCCGAGGCGGTCGGTGGTCCGTGGTGCGTGATCGTCTGTTTTGGCGGCAAGACCGTCCCAGCGGGTGAAGCGGCTTTCACCGAATCGCTCGATGACCTGCTGCAATCGACTCACAATGGCGTCGCCTTCCATGTTCCCGGCACCGCCGCGCTCTTCGAGCCAAGCATTGAGGCAAACCTGCGCCGCTGTGGTCGCAGTACCTTCCGGCCAGCCAGTAACACCAAGTGCCGTCGCCAGTTCACCGGCAGCAGCGGCGAGACCGAAGCGAGCAGCGGCTCGATGCGCCTGTCCGCTGGCGGATGCAGGAAGCGCTTTGGCGATAAAGCGCTCTACCGTGCGCCGCAGCATGGCTGTCCAGCCGAGCATTTCACCGGGCTTGCACAGCGCTGACAGGAATGCGGTAAGCGGCGTACCGTAGTATTTGCCTACTCGTGCTTTGAGTGCGTCCGACAGGGCGGCGGCGTCTTCGAACCCGTTCAGCACGTCGAACATGCCCAGGCCTTTGCTCGCATCCGCAGGCACCGCCAGCATGCGGATTTCCATCCCTGCCTTTAGCTCTTTGTTCGCGTCGGCCATGTGCTGCGCCAGTGTCTTTTCGCCGGTCGAAAGAAACAGCAAACGCCACTCTTGCACCTGACGGCCCGCTAGCCCTCGATCATTGGCGCGAGCTTTGCCCGTGCCGTTGCCGAGCATGTACACCGTTTCACCGATGATGCGCGGATCACACATACCGATTTCGTCGAGTACCAAGACGCCGTCCGAATGTGCGGCGGCAATCGACTCCAACGCGTTGTCGGTAGAGCGCCACGACCGGACCAATCTCGGCCCGCCGTAGACCGACGCGGCAACTTGTAAATGAGTCGTCTTGCCGCCGGAGCTGTCGCCATACAGATGGAAGCCACCTGATTCATGCCCTAACAAGTGCAGCAGCGGCCCGGCAAAGGCCACGCTCACAACAAACGCCAAGCGGTGATTGCCAGCACACAGAGCACCGATTTGCTGCTGCCATTGCTCTAGCGTCCCTGCCTCGCTGATAGGTGGCAGCTGCGCCCCGGAATCGCAGAAGAATAAGTGCTCATGGCTGTTACCAATCTGTTGATCAGGCAGCAGGTATGCAGGCCCATGCCATCCAAGGCGAGTGACCAAACGTGCCCGCTCGTTGCTGTCGAACCCTTGCAGATAACTTTGAAGATCGTTGCGCGCATTGCGACCTGAGCGCGTTCCAGGTAAGCGCAATCCCATATCTACCAGCGGCCCTAATACGTCTTTGCCGAAGTCACCGGTCATGTTACGAGCGGGAATGTTCCAGCGCTTTTTAGCGCCGTCTGGATCGTCGAACTCAACCAGCAAACCCCAGTTGTGACCCTTGTCATCGCGAGTGCGGGCAAGAATCTCCAAGGAGGAACACACTGGCCGCGACTCACCATCATCGCCGGTATAGAACACGCCTTCGGGGGCCAGTCGAAATCCACCGGGCAGCAAATCTGTTTTCGATTTTGCCGGTTGTTTGGCTGCTGCTTTTGGCTCTACAGGTTCGTCGGACTGCTCGTGTTTGAGGGAGACGAAAAACTCACCGCTGCGCTCCAGCTCGGCGACGTGTGCTGCCGTCCAACCTTTGGCCAGCGCGTCGGCGGCATCGTCGCCTTCGTCCCACTTACCACCTTTGGCAAACGCGGCTAGACCATCCTTTAGCGTGGGTTTGCGCTTGAACGTAGCCAGTTCAACGAATCGCACCGATTCGGCACCGATCTCGAGCAGCTTTTTGGCGACCTCTTCCATGCACGCTGAGCCGCTGCTGTCGTTGTCCGGCCAAAGCACAACATGACGTCCTTTGAGTGGTGCCAGGTCTGCCTTGTGCCAAGAGTTAGACCCGTTCGGCCAGCACGTGGCCACGAAGTCCGGCATCAATTCGCTTGCCGCATCGGCGGCTTTTTCGCCCTCGCACAACACGACAGGTGCAGAATCGCGCAGTGCCAATTCTTCCAAGCGCAGGAGCGGACGGGGGTCAGGCAATCCCTGCCATCGCCATTGCGTGGTTTCGCTGTTGGAGCGCTGGCACCAAGTCAGTGGAGCGAAGACTTTTTTAGGCTTGCCGTCTTCATCTGGACCGAGATCAAAGCGGTAAAGCGCCATGAGTGGCTGACCGCTAGCGTCACGGTAGATCCAGACCTTCGACGGAGCACCGTGATCTCGATGGCGGACCGGGCAACGTTGCATCGCTTCGGCCGGGATCGGCTGTATGGCGGTCCATGTTGGCGCTTTGGTTTTACCTTGAGTTGGAGCCGACCGCGCAGCACCGACACTCACGCTCAGCAGTTCGGTGAGCTTCGCGCACGCCTCGACATCGGTGCCGCCGTCCAAGTAGCGGACTAAATCAATCAGGTCGCCGCCTTTGTCTCCAGTAGCGAAGTCAGCCCAGGTGCCTTTGTTCAAATTGACCTTGAGCGAGCCGGCGCGCTTATCGGTGCGAGTCGGATTGGGGGCGGTGTATTCCTTGCCGCCGTCTACACGCTTTCCGTTGGGCAGCCAGTGCGCGAGGACACGTTCAATGTCCTTCTGCGAGGCAGCTTTTACGTCGGCGAAGCTCGGACGTTTCGTTTTGCTGCTCTGGTGCTGGCTCATGTGTCGGCCCTCGGCGAGAACAGGGTGTCAGCCACGTCATCAAGCAGCGCTTTTGCCATTTCACCTAGATAAAGAGCAGGCCAACTAAACCGTTCGCATTGATCGCTCATGGCGGCGTCGCGGTTCAGCAGGTTCACGTGGTCTTGCAACTGAGAGGCTAGCTCCAGAGCATCTTCGATGGGGATGCCTGCGTTGACGCGAAATAATTTCAAGCCGCTGGCATTAGCAGGCGAAAAATCCGTGCGGCCAATCGTGGTCAACGCGTTCATAGCGCACCGCCTTCGTGCTCCACTGGAACGGAAGTGGTATCACCGTGCAGAGCGAGGGTTTTGATCAAGCCGAGGGTGCCGCGAACATCCCAAATGACGGCGGCAATAACACGGTTGGAGAGGCGCGACTCACCTTCAAAGTGGTCTTTGAGCAACGTCAGCACCGAGTCCGCGCGCTCAATTGCGCAGGCGATAGCGTCAATCGGCACACCAGCCCCGGCGCGCTGACTGACGCTGAGAATGTCTTCGGGCAGGGCAAAACTCAGGGCGTTGTTCATTGGGCACCGCCTGCGGCTTCGAGAGCGCGAGCTTTGGCCATGTGTGCGTTGTAGCGGGCGAGACGTGTAGCAAGACTGGAGTTGGCGTGTAGAGCGGCGAGAGCCATTGCACGGTGTGCAGCGGCGCGATTTTTGGACGGAATGAGGGCGTGCATAGGTGTAGCTCCAAGTTTGAAGATGGAGCTGCCACTGATCGTCGCCAAACGATTTAAGGTGGCAGCTGTGCGCAGGTTGGCGAACCGGGAACTTGGAACCCGGCAGACCCGAAGGTCTCCCACGCACAGCTGCCATAACACGAAACGGCGGGCACAAAAAAAGCGCCTGCTGTCGTATGGGGCGCCTGTGCGCCAAGTATCTCGGGTCGCCAAACCCGGTCACTGAATTTGCAGCGACACCGGCAGAATAACCCCGAGATTTTATTAGCGCAACCGGCACGAAGCCTTGCGCATTTTTTTGATGCGACATAAATTGACCGGGCATACAGATTGACCTCAAACGCCCCCGGTTGCCGCCGGGGGCGTTTTCGTTTCAGGCGTGGGCTTCCCAGCGCAGGTTGAGCAGGGGGAGGAAGCCGTCATGGATCATGGAGCGGGCGTCTTCGTAGGCTTCCGTTTGCTGGCCTTCATCAACGATCACCGCACCAAATTTTTCGCAATGAAGCGCGAGGGCGCACCATGTACCGTCGGCCCAGCTAAGTACGCTGACCACGCGACCCTGTCTGTCTTGTCGTCCGCGATAGCGCTCGAGGCGCTGCATCGTGGCGGCTGAAAAGCCGATGCGGCGTAGCACTGAAAAGGGATGCATCAAGGCTTGATTGGCAATCGAGCGGCTCATGCGGCCACCTCATCACGTGCTTCAATGCGACCACGTGCCCACGCTTGAACTTCCGACAAAACCCAGGCGACCGGGGCGCCACGGGCGTTGCTGTTGGTGAGCTTTACGGTTTTAGGAAAGCCACTTTCAGGCTCATTCATGAGCTTGTAGATGGTGGGGCGTGCGAGACCGACGATGGCCATGACCTCGGCGATTCGGATGAGCGTCAGCGATGGGTCGCTTGGTGTGGAGTCGTTTGCAGAGGAGTGGAGGCGAGAGGTTTTCATTGCACGTTTCTCACACTTCCATCAGCGCTACGCGTGCGGCTATCGAGCCACGCAGATACATCCTTAGGTCGATAACGCACGCGGCTTCCGACTTTTACATACGGCAGCGGATTGCGGCGCGAACTGCGCCAAGCGGCGAGCGTGCGATGCGAAAGACCCAGAGTGGCTGCCACTTGATCGGGGGTGAGTAAATCAGTGGCGGAGGGTGAAAGCGGGATGATGGATTGAAGCGTCGTGCCAGTCATTGAGCGTTTCCTGTAGTCGTAGAGGGTTACAGGGCTAACGCTAAGTGGGGAAAGGGAAATGAACGGGGGTTCACTTCCGTTTAAACATGCGAATTGATCAGAAAGCCGACGCGGACGGTTCCTCTCGTTGATCGGTCGAAACTAGTGAACACTGGAAAAAATAATTATGTGAACATTAGCCGCCGCACTTAGCGTCCGACTCCATCCATAGGTCATGAGCGAGAGAAATAACTTAGCCAGTATGTTGGGATTGGACAATCGCTCGTTCATCTACTAACGTTTTATCTGCTTCTCGGATTGTGTGGTTTTCACTGAATCCCGGCTAATAGAGAACGGAGGTTATATGGATAATTATCACATCACAAAAAATGGAGACAAGTGGAATTTAACCAAAGAGGGAAACGAGCGTCCGTCAAAAAGTGCTGAAACCAAACAGCAGATTATCGAAAAAACAAGAGAGTTCATGTCTGATAAAACGGGGTCGGTGAAAATACACAAAGAGGATGGAAAGTTTCAGGAGGAGCGAACCTATCAGCGGAAAGATGATCCGAAAGACTCGAAAGGTTAATTGTATTAAATTGGTTTTCAGTTTTTGTAGTGTGGGGGGCGGGCTAAATGTTATATTTAAAATTAAAATATTCATTTAGCCTTGCTTCCGAGTTGGCTAGTGTGGTTGAGGCTTTAATGGCCTTTCGGTATGATTAACACCTTTAATTCGAAGTTTTCTTCCTTTTTGTTAAGATCATTTTCCAGGCCTCTGGGATTGGAAATCCATCCCTCCGGATCGTATACAAAGCAAAGAAGTTTTTTGCAATCTGGATGTGCCTTGTATCTCTGTGAGTCGACGATTAGTTCTGCGCCTACATCCTTGCCTTTTAAAGTAGGTCTAGTCTTTTTTATTTCAATAATAATCTTTTCGTCTTTTAACAAGAAGTCTACTCTAGATCCACCGCCTGCATAACTAGGCGTCCACTCTTCAGGTCTGATATCGTCAAAATGGATATGCAGAAGTGCGTGCAGTAGATCCTGGGTGTCGTACTCATCGTTAATTTCTAGGCCGTCGCGCCCTCCGTGACGAGATTGCAATTGTTTCACCACGAGATGGAAGCGAGCGCAGATTTTTTCAACTAATGTAAAACGGTCCGTGTCTTCTAGATCTTCAGTGGGCGGGCTTTTGTCATCAATAGAGAAAAAATCCTTTAAAATAGACTCTTCGCGTTCAACTAACGCCTTTGGCGGTCGATTTAATATCGCAAAAACGCCGACCGCTAACAGGCCTCCGAGTAGGAGGATGAAAAGCATTAGATCAAGTAGGTTTAGTGAGATTTTAAAAGAATTTTCAAATTTATACTTACTCCCCCCGTCTGGTTTTTTTTCTTCGCGTGGAACCAGGGTCATTTCGTGTTTTACTGTTACCCCTCGGAAAGGGTAGAAAAATTTAAGGTCGATTGCCCTTCCGTTTATATTTCCTTCGTTGTAAAGCCCCAGTTGTCTTACCGCTTCTTCGGACTCGGTCTTATAGAAGTCAGTAGAAAGATAGCTTCTTACTGCTGTGTTTCCAAAGTCTGGGTCTTCGAATATGGGGAAAATCCACATGGCGTAATTAATCCCAATAGAGATCAGTGCAAGCGCGCTGGTTGCGATTGCAAAACTCCTAGCTCTCCTGTTATTTAAGACTATGTCCGCGAACGATTCTACCGGTCGCAATATGCCCGTCCAAATCAAAAAGCGATTAAACAACTCTCTTGCTCCCAAATATTTTTATGCTAAGTAGACAGTCGGTTTTATTTTAACGGTTATCTTTGTCCGCACGAAATATTCCACCGGCGACTAGAATATTGCGAATTTGTTTTGTGGAAAGCTTGGCGGTCCCTCCTGGCATTTTTAGCGCAGAGTCGGTGCCAACAATAATGCCAACAATCTCCCTTTCTGGCCGCCCATCATTGAGCAGCCGCTTAGCGTGGGAGCAAATGCTCTCATTGCGATCTATCGAGGCTTCACGGCGTATGGCTACCGAGCTGTTGCCCGCTTTGCGCGCAGTTGCACTAATCCGGATCTTATCTGCGCTGCTCAAAAGCGGAGAGGCGTAAACGTTCGCTAAGGTCATGTAATACCGGGCTGTACCCATCAGATCCGCGACCGCCTCACGTGCTTCGATTTCCAGATGCGGTTTCTCGCGGCGTACCTCTTCCACAAAATCCGTAATGTCGTCTGACGCACCGGCAATCAGAGCCGTCAGATTCTCAATGTTTCCCGCACATAGATCCTCATCGAAGCCACGCAACCACCTCTCCAGCGTCTCAATGACACGGCAAGCTTGATCAATCGCCAGCGCGGCAATGTACTGGCTATCGGTGATAGCCGAATTGGAAGACTCCCCTAATGTCCAGCGAACGCAGCGGGGTAAGTCGTCCGTGAAGCGTTCAAATTGTTTGAGTATGTTGTAGGAAAGTGGTCTTACATTAGCCAGGACACGAACGGATTCAACCGACCATTTTCCATTTGTCTGATGACTCAACCAATGCTCCTGGCCCTGTCGGATTACTTCAAGAGCATCATCAATGCGGTCTACAAATTCGTCGTACAGTGTGAATCGCTCAAGCGTCTCGACAACCTCCCAGCCTTCAATGTCGAGGGGAGCACCCAAGTAAAATTTTTTACTCACCATTCATCCCCCCGCCCCGTTTACGTGACCTAAAAACCGCGAGCATCTGCTCCCGGCAAACCTTGGTAACCGCCAGTGAGGAGATGATATTTTCCAGGAAAGTGTCGGCGATTCTGGAACACCTTTTGTGTGCCATCGGCCATGTGTTCCATTTGAGCACTAGTTGTGTTCCATGCTTGAAAGCCGCGAAATGAGAGGCTTTAAGCTGTATCGGAACACATGGAACACGCGGAACACCGATTTTTTGAGGACTCAGGATTTGCATAGTCAAATCGCCTGCTTCAACTCACCCGGCACGACGTTCCCATTCTGTAACTTGTCCAGATGATCGGCGTACCACTGCATCATGGTTTTCCGTTGTTCGAGGTACTGGGCTTTGTTATAGACCCCCGAGATTCCCTCTTCTTTGTGGGCCAATTGCGCTTCCACATGTTCTTTAGGCCATCCGTGCTCACGAAGCAGCGTGCTAGCCGTGTGCCGTGTGCCGTGGCCAACAAGACGTCCTTTGTAGCCAATCGTTGCGAATACCTTATTGATTGTGTTTTCACTGATAGTCGGATTCTTTGCGCCAACTCCAGGAAACAGCCAACGGCTGCGACCGGTCAAAGCGTGCAGCTCTTTGAGTGCGACCAACGCTTGGCTGGGAAGGGGGCACACGAAGTCTCGGCGCATCTTCATTTTCGATGAAGGTGTAGTCCAAAGAGCTTTATCTAGATCAAACTCTTTCCACTCCGCTAGACGAACCATGCCGGGCCTTGAGGCTGTCCATATGCAGAGCCATGCCGCCGTTCGTGCAGTCAGTCTGCTGGGGGTATTCTTTAAAGCGGTGAGAAACTCGCCGAGTTCGGGCTCTAGCAAATGAGGGTGTTGTTGAGTCTTCGGTGCTCGAGCTGCGATGTCGCGTAGACGGCTACCTGGATCGTTTTCTGTCAGTCCCAAGCCGATTGCTCTGCCGAAGATCTGATTGACCCACGTCCTACATTTTTCAGCAACGTTATGCGCCTCTCGATCTTCGAGGGAGGCCTGGAGATTTGCACAATCGGTTCGGGTTATTTCGTCCAGAGGTTTATCACCAAGCGCTGGAAGAATGTCCTTGTCGAGATAGGTGCGGATTTTATTGAGGGTGGAGGGAGCGAGACCTTTTTCCTCCTTTGCCTTCAGCCAAGCTTCCGCAGCCGCTCTAAAGGTTCGAGTTCGAGCTGCATCGATTGCGGCTTTTGCCGAGCGCTTTCGTTCAAGAGGGTCGGCACCGCTACTGACAACCTTTCGTAGATCGGCTGCCTTTTCGCGGGCAAGTGCGCCGCTGACTTCTGGATAGCCGCCGAGGCCCATCCATGCCCAGTTACCTGCAGGCCGCTTGTACCGGAGTTGCCATGACTTGCCCCCATCCGGTTTGACCCGGAAATATAAGCCGTTCCCATCCAGCTCTCGGTATTCCTTTGATTCCGGCTCCAATCCCGCAAGTGTCGTGTCAGCGAGAGGGCGGCGCTTGATGTCTGCGCGCTTCATCCTTGTATCCCAAAGTTCGGTATTTTTCTCAGGATACAAGGAGGGATACAGGGATACAACGGATAAGGGGAGACAAGGGTAAACAGGCAGACACAAAAAAAACCGGCCTAGTGGCCGGTTTCTCTGGGTCTGAGAGGCTGGTAGAGACTCTCAGATACTGCTATGTGGTGCCCCGAGGGAGACTCGAACTCCCACTCCTTTCGAAAACGGATTTTGAATCCGCCGCGTCTACCAATTCCGCCATCAGGGCTCAATGGCGGCGAAGTATAGAGATGAGATTACCGTCGGTCAATCAGGTACATAGAGAATTTTCGATATTTCCGCTAGACTTTCCGGCCCTGCTAGACGAACCCCATCATGCGCGTTGCTGACTTTACTTTCGAGCTCCCTGATTCGCTGATCGCCCGCCACCCTTTGGCCGAGCGTCGCGGTAGTCGCCTGCTGACCCTTGACGGGCCGAGCGGCGCCCTTGCACACCGTCAATTCACTGATTTGCTTGAGCATTTGCGCCCGGGCGATTTGATGGTGTTCAACAATACCCGGGTGATTCCGGCGCGACTGTTCGGGCAGAAAGCGTCCGGCGGCAAGCTGGAAATCCTCGTTGAGCGGGTGCTCGATACGCATCGCGTGCTGGCCCATGTGCGTTCCAGCAAGTCGCCGAAGCCGGGTTCGAAGATCCTTATCGACGGCGGTGGCGAGGCAGAAATGCTTGCGCGTCACGATGCGTTGTTCGAGCTGGGCTTCGCTGAAGAAGTGTTGCCGTTGCTCGACCGTGTCGGGCACATGCCGTTGCCTCCTTATATAGACCGCCCGGACGAAGGCTCGGATCGCGAGCGTTATCAGACCGTGTACGCCGAGAAACTCGGTGCGGTGGCGGCGCCGACGGCGGGGCTGCATTTCGATCAGTCGCTGATGGAAGCGATTGCGGCCAAGGGCGTTGAGACCACTTTCGTCACGCTGCACGTGGGCGCGGGGACGTTCCAGCCGGTGCGCGTCGAGAAGCTTGAAGATCACCACATGCACACCGAGTGGCTGGAAGTCGGCCAGGATGTGGTCGATGCGGTCGCAGCGTGCCGTGCGCGCGGTGGTCGGGTGATTGCTGTCGGCACCACCAGCGTGCGTTCGCTGGAAAGTGCCGCGCGCGATGGCGTGCTCAAGCCGTTCAGTGGCGACACCGATATCTTTATCTTCCCGGGCCGACCGTTCCATGTGGTCGATGCCCTGGTGACCAATTTCCATTTGCCGGAATCCACGCTGTTGATGCTGGTTTCGGCATTTGCCGGTTATCCCGAGACCATGGCTGCCTACAAGTCCGCCGTCGACAACGGTTACCGCTTTTTCAGCTACGGTGATGCGATGTTCATCACCCGTAATCCCGCACCTACTGCCCCTAAAGAAACCGGCCCAGAGGAAACAGAATGAGTCGCGAATGTCGCATGTCCTTTGAACTTCTGGCCACCGATGGCAAGGCCCGTCGTGGTCGTCTGACCTTCCCGCGTGGAACCGTCGAGACCCCGGCGTTCATGCCGGTGGGCACTTACGGCACGGTCAAGGGCATGTTGCCGCGTGACATCGTTGCCACCGGCGCAGAAATCATTCTGGGCAACACCTTCCACCTGTGGCTGCGCCCTGGCACCCAAGTGATCAAGGAACACGGCGACCTGCATGATTTCATGCAGTGGAAAGGCCCGATCCTCACTGACTCCGGCGGTTTCCAGGTGTTCAGCCTTGGCGCGATGCGCAAGATCAAGGAGGAGGGCGTGACCTTCGCCTCCCCGGTCGACGGCGCCAAAGTGTTCATGGGCCCGGAAGAGTCGATGCAGGTGCAGCGCGATCTCGGCTCCGACATCGTGATGATCTTCGACGAATGCACGCCGTACCCGGCTGACGAAGACGTCGCGCGCGTTTCGATGGAATTGTCGCTGCGCTGGGCTCAGCGCTCGAAAAATGCCCACGGTGAAAACACCGCGGCGCTGTTCGGTATCGTGCAGGGTGGCATGCACCAGGATCTGCGCATGCGCTCGCTGGAAGGCCTCGACAAGATCGGCTTTGATGGCCTGGCCATTGGCGGTCTGTCGGTGGGCGAGCCGAAGCACGAGATGATCAAAGTATTGGATTATCTGCCGGGCATGATGCCGGCTGACAAACCTCGTTACCTTATGGGCGTTGGCAAACCGGAAGATCTGGTTGAGGGTGTGCGCCGCGGTGTGGACATGTTCGATTGCGTGATGCCAACCCGTAATGCCCGCAATGGGCATCTGTTCATTGATACAGGCGTGCTGAAGATCCGTAACGCGTTCCATCGCCATGATGAATCGCCGCTGGATCCGACCTGCGATTGCTATACCTGCCAGAACTTCTCCCGCGCTTATCTGCATCACCTGGACAAGTGCGGCGAAATGCTGGGAAGCATGCTCAATACCATCCACAACTTGCGCCATTATCAGGTGCTGATGGCTGGTTTGCGCGAGGCTATTCAACAGGGTACATTGGCCGCCTTTGTCGATGCCTTCTACGCCAAACGCGGGCTCCCCGTTCCGCCTTTGGACTGAGTTTTCTGACCCCAAGATTCAACATTTGCAACTGGAGTGCTAAATGAGCTTTTTTATCTCTAACGCCATGGCTGACGCGGCTGCACCGGCTGCTGCCGGCCCAATGGGCGGCGGTTTCGAGTGGATTTTCCTGGTCGGCTTCCTGGTCATCTTCTACCTGATGATCTGGCGTCCACAGGCCAAGCGCGCCAAAGAGCAGAAGAACCTGCTGAGCAGCCTGCAGAAAGGTGACGAAGTTGTGACCACTGGCGGCATCGCCGGCAAGATCACTAAAGTTGCCGATGACTTCGTGGTTCTGGAAGTTTCCGACACCGTGGAAATGAAGTTCCAGAAAGGCGCCATCGCCGCCACGCTGCCAAAAGGCACGCTGAAAGCGATCTGAAGCAACAACTTCTACTCAATCGACGGGGCGCGCAAGGCGCCCCGCGTTCATAACGGGCGGCGTGATGCTGAACAAATATCCTCTGTGGAAATACATTCTGATCCTGGCGGTGCTGGCGGTCGGTCTGATTTATTCCGCTCCCAATCTTTATCCTGATGACCCGGCCATTCAGGTCAGCGGTGCAAGCACTGCGCTGCAGGTCAATCAGGCTGATCTGGACCGTGTGAGCACTGCGCTCAAGGAATCCGGGATCAACGTCAAGGCCGCCACGCTGGCAGCCAACGGCAAGGGCGGTCTGATCCGTCTGAGCAAGGCTGAAGACCAACTGCCGGCCAAAGACGTTGTGCGCAAGGCATTGGGTGACGACTACGTTGTCGCGCTGAACCTGGCACAGACCACCCCGCAATGGCTGCGCAACCTGGGCGCGCACCCGATGAAGCTGGGTCTGGACTTGTCCGGTGGTGTGCACTTCCTGCTGGAAGTGGACATGGACAAAGCCCTCGATGCACGCCTGAAAGTCTACGAAGGCGACGTCAAGAGCCTGCTGCGCAAAGAGAAGCTGCGCTATCGCAGCCTGCCGCAACTGGGCGGTGCCATTCAGTTGGGCTTCAGCGATGAAGACTCCCGCGAACAGGCCCGTGCACTGATCCGCAAGAACTTCAACGATTTCGACATTGTTCCGGCCGACCTCAACGGTCAACCGGTGCTGCGTCTGGCGATGACCCCGGCCAAGCTGGCGGAAATCCGTGAATACTCCATCAAGCAGAACTTGACCACGGTACGTAACCGCGTCAACGAGCTGGGTGTTGCCGAACCAATCGTTCAGCGTCAGGGCGCCAACCGCATCGTGGTTGAGCTGCCGGGCGTGCAGGACACTGCCGAAGCCAAGCGTATTCTCGGCAAGACGGCCAACCTTGAGTTCCGTCTGGCTGCTGAGCCGGGTGCTTCGAAAGCCACCTCCGAATCTTTTGAGTTCCGTGAAGGCAATCGTCCGCCAGCGCAGATCGAGCGTGGCCTGATCATCACCGGTGACCAGGTTACCGATGCCAAGGCTGGTTTTGGCGAGCACGGCACACCAGAAGTGAACATCCGTCTGGATGGTCACGGTGGTGAGCTGATGAGCCGCGCCACCCGTTCTAACGTCGGTCGCAGCATGGCGGTGATCTTCATCGAACAGCGTCCGGTCACCACTTACACCAAGCAAGTGGTTGATGGCGTCGAGAAAGACGTTGCGGTGCAAACGTTCAAGGAAGAGAAGAAGATCATCAGTCTGGCGACCATTCAGTCGCCGCTGGGTGCTCAGTTCCGCATCACTGGCCTGAACGGTCAGGGCGAATCGTCCGAACTGGCGCTGCTGTTGCGTGCCGGTGGTCTGGCTGCTCCGATGTACTTCGCTGAAGAGCGCACCATCGGCCCGAGCCTGGGTGCGGACAACATCACCAAAGGTATCGATGCGTCGCTGTGGGGCATGCTGTTCGTGTCGCTGTTCATCATCGCCATCTACCGCTTCTTCGGCATCATCGCCACCGTCGCACTGGCGGTGAACATGGTGCTGCTGCTGGCCTTGATGTCGCTGCTGGGTGCAACGCTGACCCTGCCAGGTATCGCCGGTATCGTGCTGACCATGGGTATGGCGGTCGACGCCAACGTGCTGATCTTCTCGCGGATCCGTGAGGAGATCGCCGCCGGCATGACTGTGCAGCGTGCAATCAACGAAGGCTTCGGCCGGGCATTCACCGCGATTCTCGACGCCAACCTGACTACCTTGTTGGTCGGCGGGATTCTATTTGCCATGGGCACCGGCCCGGTCAAAGGTTTCGCAGTGACCATGTCCCTCGGGATCTTTACCTCGATGTTCACGGCCATCATGGTGACCCGCGCAATGGTCAACCTGATCTTCGGCGGGCGTGACTTCAAGAAGTTGTGGATTTAAGGGGCTGCCATGTTACGTACAATCAACTTCATGGGCGTTCGCAACTTCGCGTTCGGCGTCACAGTATTCCTCACGTTGCTGGCTATGTTCAGTGTCGCTACCAAGGGCATGAACTGGGGTCTGGACTTCACCGGCGGTACGCTCATCGAGCTGACCTACGAGCGTCCGGCCGACGTTACCAAGGTGCGTGAGCAGCTGGTGACGTCGGGTTACCACGAAGCCATCGTGCAGAGCTTCGGTGCGACTACCGATCTGCTGGTGCGGATGCCGGGTGAAGACCCGCAACTGGGCCATCAGGTGGCGGAAGCGCTGCTGAAGGTCGGCGGCGACAACCCGGCAACGGTCAAGCGTGTCGAGTTCGTCGGCCCGCAGGTCGGTGAAGAGCTGCGTGACCAGGGCGGCCTCGGCATGCTGCTGGCGCTCGGCGGCATCCTGATCTACCTGGCTTTCCGCTTTCAGTGGAAATTCGCGGTCGGCGCCATCGTTTCGCTGATTCACGACGTGATCGTAACCATCGGTATCCTGTCGTACTTCCAGATCACTTTCGATCTGACCGTGCTGGCGGCGGTGCTGGCGATCATCGGCTACTCTCTGAACGACACCATCGTGGTATTCGACCGGGTTCGTGAGAACTTCCGTGTCCTGCGCAAGGCAACGCTGATCGAGAACATCAACATCTCGACCACGCAAACCCTGCTGCGCACCATGGCAACGTCGATCTCGACTTTGCTGGCGATCGCGGCACTGCTGTTCTTCGGCGGTGACAACCTGTTCGGCTTCTCGATCGCGCTGTTTATCGGGGTTCTGGCGGGTACTTACTCGTCGATCTACATCGCTAACGTGGTGCTGATCTGGTTGAATCTGACTACCGAGGATCTGATTCCTCCGGCCAACACCGAGAAGGAAGTCGACGACCGTCCATAACGGCCATCGTTTTCCCGGCTGTCAGCCCAAGAAAGGCGCGAGTTGAACTCGCGCCTTTTTTTATGCTCCAAGGCTGGGAGAAGCGCGGGCGCGTCCCGCATGTGATGGTCAGGAGGTTCATGTGAACAAGTCGTTGCTGGTTGGTGCGGTATTGGGTGCTGTCGGTGTAACTGCCGGGGGTGCTGTTGCCACCTACAGCCTGGTTAAAAGCGGCCCTGAGTATGCGCAAGTATTGGCCGTTGAACCGGTTAAAACACAGATCAAGACTCCACGTGAAGTGTGCAAGGACGTGACAGTGACTCGTCAGGCACCGGTAAAAGATCAACACCAGATTGCCGGTACCGTCGTCGGTGCGCTGGCAGGTGGTTTGCTGGGTAATCAGATTGGCGGCGGCACCGGCAAGAAAATTGCCACGGTGGCCGGTGCGGTCGGTGGCGGTTATGCGGGTAACAAGGTGCAGGAAGGCATGCAAGAGCGTGACACCTACACCACCACGCAAACCCGCTGCAACACGGTCAACGACATCAGCGACAAGGTCGTCGGTTACGACGTGCGTTACTCGCTCGATGGCAAGGAGGGCAAGGTGCGGATGGATCGTGATCCGGGCAACCAGATTCCGGTCGACAAGGAAGGCAAGCTGATTCTGTCGCAGAATGAGCCGGCTCAGTAAGTACCGACTGTTTTAACAAGAAGCACCCTGCGGGGTGCTTTTTTTGTGCCCGCAGTTTTTGGCTAAACCGTGCCCCCCCCCTGTGGGAGCGAGCCTGCTCGCGAATGCGGTGTGCCAGCGGGCATCAATGTTGATTGTCAGAATGCATTCGCGAGCAGGCTCGCTCCCACATGAAGATTTTGGTGGTCTGAAGATCGAATTCCAGGCATAAAAAAAGCACCCCGAAGGGTGCTTTTTTCCTTTCGCGTGAAGCTTAGCGCTTCAGCGAAGCCGGCAGGTGCGGCTGGATCGCCGTCAGTACTGCCTTGAAGCATTTGGTGTTGCCGGCAACGATGTGGCCTTTTTCAAGGAAGTCGTGACCGCCGGTGAAGTCGCTCACCAGGCCGCCAGCTTCTTGAATCAGCAGGGCGCCTGCAGCCATGTCCCACTCGGACAGACCCGATTCCCAGAACGCGTCGAAACGACCGGCAGCGACATAAGCCAGGTCCAGGCTTGCCGAACCGGCACGGCGGATGCCGGCAGTCTGGCCAACCAGGGCGCGGAACATGCCCAGGTAGTTGTCGAGGTTGTCCATCTGGTCGTCACGGAACGGGAAACCGGTACCCAGCAGGGCGCCGTCAAGGCTGGTACGACCGCTGACGCGCAGGCGACGACCGTTCAGTTGAGCGCCGCGACCACGGCTGGCGGTGAATTCTTCCTGGCGAACCGGGTCCAGAACCACTGCGTGCTCCAGGCGGCCACGGTACTTACAGGCAATGCTGACAGCGAAGTGAGGAATGCCACGCAGGAAGTTGGTGGTGCCGTCCAGTGGATCGATGATCCACAGGTACTCTTCGCCTTCGATACCGGTGCCGGCGTGCATGCCGGTCTCTTCACCCTGGATCGAGTGATTCGGGTATGCCTTGCGCAGGGCGTCGATGATTTTCTGTTCAGCGGCGCGATCGACCTCGGATACATAATCCTTGGCGTCTTTTTCGTCGACCTTGATGGTATCCAGGCGCTCGATGGAGCGGAAGATCAGTTCACTGGCGCTGCGGGCGGCGCGCAGCGCGATATTCAGCATGGGCTGCATGGATGTGTCACCTAAGGTTGTTAAAGAAAGCCGCGCATTCTATCAGAACTTTTCTTCAGGTGAAGGACGCTGTTCGCTTTCATAGCTTAACGGTAGGCTGTTCTGTAAGATTTGCACCCCTTTCCTGTGTCCGAGAGCGCCTCCCTTGCTGCAGAACATTCGTGTCGTCCTGGTCAATACCAGCCACCCCGGCAACATCGGCGGGGCCGCGCGCGCCATGAAAAACATGGGTCTGTCGCGATTGGTGCTGGTCGAACCGCGGGTCTTCCCGCACCACGAAGCCGATGCTCGTGCTTCCGGTGCCGGTGACATCCTTGAAAATGCGCAAGTCGTCGCCACCTTGGAAGATGCCTTGGTCGGCTGCAATCTGGTGCTTGGCACCAGCGCCCGTGACCGCCGCATTCCCTGGCCACTGCTGGATCCGCGCGAGTGCGGCACCAAAGTAGTCGAGGAAGCCGGGCAGGGCGCCGAAATCGCTCTGGTATTCGGTCGTGAAGATTCCGGTCTGACCAACGAAGAGCTGCAGCGATGTCACTTTCACGTGCATATCCCCTCCGACCCTGAGTTCAGTTCGCTGAACCTCGGCGCGGCGGTGCAGGTGTTGAGCTATGAGGTGCGCATGGCCTGGCTGGCCGCCCAAGGCCAGCCGAGCAAGATCGAGAAAGAAGAAGTGGCTTCGGTGAAAAGCGCCGAGCTGGCGACCATGGATGAATTGGAACGCTTCTATGAGCATCTGGAGCAGACACTGGTCGCCATCGAATTCCTCGATCCCGAGAAACCACGGCACTTGATGGCGCGCCTGCGTCGGTTGTACGGACGCAGCTCGGTCAGCCGGGCGGAAATGAATATTTTGCGTGGCATCCTCACGGAAACCCAGAAAGCGGCCCGTGGTGAGCTTCTTAAGCGGAAGGACTAAATGATGTTTGAGCGTTTGCGTGAAGATATCCAGAGCGTATTCCATCGAGACCCGGCGGCGCGTAACGCTTTTGAAGTCCTGACCTGCTACCCCGGCATGCATGCGATCTGGATCCATCGATTGGCCGGCATGCTCTGGCGCAACGAGCTGAAATGGCTGGCGCGGCTGGTGTCGAACTTCGGTCGCTGGCTGACCGGGATCGAGATTCATCCGGGGGCCAAGGTCGGTCGTCGTTTCTTTATCGACCATGGCATGGGTATCGTCATCGGTGAAACCGCCGAGATTGGCGATGACGTGACTATTTATCAGGGCGTGACCCTCGGCGGCACTAGCTGGAATAAGGGCAAACGCCACCCGACGCTGGGTGATGGTGTGGTCGTGGGCGCGGGCGCCAAGGTGCTCGGCCCGTTCACCGTCGGCGCTGGTGCCAAGGTTGGTTCCAACGCCGTGGTGACCAAAGAAGTGCCGCCGGGCGCCACTGTTGTCGGTATTCCCGGGCGCATCATCGTCAAGTCCGATGAAGAGCAGGATGCCAAGCGCAAGGCCATGGCCGAGAAGATCGGTTTCGATGCCTACGGCGTCAGCGAAGACATGCCTGACCCGGTGGCGCGCGCCATTGGTCAGTTGCTCGATCACCTGCAAGCGGTGGACGGGCGGCTGGAGGGGATGTGCGGCGCGCTGAAGGATCTGGGTAGCAATTACTGTGCGAAAGATCTGCCTGAACTGCGTGAAGAAGACTTCGCCTGCGTCAAAGGCAAAGACGAGTCCAAAGCCAGCTAGCTCCTACAGAGGCTTGCGTCAACCGGTGTGCCATTAGGCCGCAGACCCTGCTATCATTCGCGCGCTCTTTTGCGGGTAAACCTGACTAAAGTACTAGGTCTTAAAGTTGACTTAAATACTCGGGAATTGCATACTCGCCCCATTCTGAACTCCGTGGTAACTGTCCATGCGACTGACTACAAAAGGCCGATACGCCGTGACCGCCATGCTCGACCTGGCGTTGCACGCGCAGCACGGGCCCGTGTCCCTGGCCGATATCTCCGAGCGCCAAGGCATCTCCCTGTCCTACCTCGAACAGCTGTTCGCCAAGCTGCGCCGCAGTAACCTGGTTTCCAGTGTTCGCGGCCCGGGTGGTGGCTACCAGTTGTCCCGCGAGATGCAGGGTATCCAGGTCGCCCAGGTGATCGATGCAGTAAATGAATCGGTCGATGCCACCAAATGCCAGGGCCAGGGCGATTGCCATTCCGGCGACACCTGCCTGACCCATCATCTGTGGTGCGATTTGAGCCTGCAGATTCACGAATTTCTAAGTGGTATCAGCTTGGCTGATCTTGTGACTCGCCGTGAGGTGCAAGAAGTAGCCCAGCGTCAGGACCAGCGCCGTTGCAACAGCAAGGCGCCACGCCTGGACAAGATTGAAGCGTCCGCCGTCGAATGACAGCCAGAGAGCTAGCGGCACGCCAGCCCTGATTTAGGAGATAGTCCATGAAATTGCCGATTTACCTTGATTACTCTGCGACCACCCCGGTTGATCCGCGTGTTGCGCAAAAAATGAGTGAATGCCTGCTGGTCGACGGAAACTTCGGTAACCCGGCGTCCCGTTCCCACGTGTTCGGCTGGAAGGCTGAAGAGTCCGTTGAAAACGCCCGTCGTCAGGTGGCCGATCTGGTCAACGCTGATCCGCGCGAAATCGTCTGGACTTCCGGTGCTACCGAGTCCGACAACCTGGCAATCAAGGGCGCGGCACATTTCTACGGCTCCAAGGGCAAGCACCTGATCACCTCCAAGATTGAGCACAAGGCTGTCCTCGACACCATGCGCCAACTGGAGCGTGAAGGTTTCGAGGTTACTTACCTCGAGCCGACCGAAGACGGTCTGATCACCCCGTCCATGATTGAAGCTGCACTGCGCGAAGACACCATTTTGGTCTCCGTAATGCACGTGAACAACGAAATCGGCACCGTTAACGACATCGCCGCGATCGGCGAAATGCTGCGCGCCAAGGGCGTTCTGTTCCACGTCGACGCCGCTCAGTCCACTGGCAAGGTCGAGATTGACCTGCAGAAACTGAAAGTCGACATGATGTCGTTCTCCGCCCACAAAACCTACGGCCCTAAAGGCATCGGCGCGCTGTACGTCAGCCGCAAGCCGCGTGTACGCATCGAAGCGACCATGCACGGCGGCGGTCACGAGCGCGGCATGCGTTCCGGCACCCTGGCGACCCACCAGATCGTCGGTATGGGTGAAGCGTTCCGCGTAGCCAAAGAAGACATGGCTGCTGAAAACGTCCGTATCAAAGCCTTGAGCGACCGCTTCTACAAGCAGGTCGAGCATCTGGAAGAGCTGTACGTCAACGGCAGCCTGACCGCCCGCGTTCCGCACAACCTGAACCTGAGCTTCAACTACGTTGAAGGCGAGTCGCTGATCATGGCGCTCAAGGATCTGGCGGTATCGTCCGGTTCGGCCTGCACCTCGGCGTCGCTGGAGCCTTCGTACGTACTGCGCGCCCTGGGCCGCAACGACGAACTGGCACACAGCTCGATCCGCTTCACCTTCGGCCGTTTCACCACCGAAGAAGAAATCGACTACGCCGCGCAGAAAGTCTGCGAGGCCGTTACCAAGCTGCGCGCTTTGTCGCCGCTGTGGGACATGTACAAAGACGGCGTCGATATCTCGAAAATCGAGTGGGCGGCACACTAAATATAGAAGCCGCCAGATACAGATCCTGTAGCGACGCGGCGGTTTACGCAGCGCAGTTGCAGGGTCTCAAGAGCGGCCCTGATGAGTGAGGATTGAGAATCATGGCTTACAGCGAAAAGGTCATCGACCACTACGAAAACCCGCGCAACGTCGGCAAGATGAACGCGGAAGATCCTGATGTCGGCACCGGCATGGTCGGCGCTCCGGCGTGCGGCGACGTGATGCGTCTGCAAATCAAGGTCAACGACGCTGGCATCATCGAAGATGCCAAGTTCAAGACCTACGGCTGCGGTTCGGCCATCGCTTCCAGCTCCCTCGCCACCGAGTGGATGAAGGGCAAGACCCTGGACGAAGCCGAAACCATCAAGAACACTCAGCTGGCCGAAGAACTGGCCCTGCCGCCAGTGAAAATTCACTGCTCGGTACTGGCTGAAGACGCTATCAAAGCGGCTGTTCGCGATTACAAGCAGAAGAAAGGCTTGATCTGACTTTCTGGATTTGGCGACGAGTAAGGAGTCACCGATGGCTATCAGCATGACAGAAGCGGCTGCTCGACACGTGCGGCGCTCCCTCGACGGGCGCGGCAAAGGTGAAGGGATTCGTCTGGGTGTTCGCACCACAGGCTGTTCCGGCCTTGCCTACGTGCTGGAGTTTGTCGACGAGGTGGTTGCAGAGGATCAGGTGTTCGAGAGTCACGGCGAAAAAGTGATCATCGACCCGAAAAGCCTGGCCTACCTGGACGGCACCGAGCTCGATTTCGTCAAGGAAGGGTTGAACGAAGGCTTCAAGTTCAACAACCCCAACGTACGCGGTGAATGTGGCTGCGGCGAAAGCTTCAACATCTGAGGCTTGTCGTGGGTATTCCTTGTCATTTCGCTTTATTCGAGCTGCAACCGGGTTTCCGTCTGGATCTCGAGCAGTTGGCTACGCGCTATCGTGAGTTGGCGCGCGGCGTTCATCCTGATCGCTTTGCCGACGCTTCCGAGCGTGAGCAGCGGTCGGCACTCGAGCAGTCTGCGCGGCTCAACGACGCCTATCAGACGCTCAAGAGTCCGGCCCAGCGCGCACGCTACCTGCTGACCATCAGCGGGCATGAAGTGCCGATGGAAGTCACGGTCCATGATCCCGAGTTTCTTCTGCAGCAGATGCAATGGCGCGAAGAGCTCGAAGACCTCCAGGACAGTGCTGACCTCGAAGGTGTCGCGGTGTTCAAGCGGCGCCTGAAAGTGGCTCAGGAAGAACTCAATGAAAGCTTCGCAGCCTGTTGGGATGATGCGGCGCAACGCGAACAGGCCGAACGCCTGATGCGGCGCATGCAGTTCCTCGACAAGCTCACCTACGAAGTGCGCCAGTTAGAAGAGCGCCTCGACGATTAACCCAGTGCCGCTCCGGTCGCACGCCTGATATACAGATAAGTCCTGATCACGATGGCCCTACTGCAGATCGCCGAACCCGGCCAAAGTCCTCAACCGCACCAGCGTCGTCTGGCTGTGGGGATCGACTTGGGCACTACCAATTCGCTGGTCGCTGCGTTGCGCAGTGGTCTTTCCGAGCCGTTGGCCGACGCAAACGGGCAGGTCATCCTGCCGTCCGCTGTGCGTTACCACGCCGATCACGTCGAAGTCGGCGAGTCGGCCAAACTGGCCGCCGCTTCCGATCCTTTGAACACCGTGCTGTCGGTCAAGCGCTTGATGGGTCGTGGTCTGTCCGACGTCAAGCAATTGGGCGAGCAACTGCCATACCGCTTTGTCGGTGGCGAATCGCACATGCCGTTCATCGATACCGTGCAGGGCCCGAAAAGCCCGGTCGAAGTCTCCGCCGATATCCTCAAGGTGCTGCGTCAGCGCGCTGAAGCGACCTTGGGAGGTGAGCTGGTTGGTGCGGTGATCACCGTTCCTGCTTACTTCGATGATGCTCAGCGCCAAGCCACCAAGGATGCGGCGAAACTCGCCGGTCTGAACGTGCTGCGCCTGCTCAACGAGCCGACCGCTGCCGCTGTGGCGTACGGTCTGGATCAGCATGCTGAAGGCCTGGTCGCGATTTATGACCTCGGCGGCGGTACTTTCGATATTTCGATTCTGCGTCTGACCGGCGGTGTTTTTGAAGTTCTGGCCACTGGCGGCGACAGCGCGCTGGGTGGCGATGACTTCGATCACGCGATTGCCGGCTGGATCATCGAGAGCGCGGGCCTGTCTGCCGATCTCGATCCGGGCGCACAACGCAATCTGCTGCAAACCGCTTGCGCGGCCAAAGAAGCCCTGACCGATGCGGCCAGCGTTGAAGTGGCCTATGGCGACTGGAAAGCACAGCTGACCCGTGAAGCCTTCGATGCGCTGATCGAGCCAATGGTCGCTCGCAGCCTGAAAGCCTGCCGCCGCGCTGTCCGTGATTCCGGTATTGAGCTGGAAGACGTGCACGCCGTGGTCATGGTTGGCGGTTCGACGCGCGTTCCGCGTGTTCGCGAAGCCGTTGCCGAAGCCTTCGGTCGTCAGCCGCTGACCGAAATCGATCCGGATCAAGTGGTGGCCATCGGTGCCGCGATCCAGGCCGACACCTTGGCTGGCAACAAACGCGATGGTGGCGAACTGCTGCTGCTCGACGTGATTCCACTGTCCCTGGGGCTGGAAACCATGGGCGGCCTGATGGAGAAGGTGATTCCGCGCAACACCACCATCCCCGTCGCTCGCGCACAAGATTTCACTACTTATAAAGATGGCCAGTCGGCCATGGCGATCCACGTATTGCAGGGCGAGCGTGAGCTGATCAGTGACTGCCGCTCGCTGGCGCGCTTCGAATTGCGCGGCATTCCAGCGATGGTCGCCGGTGCGGCGAAGATTCGTGTGACCTTCCAGGTCGATGCCGACGGTCTGCTCAGCGTTTCCGCCCGTGAGTTGGGTTCAGGCGTTGAGGCAAGCATTCAGGTCAAGCCGTCCTACGGTCTGACCGACGGCGAAATCGCCAAGATGCTCAAGGATTCGTTCCAGCATGCCAATGACGACAAAGTCGCCCGCGTTCTGCGTGAGCAGCAAGTCGATGCCCAACGCTTGATCGAAGCGGTGCAGGGCGCTCTGGAGGCCGATGGCGAGCGTTTGCTCGACGCCGAAGAGCGCATGGTCATCGATCTGCAGTTGCAGGAACTGGCCGAACTGATGAAAGGCACTGATGGTTACGCCATCGAGCAGCAGACCAAGCGTCTGTCGCAAGTGACCGATGCTTTTGCTGCCCGCCGCATGGATCTGACGGTGAAAGCCGCTCTGTCGGGGCGCAATCTGAATGAAATCGAGGATATCTGATGCCGCAGGTCATTTTTCTGCCCCACGAGAAGTTCTGCCCTGAAGGCATGGTGGTCGAGGCTGCGCCCGGCACCTCGATTCTCGAACTGGCCCACGAACACCACATCGAGATGGAAAGCGCCTGCGGCGGCGTCTGTGCTTGCACCACTTGCCACTGCATCATCCGCGAGGGTTTCGACTCGATGGAAGAGGCTGACGAGCTGGAAGAAGACTTCCTCGATCGCGCCTGGGGCCTGGAAGCGCAATCGCGTCTGGCTTGCCAGGCGATCGTCGGTGAAGAAGACATCACCGTCGAAATTCCGAAATATTCGCTTAACCATGCGGCTGAAGCGCCGCACTGACTGGTAAGACTGTCATGAGCTACGGTTGGAATGATGTTCAACGTATTGCAGAAGAATTGGCCGAGGCCAAACCGGGCGTAGACCCGTTTTCTGTCAATTTCGTCGATCTGCAGCAATGGATCAAAGAGCTGCCGGATTTTGACAATACCTCTGGTCGTGTTGGCGAGAAGGTGTTGGAAGCGGTTCAGACGCTCTGGGCTGAAGAATTGGACTGATCGTCCTCGCAGGTTAGGCAATACCCAAGAACCCGCGTATAATTCGCGGGTTTAATTTTTCGCAAATTACCGTTTCTGGAGTTACACCATGGCTGTTCAACGCACTTTCTCCATCATCAAGCCTGACGCTGTTGCAAAAAACGTCATCGGCGAAATCACCACTCGTTTCGAAAAAGCCGGCCTGCGCGTTGTAGCTTCGAAACTGAAGCAACTGTCCAAAGCTGAAGCTGAAGGCTTCTACGCTGAGCACAGCGCTCGTGGTTTCTTCGGCGACCTGGTTGCTTTCATGATCTCCGGTCCTGTTGTTGTTCAGGTTCTGGAAGGCGAAAACGCTATCGCTCTGAACCGTGAGCTGATGGGCGCTACCAACCCTAAAGAAGCTGCTGCCGGCACCATCCGCGCTGACTTCGCTGATTCCATCGACGCCAACGCTGTTCACGGTTCGGACTCCGAAGCCGCAGCTGCTCGTGAAATCTCGTACTTCTTCGCAGCTACTGAAGTAACCACTCGCTAAGCATTGGCTTAAGAGTGAAGGTGAATCCATGACTACATCGACTGTAAAAACCAACCTGCTGGGTCTGACTCAACAGGAAATGGAAAAATTCTTCGACTCAATCGGGGAGAAGCGTTTCCGTGCCGGTCAGGTAATGAAATGGATTCACCACTTTGGTGTCGATGATTTCGACGCCATGACGAACGTCAGCAAGGCCTTGCGCGACAAGCTCAAGGCCATTGCTGAGGTCCGTGGTCCGGAAGTGGTCAGCGAGGACATCTCCAGCGACGGCACCCGTAAGTGGGTGGTGCGCGTGGCGTCCGGCAGCTGCGTCGAGACCGTGTACATTCCCCAGGGCAAACGCGGCACTCTGTGCGTTTCGTCCCAGGCAGGCTGTGCCCTGGATTGCAGTTTCTGCTCCACCGGCAAGCAAGGCTTCAATAGCAACCTCACCGCCGCCGAAGTCATCGGTCAGGTGTGGATTGCCAACAAATCTTTCGGCAGTGTCCCGGCAACCGTCGACCGTGCCATCACCAACGTGGTGATGATGGGCATGGGTGAGCCATTGCTGAACTTCGACAACGTCGTCGCCGCCATGCATCTGATGATGGATGACCTCGGCTACGGGATCTCCAAGCGCCGCGTGACCCTGTCCACCTCGGGTGTGGTGCCGATGATCGATGAGCTGGCCAAGCACATCGACGTTTCCCTGGCGTTGTCCCTGCACGCACCGAATGACGCATTGCGTAACCAATTGGTGCCGATCAACAAGAAGTATCCGCTTAAGATGCTGCTCGAGTCGTGCCAGCGCTACATGTCCGCCCTTGGCGAGAAACGTGTGCTGACCATCGAGTACACCTTGCTCAAGGACATCAACGACAAGGTTGAACACGCCGTCGAGATGATCGAGCTACTGAAGAATATTCCGTGCAAGATCAACCTGATTCCGTTCAACCCGTTCCCGCATTCCGGGTACGAGCGGCCAAGCAACAACGCGATCCGTCGTTTCCAGGATCAGTTGCATCAGGCCGGTTTCAACGTCACCGTCCGCACCACCCGTGGTGAAGACATCGACGCTGCATGTGGTCAATTGGTAGGGCAGGTGCTGGATCGCACCCGTCGCAGCGAACGTTACATCGCCGTGCGCGAGTTGAGCGCCGACAGCGATCTGGCACAGAACGCCGCGAACACAAATTAAGAGAGGATCTCTATGTCCCTGCGCTTTGCGCTGCTGTTGCTGTTGGCCAGCCTGTGTGCTGGTTGTGTCCTGTCGGGTGACTACAACCCGATGAAGACCAGCAAGGGCCGCGATGAAGCGCGGGCTGCCTACGTGCAGTTGGGGCTGGGATACTTGCAGCAAGGCATGACCGAGCGTGCCAAGGTGCCGCTGAAGAAGGCGCTGGAAATCGACGGTTCCGATCCTGACGCCAACGCTGCCCTCGGGTTGGTGTTTCAGTCCGAAATGGAGCCTGAGCTGGCCGACGAACACTTCCGCAAGGCTTTGTCCTCCCGTCCTGCCGATGCGCGCATCCTCAACAATTACGGCAGTTTTCTCTACGAACAACAGCGTTATAAAGAAGCCTACGAGCGTTTTGAACAGGCCGCCGCCGATACCCTGTATCCTGAGCGTTCGCGTGTGTTCGAGAACCTCGGCATGACGGCGGCGAAGCTCGGTCAGCGTGATCTGGCGCAGCAACAGCTGGAAAAAGCACTGCGTTTGAACCGTCAACAACCACGCGCGTTGCTGGAAATGGCTGAGTTGTCCTTCGAAGACAGGCATTATGTGCCCGCGCGAGACTATTACGACCGTTTCAGCCAGTTGACCGAACAAAATGCACGTAGTCTATTGCTCGGCGTTCGGCTGGCAAAAGTGTTTGAAGATCGCGACAAGGCCGCCAGTTATGGCCTGCAATTAAAACGACTCTATCCCGGTACGCCGGAATATCAGCAATACCTGTCGGAGCAATGATGAAAGCGGCGCATCCCGAAGTTGTAGCAGCGAATCGCGTTAACCCCGGTGAGACCCTGCGCCAGGCCCGCGAAAGCAATGGCTGGTCGCTGGCCGAAGTGGCCCTCAAGCTCAACCTCACCGTGACTTCCCTGAGCAATCTTGAAGCCGGCGCTTTCGACAAGCTGCCGGGGCATACCTTCGCTCGCGGTTACATTCGCGCTTATGCCAAATTGCTCGGCATGGACCAGACCGTTCTGGTTCAGCAGTTCGACCAGTCCACCGGTACCGACTCCCAGGGCAGCAACGTGCATGCCCTTGGCCGTATCGAAGAGCCTGTGCGGGTTTCCCACACCATTTTGCGTATTGTCAGCCTGCTGTTGCTGATCGCGGTCATCGGCGGCGGTTTCGTCTGGTGGCAGGATCAGACATCCCAGCGCACCAAGGACCTGACGTCGCTGGCGCCTGAGCACGTTGAAGTCGAAGGTGCTGACGGCACCACCCAGATTCACCCGATTGACGAGCCGGAAGATCAGGCTGTCGAGGAAAACCAGGCCGATACTTCAACGGCGTTGGCGCTGCCTCAGTCTGAAACCACCGCTGAGTCCACCGGTGCCGAAGCTGCTGCGCCAGCGACTGCTCCAGCAGCTCCAGTCGCTCCGGCCACCACGCCAACTGCTCCGGTTCACACCCCAGCGCCAGTTGTCGCTAACCCGGCCACTCCAGCGCCAAACACTCCGGTCACTCCAGCGCCGACCGTCACTGCTCCGGTAGCCCCTGCGGCATCAGCAGCTACCGCAGAAGCGGCTGCTCCGGTGGTTGGCGATGGTCAGGTACAACTGCAGTTCAGTGCCGATTGCTGGGCACAAGTGACCGATGGCCGTGGCAAAGTGATTTTCAGTGGTCTGAAGCATAAAGGCGATAGCGTCACCGTTTCCGGCAAGCCGCCGCTTAACGTACGTCTGGGCGTTGCCCGCGCCGCGCAGGTCAGCTACAACGGCCAGCCGGTCGATATCGCTCCGTTCACCAGTGGCGAGACTGCTCGCCTGAAGTTGGGTCAATAAGTCATGCACGGCGAATCTCCAATCAAACGTCGCGTTTCGCGCAAGATCTGGGTCGGCAACGTACCGGTGGGCGGCGATGCGCCGATCGCGGTACAGAGCATGACCAACAGCGACACCAATGACGTTGCCGCCACTGTTGCGCAAATCAACCGTCTGGAAGCCGCTGGCGTCGACATCGTCCGCGTCTCGGTGCCGGACATGGACGCCGCCGAGGCGTTCGGCAAGATCAAGCAACTGGTCAAAGTGCCGTTGGTTGCCGACATCCACTTCGACTACAAGATCGCTCTGCGCGTGGCCGAACTGGGCGTGGACTGCCTGCGTATCAACCCGGGCAACATCGGTCGTGAAGACCGTGTTCGGGCGGTGGTCGATGCAGCGCGTGATCGCGGCATTCCGATCCGCATCGGCGTCAACGCCGGCTCGCTGGAAAAAGACCTGCAGAAGAAATACGGCGAGCCGACCCCTGCTGCGCTGGTCGAATCTGCTTTGCGTCACGTTGAGCACCTCGAACGCCTGAATTTCCAGGACTTCAAGGTCAGCGTTAAGGCCTCTGACGTGTTCATGGCCGTCGAAGCCTACCGCTTGCTGGCGAAAGAAATCGTTCAGCCGCTGCACCTGGGCATCACCGAAGCCGGTGGATTGCGTTCGGGCACAGTGAAATCCGCCGTGGGCCTAGGTATGCTGCTCGCCGAGGGGATTGGCGATACTATCCGCATCTCGCTGGCGGCCGACCCGGTCGAGGAAGTGAAGGTCGGTTACGACATTCTCAAGTCTTTGCATCTGCGTTCCCGTGGCATCAACTTCATCGCCTGCCCGAGCTGCTCGCGGCAGAACTTCGATGTGGTGAAAACCATGAACGAGCTGGAAGGGCGCCTTGAAGACCTGCTGGTGCCGCTGGATGTCGCGGTGATCGGTTGTGTGGTCAACGGCCCCGGCGAAGCCAAGGAAGCCCATATCGGCTTGACCGGCGGCACGCCAAACCTGATTTACATCGACGGCAAGCCGTCGCAGAAACTGACGAATGACAATCTGGTGGACGAGCTGGAAAAGCTGATCCGCCAGAAAGCGGCCGAAAAGGTCGAAGCTGACGCTGCGGTTATTGCGCGCGGCTGAGCCTGATTGAAGCGCCGAACGAATTTAAGGATTTAAAGTGAGCAAGTCTCTGCAAGCCATTCGTGGCATGAACGACATCCTGCCCGAACAGACCCCGCTGTGGCGTTATTTCGAGGGCACCGTTGCGCGTTTGCTGGATAACTACGGTTACAAGCAGATTCGCATGCCGATCGTTGAATTCACCGAGCTATTCAAGCGCTCGATCGGTGAAGTGACCGACATCGTCGAAAAAGAGATGTACACCTTCGAAGACCGCAACGGCGACTCCCTGACCCTGCGTCCGGAAGGCACCGCGGCGTGCGTGCGTGCCGTACTCGAGCACGGCATCACCGGCGGTGGCCAAGTGCAGAAACTCTGGTACATCGGCCCGATGTTCCGCCACGAGCGTCCGCAGAAAGGCCGTTATCGTCAGTTCCACCAGATCGGTCTGGAAGTGTTCAACCTCGACGGCCCGGACATCGACGCCGAGCTGATCACCATGACCTGGCGTCTGTGGGGCGAGCTGGGCATTCGTGATGCGGTCAAGCTCGAGCTCAACAGCCTCGGCACCAGCGAGTCCCGTGGGCGTTATCGTGAAGCGCTGGTCGAGTACCTCTCGGCGCACCACGACAAACTCGACGAAGACAGCCAGCGTCGCCTGAAAACCAACCCGCTGCGCGTGCTCGACACGAAAAATGCCGACACTCAAGCGGTGCTGGTCGATGCGCCGAAAATGGCCGATTACCTCGACGACGAATCCCGTGCGCACTTTGAAGGTTTGAAAGCGCGTCTGGATGCCGTCGGCATTCCTTACGTGCTCAACCCGAAACTGGTGCGCGGCCTCGATTACTACAGCAAAACCGTATTCGAATGGGTCACCGACAAACTCGGCGCCCAGGGCACTGTTTGCGCGGGCGGTCGTTACGACGGTCTGGTCGAGCAAATGGGTGGCAAGCCGACCACCGGCGTCGGTTTCGCCATGGGCATCGAACGTCTGGTGCTGATGCTGGAAACCCTGGAGCAGATCCCGGAAGAAATCTCCCGTCAGGTCGATGTCTATCTGTGCGCCTTCGGTGAAGAAGCCGAGCTGGCCGGTCTGGCTCTGGCTGAACGTGTTCGTGATCAACTTCCAAACCTGCGTCTGCAAGTCAATGCCGGCGCCGGCAGCTTCAAAAGCCAGTTCAAGAAGGCCGACAAGAGCGGTGCGCTGTACGCACTGATCCTCGGTGACGACGAAATGGCCCAGCAAGTGGTAGGTTTCAAACCCCTGCGTGGCCAGGGCGAACAACAAAGCATTGCCTGGGATGCGCTCGCCGCTCACCTGGCCACCTGCGTCGTGCAGGGTTGAAGCTGTCCAAACAGCCGATTTAGCGATTAAGGAGTATTGGGGTGTCGAGTACCGAAGACGAACAGTTGGCGGATTTGAAGGACTGGTGGACACGCAACGGCAAACCTCTGGTCACTGGCGGCCTGTTGGCGCTGGTCATCGTGTTCGGCTGGCAGGCTTATCACAAGTATCAGAGCAACCAGTCGCAAGGCGCCTCGGTGCTCTATCAGCAACTGCTGGAAACCACGCTGACGCCTGACGGCAAGCCTGATGCGGCCCGCGTTGCGGATCTGGCCGGCAAGCTCAACAGCGAATTCAGCGGTTCCGCCTACGCGCAGTACGGCAGCCTGTTCGTCGCCAAAGTGGCGGTCGACAGCGGCAAGCTGGATGACGCCGCGGCCGAACTGAAAGCCATTGTCGACAAACCGGCCAACCCGGCGCTGGGCGAAATCGCCCGTCAGCGTCTGGCGCAGGTACTCGGCGCGCAGAACAAGGCTGAAGATGCCCTGAAACTGCTCGACGGTGATGCCGACAAAGCATTCCTGGCCACTCGCGAAGAACTCAAGGGCGACCTGCTGGTACAGCTGGGCCGTACCGATGACGCGAACAAGGCGTATCAAAAAGCCAAGGCGGCACTGTCGGATGAAGCGGCGGTCGGTGGCCTTCAAATCAAGCTCGACGACCTGGCCAAAGGGGATGCGTGACGTGATCCGTTGGAAGCATGCAGCATTGCTGGCTCTGGCCCTTCTGGCCGCGGGTTGCAGCAGCAACAGCAAGAAAGAATTGCCACCGGCTGAACTGACCGACTTCAAAGAAGAAGTGGTTCTGCACAAGCAGTGGAGTCGTTCGATCGGTGACGGTCAGGGCGAAACCTACAACATGCTGGTGCCGGCGATCGACGGTGACACCATCTACGCCGCCGATGTAACCGGCGTGGTGATGGCCATGGATCGCGGCAATGGCGACGTGAAATGGAAGCAGGATCTTGACCTGCCTGTCTCCGGCGCCGTTGGCGTGGGTTACGGTCTGGTTCTGATCGGTACGCTGCGCGGCGAAGTCGTTGCTCTGGACACCAGCAACGGTGAAGAGAAGTGGCGCGCTCGTGTGAACAGCGAAGTCCTCGCGCCGCCAGCCAACAACGGCGACGTGGTGGTGGTACAGACTCAGGACGATCGTCTGATCGGTCTGGATGCTTCCACCGGTACTCAGCGCTGGGTGTATGACAGCACCCCGGCCGTGTTGACCCTGCGTGGCACCAGCGCACCGCTGGTTACCAACCGCCTCGCGGTGGCTGGCCTGTCGACCGGTAAAGTGGTCGCTCTGGACATTTCCAACGGCGTGCCGGTCTGGGAACAACGGATCGCGATTCCACAAGGTCGTTCGGAACTGGAGCGCGTAGTCGACATCGACGGCGGTCTGCTGTTGTCCGGCGGTACGCTGTACGTTGCCAGCTATCAGGGTCGCGTGGCGGCACTGGATCTGGAAAGCGGTCGTCAACTCTGGCAGCGCGATGCGTCGAGCTACGCCGGTATCGCTCAGGGTTTCGGTAGCGTTTACGTGAGCCTGTCCTCGGGCACCGTTGAAGGCGTCGACGAACGTTCCACCACAGCATTGTGGAGCAACGATTCGCTGGCTCGTCGTCAACTGTCGGCTCCGGAAGTGTTCTCCAGCTATGTTGCAGTCGGTGACCTGGAAGGTTATCTGCACCTGCTGAGCCAGGTTGACGGTCGTTTCGTCGGCCGTGAGCGCATCGACAGCGACGGCCTGCGTGCCCGTCCGCTGGTGGTGGGTGACACGATTTATGTCTATGGCAACAGCGGCAAACTGGAAGCCCTGACCATCAAGTAACAACTATGCTTGGGGTTAAACCCCCAGGCGGCCCCGGATTCATGGGGCTTGCAGCGCTAACAGGCGTTGCCCCGAGCACCAGCCGCTGCCTCGCAGCGGCTTTTGTATTTTCTGAAATAACGAAGTGGAGAGCCGCATGGTTCCCGTAATCGCCCTGGTGGGCCGACCGAACGTCGGCAAGTCCACCTTGTTCAACCGCCTGACCAGGACTCGCGACGCCATCGTCGGCGACTTGTCCGGTCTGACCCGTGATCGCCAGTACGGTGAGGCCAAGTGGCAAGGGCGTTCCTACATTCTGGTCGACACCGGTGGTATCTCCGGTGACGAGCACGGTATGGACGAAAAAATGGCCGAGCAGTCGCTGCTGGCCATTGAAGAAGCAGATGTAGTGTTGTTCCTGGTAGATGCCAAGGCCGGTTTCACCGCCGCCGACCAGATGATCGCCGAACACCTGCGCAAACGTAACAAGCGTTCCTACGTGGTCGCCAACAAGGTCGACAACATCGACCCGGAAATGGCCCGCGCTGAATTCGCCCCTCTGGGCATGGGCCACGCGATCCCGATCGCCGGTGCTCACGGTCGCGGCATCACCCAGATGCTGGAAATCGCCCTGGGTGATTTCCCGAGAGACGAAGAAGAGCCAGAAGAAGGCGAGGAAGAGATCGTTGCCGAAGGCGAGGAAGCCAAGCGCATTCCTGGCCCGAGCGAAAAAGACGGGATCAAGATCGCCATCATCGGCCGCCCGAACGTAGGCAAGTCGACGCTGGTCAACCGCATGCTCGGTGAAGACCGGGTTATCGTCTATGACCAGCCGGGCACCACCCGCGACAGTATCTACATCCCGTTTGAACGGAATGAAGAGAAGTACACGCTGATCGACACCGCCGGTGTGCGCAAGCGCGGCAAGATCCACGAAGAAGTCGAAAAATTCTCCGTGGTGAAAACCCTGCAGGCGATCAAAGACGCCAACGTGGTGATCTTCGTGATGGACGCCCGCGAAGGCGTGGTCGATCACGACCTCAACCTGCTGGGCTTCGCCATCGAATCCGGTCGTGCACTGGTGATCGCGATCAACAAGTGGGACGGCATGACGCCGAGCGAGCGCGACTTCGTCAAGGTCGAGCTGCAACGTCGCCTGTTCTTCGTTGACTACGCCGACATCCACTTCATCTCGGCCCTGCACGGCACTGGCGTGGGTAACCTCTACGCGTCCGTACAGAACTCGTTCAAGTCGGCGGTCACCCGCTGGCCGACCAACCGTCTGACCCAGATTCTGGAAGACGCGGTGGGCGAGCACGCGCCACCGATGGTCAACAACCGCCGGATCAAGCTGCGCTACGCCCACTTGGGTGGTGCGAACCCGCCGATCATCGTGATCCATGGTAACCAGATTGAGAAAGTGCCGAAGTCGTACGTGCGCTATCTGGAGAACACTTACCGCCGTGTGCTGAAGCTGGTCGGTACGCCGATCCGCATCGAGTTCAAGGGCGGCGAGAACCCGTACGAAGGCAACAAGAACACGCTGACCGACCGCCAGGTCAACAAGAAGCGTCGCTTGATGTCGCACAACAAGAAAGCCAGCAAGAAGCGCCGCGACAAGAAGTAAGGTGCGGCTCGTTGATCGTTCCCATGCTCCGCGTGGGAATGTATCCCGTGACGCTCTGCGTCACATAAGCGGTGGACGCAGAGCGTCCAAGGCTGCATTCCCACGCAGAGCGTAGGAACGATCAACATGAGAGAAGGGTGCCATCCGGCGCCCTTTTTTTATGGGCGCCGGATGGGCTATCCTCGGGCTCTCCCGCGCCGTCGTCAGAGCCGGGTGTTGAGCAGGGAACCCCCGATGATCACCAGTAAGCTGCCGAATGTCGGCATCACTATTTTCACGCAGATGTCTCAGCTCGCGGCCCAGACCGGAGCGATCAACCTGTCCCAGGGTTTTCCTGACTTCGACGGCCCGCAGTCCCTGCGTGATGCGGTCGGTCGGCACATCGCCAGTGGCCACAACCAGTATTCACCGATGACTGGCCTGCCGGCGCTGCGCGAGCAGATTGCGGCGAAAATCGCTCGCAGCTATGGCGTGCAAGTCAATGCCGACAGTGAAGTGACGGTCACGCCGGGCGCGACCCAGGCAATCTTCTGTGCGATTCAGGCGGTTATCCACAGCGGCGACGAAGTCATCGTGTTCGATCCGTGCTACGACAGCTACGAACCGGCGACGGAGTTGGCGGGCGGTCGTTGCGTACATGTACAACTGAATCCGAACGACTTCTCCATCGATTTCGATCAACTCGCTACTGCCCTGAGTCCGCGCACGAAAATGATCGTCATCAACACCCCGCACAACCCGAGCGGCGCGCTGATCAGTCGTGCCGAACTCGATCAACTGGCAGAGTTGATCCGTGGTCGCGACATCTACCTGATCAGCGATGAAGTCTACGAACACCTGGTGTTCGACGGCGTGCCGCACGTCAGCGTGCTGGCCCATGAAGAGCTGTATCAGCGCGCATTCGTGGTCAGCTCGTTCGGCAAGACCTATCACGTCACCGGCTGGAAAACCGGTTACGTCGTCGCGCCGCCAGCGCTGACCACCGAACTGCGCAAGGTCCACCAGTACGTCAGTTTCTGCGGCGTCACGCCGTTGCAATATGCGCTGGCCGATTACATGGCCGAGCACCCGGAACACGTCGAAGAGTTGCCGGGTTTCTATCAGGCTAAGCGCGATCTGTTCTGCGATCTGCTGGCGCCGTCGCGCTTCACCTTCACCCGAGTCACTGGCACCTACTTCCAGTTGGTCGATTACTCGCAGATCCGTCCTGACCTGAATGACGTCGAGATGGCCATGTGGATGACCCGCGAACACGGCGTGGCGAGTATTCCGGTGTCGGTGTTCTACCAGAACCCACCGCAAGGCCAGCGCCTGGTGCGCCTGTGTTTTGCCAAACGCGAGGAGACGTTGCGTGAAGCGGCGGCAAAACTATGCGTGATCTGAGTGCGTTACCTGATCTGAACCTGGCGCTGATCCAGACCAGCCTGGCCTGGCATGACCGCCAGGCCAACCTTGAACATTTCGAGGTGTTGCTGGAGCAGGCGTGGGGGGCGGATCTGATCATCCTGCCGGAAATGTTCACCACTGGATTCTCCATGGAATCCGAAACCCTTGCCGAAGCCGAGAATGGCCCGACCAGCAAATGGCTGCGGGTTCAGGCGGCAAAGCTCGATGCAGTCATTACCGGCAGCGTGATCATTCAGGCCGCCGACGGCAGCCATCGCAATCGCCTTCTATGGGCGCGACCGGACGGTGAAGTGTTGCATTACGACAAGCGTCACCTGTTCCGCATGGCCGGCGAGCACAATCACTACACCCCCGGCGAACGTCAGGTGCAGTTCGAACTCAAGGGCTGGCGCATCCGTCCGCTGATCTGCTACGACCTGCGCTTCCCGGTGTGGAGCCGCGATGCGCACGACACTGATCTGTTGCTGTACACCGCCAACTGGCCGGGCGCGCGGCGTCTGCACTGGAATCGCCTGTTGCCGGCGCGAGCCATCGAAAACCTTTGCTATGTGGCGGCGGTGAATCGCGTCGGCACGGACGGTAAGGGCTTCGCCTACACCGGTGACAGTCAGGTGCTGGATTTCCAGGGGGAAACCTTGCTGGCGGCGGGGGAGGCGGACGGGGTGTTCAAGGTGGTTTTGGAGGCGACGTCACTGGCGGCGTATCGCGAGCGCTTTCCGGCGAATCTGGATGCCGACACCTTCGAGTTCACCTGAGGTAACTGATCGTTCCCACGCAGAGCGTGGGAACGATCGCAAGCAAAAAAAGGCCCCGGAGTTTGCACGCCGGGGCCTTTTGCATTTCAGCGATCGATTACGCCGCTTTCGCCTCAGGCTGGCTCAGTGAGCGGTTCAGCGCGCTGAACAGGGCCTTGAAGCTGGCCGTGGTGATGTTTTCATCGATGCCCACGCCGTGCACTGCACGTTCGCCGTTCACACGCAGCTCGATGTACGCCGCTGCTTTGGCGTTGGTGCCTGCGCCGATCGCGTGTTCGTTGTAGTCCATGATCTCCACCGGAATCGGCAGGCCAGCGACGAGTGCTTCCAGTGCACCGTTGCCCTTGCCGCGCCAGTGCAGGTTGGTTTCGCCCTGACCTTTGCTTGCCACTTCCACTTCGACGGCGCTGTTGCCGTTTTCTTCCTGCAGGCGATGGCTGACCAGCGCATACGGGGTGTTGGCTTGCAGGTATTCGCTGATCAACAACGAGTGAATCTGTTTGGCGGTCATCTCCAGGCCCAGACGATCGGTTTCACGCTGCACAACCTGGCTGAATTCGATCTGCATGCGACGTGGCAGGCTGATGCCGTACTCCTGCTCCAGCAAGTAGGCGATGCCGCCCTTGCCCGACTGGCTGTTGACGCGAATCACCGCCTCGTAGCTGCGGCCGATGTCGGCCGGGTCGATCGGCAAGTACGGCACTTCCCACAGTGCATCCGGTTTCTGCTGGGAGAAGCCTTTACGGATCGCATCCTGGTGCGAGCCGGAGAACGCAGTGTGTACCAGGTCACCAACGTACGGGTGACGCGGGTGAACCTGAATCTGGTTGCACTCTTCGACCACTTTGCGCACGCCGTCGATGTCGGAGAAGTCCAGCTGCGGGTCAAGACCCTGGGTGTACATGTTCAGAGCGACGGTGACGAGGTCAACGTTACCGGTACGCTCGCCGTTGCCGAACAGGCAGCCTTCGACGCGATCGGCGCCGGCCATCAGGCCCAGCTCGGTAGCGGCGACGCCGGTGCCACGGTCGTTGTGGGTGTGCAGGCTGATGATCACGCTGTCACGACGGTTGATGTTGCGGCCGAACCACTCGATCTGGTCGGCGTAGACGTTCGGGGTCGCGCACTCAACGGTAGCCGGCAGGTTGAGGATCATCTTGTGCTCAGGCGTCGGGTTCCACACCTCGATCACCGCGTCACAGACTTCCTTGGCGAATTCCAGCTCGGTAGCGCTGAAGGTTTCCGGCGAGTATTCGAAGGTCCACTCGGTGTCCGGCTGCATCGCCGCGTATTTGACGAACAGCTTGGCCGCGTTCACGGCGATGGCCTTGATACCGTCCTTGTCCTGGTTGAAGACGATGCGACGGAAAGAAGGCGAGGTGGCGTTGTACAAGTGAACGATGGCTTTTTTCGCACCGCGCAGGGATTCGAAAGTACGCTCGATCAAATCTTCACGGCCCTGGGTCAGCACCTGAATGGTGGTGTCGTCCGGGATGTGGCCTTCTTCGATCAGGGTACGCACGAAGTCGAAGTCGGTTTGCGAAGCGGCCGGGAACGAGGCTTCGATTTCCTTTACACCGACCTGCACCAGGGTTTTCCAGAAGCGCAGCTTTTTCACCGCGTCCATCGGTTCGATCAGCGACTGGTTGCCGTCACGCAGGTCGGAACTGCACCAGATCGGCGCGGTGTCGATGGTTTTCGACGGCCAGGTGCGATCCGGCAAGTTGATGACGGGAAACGCGCGGTATTTCGAAGACGGATCTTTGAGCATGCTCATCGGGAAATTCCTTATTGTCTGGGCCGAAAAGAGGCGGCCTGCCGGTGTTACGAATGTTCTTGGAAAAGCGTGGGACGAGGTGCCGCGATTCAGCCTGGCAGTCGTGCGCTGACAAGGCACAGGCTGCGGTGCTGGCGAAGCTGAATGAGGGTGTGAGAGGTTTTCATGCCTTCAACCCTAACCGCGGGGGGAGAGGTTGGCAAGCAGTCGGAAAAAATTGAGAGGAATACTCGGAAAGCGAGGCTATGCAGGATTTTATTGCGCTTAAGGCGGTGGATCTTATTGATGTTTGCGTGCGGTTAGATTGGGGCGCAATTGAGTTTTTGAAGATTCATTGAGTGTGGCGGTGTTTTATAGGCCGCCTTCGCGAGCAGGCTCGCTCCCACAGGGGATCTTTGTTGTGAATAAGATCCAGTGTGGGAGCGAGCCTGCTCGCGAAGAGGCCGGTCGCCTCAACACATATTTAAGGTTGAAAGGCGCCAATGAAAATCGCCGGATCCACCCGCGCATCATTCAGGCTGACATTCCAGTGCATGTGCGGCCCGGTTGCCCGGCCCGTCGAGCCGACTTTGCCAACCACCGCGCCCCGCGCCAGTTGATCACCGACTTTCACATCAATCTTCGACATATGGCAGAACATGCTGATAAAGCCCTGCCCATGGTCGACAAACACGGTGTTGCCGTTGAAGAAGTAATTGCCGGTGAGGATCACCTTGCCCGCCGCCGGGGTCTTGATCGGCGTGCCCGCCGGCACCGCGAAGTCGAGGCCTGCGTGGGGATTGCGTTCTTCACCATTAAAGAAACGGCGCACACCAAACTTGCTCGACAACGGGCCGTTCACCGGTTTGTCCAACAGCAGATTGCTCGGCGTGTTCGGGCTGAAGCTGCGATACGCCTTGATCTGCTCGGCCAGTTCACCCTCGATGCGTTTGAGGTTCGACTGATCCGGGTTTACTTGCTGTTTGTTCTTCAGGGTGATGCGCTGTTCCGGGTATTTCTTGTTGCCCACGGTGAATGGCAGATTGCGCCCGCCGCTGCTGATCTGCTGCGCGCCCGGCTTCACCGTCAACGGCACGCCGACAATCGCCAGCCAGTTGTTCTGCTCTTTCACCACCAGCACCGGTTTGCCCTGATACGTGGCTTTCGGTGCCTGCGCGGCGGTGCCCAGATCAACCACCGCCACACCGCCCGGCACCGGTTTGTTCAGTAGCCGGGTGATGTAACTGTCGGCGTGGGCATTGAAGGTCAGGCAGAGCAAAAACAGTGGAGCGAGAAAGCGCGGCATGGATCAGTCCAGTAAAGAGAGAGTGACAGGCGTCAGGTGATTGTCCTCGACGCGCACTTGCAGTTCGCCTTCGCCGAGTTTGGCTTTGAGGCGCTGGCCGGTGTGGGTCTGTGCAGCGTTGCGAATCGCATGGCCACGCTCATCGAGCAAAATGCTGTAACCGCGACCGAGCGTCGCCAATGGGCTGACCACGTGCAGCGTCTGCATCTGACTGTGCAATTGCAGGCGCCGGTTTTTTAGACCTTCGCGCATGGCGCGAGGCAAGCGTTCGGCGAGGCTGTCGAGTCGCTGGCGCAACATCGCCAATTGCCGCCCCGGATGCTGGCCGGCGAGGCGTGTTTCCAGGCGGATCAGGCGCTCGCGACGGGTATTGAGATGGCGCTCGAACGCCCGACGCATGCGCATGTCCAGATCATCCAGGCGCTGAGCCTGTTGGCGCAGACGTTCGCCGGGATGGCGCAAGCGACGGGCCATGCCTTCCAAGCGCAGACGATCACGCATCAAACGGTCGCGCATGCGCATCACCAAGCGCCGATGCAGGCTTTCGACCTGACGGATCAGATGACTGGAATCGGGCGCGAGTAATTCGGCAGCCGCAGACGGCGTCGGTGCGCGCACGTCGGCAACAAAGTCGCTGATCGACACATCGGTTTCATGGCCGACGGCGCTGACAATCGGCGTCACGCAGGCATCAACGGCACGGGCTACAGCTTCTTCGTTGAAGCACCAGAGGTCCTCCAGCGAGCCGCCGCCACGGGCGAGGATCAGTGCGTCGAAACCACGGGCATCGGCCATTTTCAGCGCGCGGACGATTTGCGCGGTGGCTTCCCGGCCTTGTACGGCAGTCGGAATCAGCGTCAGTTGCACCTGCGGCGCACGGCGGCGGAATACGCTGATGATGTCGCGAATCACCGCGCCGGTTGGCGAGCTGATGATGCCGATGCGCTGCGGATGCGCGGGCAACGGCACTTTGCGTTCGGCACTGAACAGACCTTCGGCGCTGAGCTTTTCCTTCAGCGCATCGAAGGCCAGACGCAGTGCACCGTCACCGGCAGGTTCGACAGTGTCGAGAATCAACTGATAGTCGCCACGGCCTTCGAACAGCGAAACCTTGCCACGCACCTTCACCGCCAGGCCGTCCTTCAACGCCTGACGCACTCGCGCAGCGTTCTGCCGGAACAGCGCGCAACGCACCTGCGCGCCGCTGTCCTTGAGGGTGAAATAGATGTGGCCGGACGCCGGGCGCGCGAGGTTGGAGATTTCGCCTTCGACCCAGATGTTGCTGAACACGTCTTCGAGCAACACCCGCGCGCGGCCGTTGAGCTGGCTGACGGTCAGGACCTCACGGTCCAGGCCAAGTCTTGCAAAGGGATCTTTAATCATGGGGCGCAGTTTAAAGGCATTTGCCGTCGAATCACCATGACACCGCACAAAACCCTGTGGGAGCGAGCCTGCTCGCGAAAGCTTCTTATCCTTCGACATCTTCAGTGGCTGACAGTCCGCTTTCGCGAGCAGGCTCGCTCCCACGAGGGGGATTGGTGAGGGTCTGGAGGAAGTGTTGGATCAGCGGGGTCGGATTCTGCCGGTAGGCGAGGGCGACGGTGCTTTGGCAATCGGGATCGGTCAGCGGCAGAAATCGTACGCCGCTTGGGGCGATGTCCTGCATCGATTCCGGCAGCAGGGCGATGCCGAATCCGGCCTGAATCAGCTGGAGCTGGGTGGTCTTGCGCGACATGACCCGCGCCGCTCGCGGAAAGAAGCCCTGACGCATGCACAATTCAGCACACAGATAACTCAGACCGCCGCGTTGCGGATGCGGGATCGAGATGAATGCCTCGTCCTTCAGTTGGGCCAGGTCGACACGCTCAGCCTCGGCCAATCGATGATTCATCGGCACTGCCAACAGCAACCGTTCAGTAAACAGCGGCACAATCTGAATACCTTCGCGCTGGCGCAACACTGGCAGGCGCAGCAGGCCGACATCGAGGCGTCCTTCGACGAGTTCTTCCAGTTGCGCTTCCGAAGAGAGTTTGCCGATATCCAGTGAAACGCCAGGCTGTTGCTGCAGATAAGCGCCGAGATCACTGAGCAGCCGGCCACTGATAGACACAGTGCTGGAGTGACTGAGGCGCAAGGTGCCGAACTGGCCATTGCCGACTTCGGTGGCCATGGCGCTAGCCTTGCTCAGCTCATTGAGCAAATTTTTTGCTCGCGGCAAAAACGCTTCGCCCGCTGCTGTGAGGCGAGGCTGGCGCGCGGTGCGCTCGAAAAGCGGGGTTTGCAGGCGCGTTTCCATGTCCTTGATTTGCCGGCTCAGCGCCGATTGCGCAACGAACAAACGTTCAGCCGCAGCACTGAAACTGCCACATTCGGCAATTTCGACGAAGTAACGCAATTGACGGGTTGAAAGCACCAGTTATGCCTTTTTGAGATGGGTGATCGACTTTGAAGATATTAGTCGCAACCCTCGGCGCTGGCTAAAGTCATCTCAGGCTTATTAAGGAAGCGGATCGATGAGTGTGGCGGGGTTGTTGAGTGAATGGGCGTGGGGCGCTGGCGGCTGGGCTGTGATTGGGTTGGGCATCGCATCGGCTTACATCGTGTTCGGCATTGCCGGATTTGGCACCGCACTGGTGGCGGGGCCGATTCTGCTTCTGTTCATGCCGTTGTCGAAGATTGTGCCTCTGTTGGTGCTACTGGATTTCGTTGCAGCGTTCGGCAACCTGCTGCCGTCGCGGCGGGATGTGGCCAAGCCGGAGTTGTTGCGGCTACTGCCGTGCATGGCGCTGGGCTGCACGCTGGGAGTGATTTTCCTGCTTAATCTGAAATCCGATCTGTTGCTGTTGTTGATGGGCCTGTTTATCAGCGCTTATGCGGTTTACAGCCTGTGGGTCAAAGCCCGGCCGGCGCAATTGTCGGCGGCCTGGGCAGTGCCGATGGGCACGGTGGGCGGGTTGTTCGGCGCGCTGTTTGGCAGTGGTGGCTTTCTATACGCGATTTATCTCAACAGTCGACTGCCGAAAGACGCTGCGCGGGCGACGCAAAGTGCGCTGATCAGTTGCAGCACGGTGGTGCGTTTGAGCCTGTTTGCCATCGCCGGTGTGTATGCCGAGCTACCCTTATTGATGCTGGCCTTGTGTTTGTTGCCGGCCATGGTGCTGGGGTTGTGGATCGGGCGGCGCTTGACCATGAAGTTGTCGCGCGAGGCGTTTGTGCGGCTAGTGACATGGCTGGTGCTGGCGAGCGGGCTGGCGTTGATCGGACGCTACCTCAGCACTTGACCGGATTTTGTCAGGGATTAAGCTGCCGGCCTTTAGGGCCTCTTCGCGAGCAGGCTCGCTCCCACAGGGAACTGCATTCCATTGTGGGAGCGAGCCTGCTCGCGAAGGCGTCAGAAGTCACACCGCAGGATTTCCCATGAATTCGCAAAGCATCATCGTCCCGAAAATCTCCACCCTGCCGGTCCACGAACCCCGGGCCCGGGCGATCGTGCGCTGGCTGGTGCGCAAGAACATCATCAAAGAAGAGCTGACAACCTGTGGCCGCACCGGCAACCGCATGGCTTACGCGATTGCCGATGGCGCCCGCGCCGTGGTCCTGCACCCGCAAGCGCTGCCATTTGGTGAGCCGATCAACGGGCTGGAGATCGTCACCAAACGCTGCATCTACACGCCGGCCAAGGGCTTTCTCGAAGAGGCTGGTTGTGCCGAGTGTCGTCGCGAGATCGGCGAAGCGCTGTTTGAAAGCCTCGAAGACTGGATGCCGGGGCGCACCGACAACTTCACCTGCCCTGAATGCGGTCACGAAGACGACATCAACGGCTTCCTGTACCTGCAGGAGTGCGGGTTTTCCAACCTCGGCTTCATCTTCAATAACTGGCTGGAGGCGGGCTTCAAGCAGAGCTTTATCGATGAGTTCGCCGATTGGCTCGATCAACCTGTCTCTTGGGTCAAGGTGGAGCTGTAGCGGCGGGGGTCTCCGTATATCAGCAACATTGATATTAAGCTGAGTTTTACATTGAACAGCAGGGGGTGGATGACTATAATGGCGCGCTTCCATTTTCCCGCTCGGGAGCCCCCGCGATGCTGCGTATCAGCCAAGAAGCTCTGACATTCGACGACATTCTCTTAGTGCCTGGTTATTCCGAGGTGCTTCCTAACGAAGTCAGTCTCAAGACCCGCCTTACCCGTGGCATCGAGCTGAACATTCCTCTGGTTTCTGCTGCAATGGACACCGTCACTGAAGCCCGTTTGGCAATCGCCATGGCTCAGGAAGGTGGCATCGGCATTATCCACAAGAACATGACCATCGAGCAGCAAGCTGCCGAAGTGCGTAAGGTCAAGAAGTTCGAAGCCGGCGTCGTCAAGGATCCGATCACCATCGAGGCTGATGCCACGGTACGTGACCTGTTCGAATTGACCCGCATGCACAACATTTCCGGCGTTCCGGTCCTGCACGATGGCGACCTGGTCGGCATCGTCACTTCCCGTGACGTGCGTTTCGAAACCCGTCTGGAAGCCACCGTACGTGAAGTGATGACGCCTAAAGAGCGTCTGGTCACCGTGCGTGAAGGCGCCGACAAGAACGAAGTCCGCGAGCTGCTGCACAAGCACCGTCTGGAAAAAGTTCTGATCGTCGATGACAAGTTTGCCCTCAAAGGCATGATGACCGTCAAAGACATCGAAAAAGCCAAAGCCTACCCGCTGGCCAGCAAGGACGATCAAGGTCGTCTGCGCGTTGGCGCTGCGGTCGGTACGGGTAAAGACACCGGTGACCGTGTAGCGGCTCTGGTCAACGCTGGCGTGGACGTCGTGGTAGTCGACACCGCGCACGGTCACTCCAAAGGCGTGATCGACCGCGTTCGCTGGGTTAAAGAGAATTTCCCTGAAGTGCAGGTGATCGGCGGCAACATCGCCACCGGCGCCGCAGCCAAGGCTCTGGCCGAAGCTGGCGCTGATGCGGTCAAGGTCGGTATCGGCCCAGGCTCGATCTGCACCACCCGTATCGTCGCCGGTGTCGGCGTCCCGCAAATCAGTGCCATCGCCAACGTCGCCGCTGCCCTTGAAGGCACTGGCGTACCGTTGATCGCCGACGGCGGTATCCGTTTCTCCGGTGACCTGTCCAAGGCCATCGTAGCCGGTGCTTCCTGCGTGATGATGGGCTCGATGTTCGCCGGTACTGAAGAAGCGCCGGGCGAAATCGAACTGTTCCAGGGCCGTTCGTACAAGGCGTATCGCGGCATGGGTTCGCTGGGCGCCATGTCCCAGGCTCAAGGTTCCTCCGACCGTTACTTCCAGGACTCCTCGGCAGGTGCCGAGAAACTCGTTCCGGAAGGCATCGAAGGCCGTGTGCCTTACAAAGGCACCCTGAGCGCGATCATTCACCAGTTGATGGGCGGTCTGCGTTCCTCGATGGGCTACACCGGTAGCGCCAACATCGAAGAAATGCGCACCAAGCCTGAGTTCGTGCGGATCACCGGCGCTGGCATGGCCGAATCCCACGTTCACGACGTGCAGATCACCAAAGAAGCGCCAAACTACCGCGTAGGTTGAGCCTTCAAGCAACAAGCAAAGCAACCGGGGCTGTTTGATTCAGCCCCGAGTTGTTTCTGAATCACGACTGTTTCTGAACGACTTAGACGAGACTGAATCATGGCCCTCGATATTCACGCTCACCGCATCCTGATCCTCGACTTCGGCTCGCAATACACTCAACTGATCGCCCGCCGTGTGCGCGAAATCGGTGTGTACTGCGAACTGCACCCGTTCGACATGGACGAAGATGCGATCCGCGAATTCGCTCCTAAAGGCGTCATCCTCGCCGGCGGCCCCGAGTCCGTGCACGTCGCCGACAGCCCGCGTTGCCCACAGGCAGTATTTGACCTGGGCGTACCGGTCTTCGGTATCTGCTACGGCATGCAGACCATGGCCGAGCAACTGGGTGGCAAGGTTGAAGGTTCCGAACTGCGTGAGTTCGGTTACGCCCGCGTTGACGTGGTCGGCAAGAGCCGTCTGCTCGACGGCATCGAAGACCACATCGACGCTGACGGCCTGTTCGGCCTCGACGTATGGATGAGCCACGGTGACAAGGTCACCAAAATGCCGGAAGACTTCCACATCCTCGCCAGCACCCCGAGCTGCCCGATCGCCGGTATGTTCAACGACGACCGTGGCTACTACGGCGTGCAGTTCCACCCGGAAGTAACCCACACCAAGCAGGGCGGTCGCATCCTGTCGCGTTTTGTCCTCGACATCTGCGGCTGTGAAGCCCTGTGGACGCCGTCGAAGATCGCTGAAGACGCCATTGCCAACATCCGCGCCCAAGTCGGCACCGACAACGTATTGCTGGGTCTGTCCGGCGGCGTTGACTCCTCGGTAGTTGCCGCGCTGCTGCACAAAGCCATCGGCGACCAACTGACCTGCGTCTTCGTCGACAATGGCCTGCTGCGTCTGCACGAAGGCGAGCAAGTGATGGCCATGTTCGCCGAGAACATGGGCGTCAAGGTGATCCGCGCCAACGCTGAAGAGCAGTTCCTCAACAACCTGGCCGGCGAAGCTGACCCGGAAAAGAAGCGCAAGATCATCGGTCGCACCTTCATCGACGTATTCGATGCCCAGTCGAACAAACTGGAAAACATCAAGTACCTCGCTCAGGGCACCATCTACCCGGACGTGATCGAATCGGCTGGCGCGAAAAGCGGCAAGGCCCACGTGATCAAGTCGCACCACAACGTGGGCGGCCTGCCGGAAGAGATGAACCTGAAACTGGTCGAGCCACTGCGCGAACTGTTCAAGGACGAAGTTCGTCGTCTGGGTCTGGAGCTGGGCCTGCCGTACGACATGGTCTACCGTCACCCGTTCCCTGGCCCGGGTCTGGGCGTGCGCATCCTCGGTGAAGTGAAGAAGGAATACGCCGACCTGCTGCGTCGCGCTGACCACATCTTCACCGAAGAACTGCGCAAAGCCGACTGGTACCACAAGGTCAGCCAGGCCTTCGTCGTGTTCCAGCCAGTGAAATCGGTTGGCGTTGTTGGCGACGGCCGTCGTTACGCCTGGGTTGTGGCCCTGCGTGCTGTAGAAACCATCGACTTCATGACCGCGCGTTGGGCTCACCTGCCTTACGAACTGCTGGAAACCGTATCCGGCCGCATCATCAATGAAATCGAAGGCATCTCCCGCGTCACTTACGACGTGTCGAGCAAGCCGCCGGCGACGATTGAGTGGGAATGATCTCACTACTCGTTGATTAACGAAAAACCCTTGGCCTGAAGCCAAGGGTTTTTTCGTTTCATGCCTTGAAAACGGGTTAGTTGGGTAAGCGACTTTGCAGGGTCAAGCCGATCTCTATCAGGCGCTGGGATAAAGCGCCGAGGTTACGGAACATGATGCCGCTGATCCGGGGCATCGACTGTGCCCAGATGTAAAACTGACCATTCCTGCAATTTACTATTGTTCGAACGATATTGCTGGAGCTGTCGCGACGCACGAGCATGTAGGTATTTTGCATTTTTTTGAGCATGAACATGCCGTTGCGATTGAGGAGTGTGTTCTCTGCTGCCTCAGTCCATTGCGGCATAGGTGTTTCGATCTGCAAGCGCAGATCGGCGAATAGAATATCGGATGAGTTGCGCGTCGTTGCCCCGTTATCAAACGGGCCCCGAGTGACTTTCAGTCCCGGGTCGATACTGACTCCGGGCACTTCGCTGGGCACCGCTTCTTCAATACGTAAACCGATGCCGCCCCTGAGTTCGCTTATGCCTGGCAGATTTCTGAAAGCGTTGGTGTTCGTTGCCTCGACCAGGGCAACCCATTTTCCGGGTCTGTTAAGGAGCTCGTCACCCCACATGATTTGAGAGGCGAGCCGGGCGTGGATCATCTGCTCTTCGATCGAAGTCAGCGGTATTTTCAGTTTGTAACTGTGTGCGACTTCAAGACCATGGCTGCGGATGCCATTGGCTAGGGCAGCCTTGATCAGTTCAAGCATGTTGAATCGGTCATCAGGGTCGGTACTTAGGCTGGACAAGTAGCCGCGAAGATCCTCTGACATCTCTCCCGACAGGTAAAAGTCGTTGAGGTCTGCCTGGGCAAAATCGCTCAGCAAACCACGTACATAAAGTGTGTCGATATGCCGTGCGAACGCCGGCATGTTTTCGATCATGAAACGCATGCTGGCGATGCGATCAAGGGTTTCGCCGACGACCAGTCCATCGGTATTGGCAAAGATGCGATCAATCAACTCAGCCGTCTGCATCTCGGCATCGATTGGCGGGATGACTGGCCGTGCGGGCAGGTTGGTCCAGTTCAGCTCTGAGTAATACTCTTTGGCCTCGTTTAGCAGGAACGAGCGTTTTTCGCGAAAATAGGCCGCGTACGTATCGGCAGTTGATGGGTTACCACGGTTTGCGCTGGAGAGCTCGGCGAAAGTCTCGGGCAGGTTCATTGCCCATCTTTTCATTTTCGCAATGTCCATTCCTACGATGTCGTTCAGGGGCGTAACCAGGCGCAGTGGTCGCGCAACCGGTGAAACCGGTTCAACGAGGGGAAGCTCCGCTGACGGGGTTGATGAGGCTGGGGCCGAGGATGAGGACGAGGGCAGGTCAATGCCCAGTAAACAGGCCTTGCCCACGCATTGGCCGCCTCCCCTGAGGCGCAACGCGGGTATGCGTTCCCACTTGCCGCTACTACTCAAGCGTACTGGCAACGAGTAAGCGAACTGATTGGGTCGCTCGGGATTGACGATGGCCCAGTGGCCAGTGTCTTCGGAGTCGGCAAAGTAGCGCACGTAGTAAGCCGCACCCTCCATTTCGATGGCATAGCCCGGCTCCTTGTCCAGGCGGTAAATGCCCTCATATTTGCCTGGAGCTGCCTCTGCAGAACGCTGGGCAAGTAGCTCGTTGCATCGATATTTGGCAGGAATCTTTGGAACAGACCAACCTTGGCGCGCAGCCGCCGTGGCCAACTGCCGGGTGGATGCGATGGTGGTCCCGGTGGCGATTTCGTTTGCCAGCTCAACGGTCGCCTGTGGATCAATCGTCGCGACTGGCGGTTGATCCACAGGCGGCAAGAAGGGTGCGTCAGGCGCAGTGAACTCGACCAACCCGAGCATTTCTTGCGCTTCGGCAAACTCCACCTGCGGGCCCACTTCAAGTTGCGCGCCCGTGCTGATCAGAAACGGAATGTTGAACACAATGTCGATCGCATTCAGCGCTGCTCCGGTAACACCGGCTTTGCGTTCGGTTGGCGTAGTGCCGTTGATGGCCTGATCAATGTTCAATCCCATGTTCGCGATGCTGGCGCCAATCAAAGGCAACGCCAAAGGCCAGCCCACCGCTGCCATAGGGCCGAATACTTTCAGACCGGCACTCAAATAACCGATCCAGAGTTTTTTGCGTAATTGACTGTTGGAAGTGAGTACAAGGTGCGCCTCGGCAACCATGGCCGTACGTGTCGACTCGCTCAACCAAGTGAATGCGTCACCGCTGATCGCGACGTTGCTGCGATTGATCATTTGATGATCGCTGTGACCCCAAGTGCTCACCAGGCGGTTCATCAGATCGGTGAGGTTTTCGGTCAAGTGATTGCGGTCAGCCAGCGGGAAATGCTTGAGAAAAGCCGTGCGCTTGTCCTCTGAATTCATCTGCTCCAGCATCCACCAATGCAGATCCGCTTCATTCTCCATCAAGAGGAATGTCTGGGCTTCGCCTGGCAAGTAAAGGGTCTGGCGGCCACTGTCTTCCACCAGACGCAGTGCATTGGAGGCTACGTGGCCATCGAGATCCAGCCCCCGCACTTCAGCACCGACCGGGTGTAACGCTTGCAGCATTGGCAAGGTAACGGGCCAGGTAACGGGCCCGATTACCGAGACGACGACGCGCTGAAAGTCAGTTCCGTCAAGGTCACCCTGTTGCAGCGCCTGCACCGCCAGGCTGAGAAAGTTGCACTTTGCCAGGGCTCGGAAGTTATCCGACGAGGTTTGCCAGAAAGTCGTCAGTTGGCCTATGTAGCGCGCGCTGAAGTCGACGTCCCAGAACGCCTTCAGCACATCACTGCCCAGCAACCGGACTTCATTGCTCTGATTGAAGTTTTCTGCCTCCGGGCCATCCGAGTAGAACCCGCAGTAAAGACCAAGCAGATCTGCGTTGTCTTGATCAGTCGCGCGAAAGCGATGGATCACCAACTGTGTGAGGGTGAGCGTTTCGTAAGGCTTTTCCAGCAAATGTTCCCAACCCGTGAAGGTCAGCGTGCTGCTCTGCGCCGTGTTGAAACGGTGGAAGTAAACACGGTCGGAATCGAGGCCGGACAGTCCGTTGTCCGCCAGTATTTCGTTGGCAACTTGATGGGCAGCGTCGAGCAGACTCGGGCAGGTCTGCACGATCGTCGCAGCAATGGCTTTGAGGGCAGTTTTGTCCTCAGCGTTTGGCAGGAGACGTCGTTCGGGGGAGGTCATGCGTTCATCATCCTTGAGAAACAAAGACTGAGCATGACCGATTCGCTCAAGGGCAGTGCACTACCCGGCTACCGCATATTGCTCCCCTATTGATAATAGAGTGGGGTGATGGAGGAGGGCTGTTTGTCCGGCGTCCTCCAGGCGCTAGCTGGATTCGCAAGTGCAGAGGAAGGTTGATGAAAAATGCCAGTCAGTTTTGCTGACTGGCATTTTTCGTTGTCGGGCCTTCCTTGCTCAGTTTTAACCGGAGAGCCTCAATCAGGGATCCGGCTACGCAATATCAGCCCGGTATCGGACAACCGTTGAGACATGTCCTTCAGGTTGGCGAATGCGATGTCATTCACCCGCTGCCACGCAGGTCGGTGGAGGGAGACCTTGCCGTCACTCGATCGAGTGATCGGTGTGCGTTGCAGCATGCCTTGTTTGCTGCGGTGGATCAGCGTGTAGCGCTCACCTGTTTTTTCGAACAGATACATGCCGCGCCTGTACAACAGATTCTCCAGCGTTTCTTCGGTCCAGGTCACCTCGGGTGCGGGCATTTTCAAGCGCAGATCGGCGCGAAGAAAGTCTGGATTTCCTTGTCTGACAGTGCCGCCGGGCGAGCTGCCGCGTGGTACTTCAATACCCGGATCGACATCCACGCCCAGCTCTTCACCGGCGCCGACTTCATCGATTCGCAAGCCTATTCCCCCCTTCAGTTCACTGATGCCCAGCAGTCCTCTGAAGGTATTGGTGCTGTGAGCATCGGTTACTACGATCCATTTTCCCGGGCTGTTGAGGTAGACGTCACCGGTCATGATGTCGTTGGTCAGGAAGGTGTTCATCATTTGCTCGTCGACGGACGGCAGCGGTGTTTTCATTTTGTAGCTGGCGGCGCAATCGATCGCCTGAATCCGAACCCCGTTCGCTCGCGCGACCTGGACCAGTTCCAGTGGGTTGAATCGACCGGCGGGATCGGTGCCCAGACTGTTCAAGTAAGTGTGTAAATCCGCAGTCATATTGCCGCTGGTGAAGTAGCGGTTCAGTTCCACTTGAGCGAAGTCACTGAGCAGGCCGCGCAGGTAGAGGGTTTTCACGTGTCGGGCCAGCGCCGGCATGTTTTCGATCAGAAAACCCATGCTGGCAATGCGATCGAGGGTTTCTCCGACCACCAGTCCGGAGGCACTTTCAAAAACGCCATCGACTAGATCGGTCAGTGGCATCAGCCGGTTGATCTCGGGTATCACCGGGCGCGGGGGCTGGATGACCCACGGCAGGTTCTTGAAAAAACCTCGGGCTGAACTTTGCAGAAGTTGGCGTTTGCCGGCGGCATACAACTCGAACGGATCGTCCATGGCGAAACCGCCGGCACCGTCGGGCTGCAACCGGGCATGGGTTTCGTTGAGGTTTAACGCCCAGGCTTTTATCGAACGGCGTACCGACGGTTCGATGTCAAAGGCACTGGTCACCGGGCGTGGGGGCCTCGATGTCGAGGGTTGCGGTTCTTCTGCCGGTTGCACGGGCGTTTCGGGCGAGGCAGGTTCGAAGGTGTCGAGTTCGAGATCCGGAGTGCATTGTTTGCCCATGCACTGGCCGCCACCCTTGAGACCCAAGGCTGGCATGCGCTCCCATTCTCCTTCGCCATTGAGACGGACAGGCAGCGCGTGGACAAGCTGGTTTGGGCGCTCAGGGTCGACGATCGCCCAGTCGCCGTTGCCGTGAGCGTTGGCGAAGTAGCGCACATAGTACGGCGTGTCATTCATCAGAATGGCATAGGGCGGATCCGAGTCGAGGCGGTAGACACCGTGGAACTTCCCGGACTCTTCGCCGAGTGCTGTGCCATCAAGCAGCTCGTTGCATTGGTAACGTTCGGGCACCGGAGGCGGTAGGGCGTTTTGCGCCGGAATTAGCGTCGTTTCATCGACATTTGGCAGAGTGATGTCGGCATCGTCCGGCACCATGATCGGCTCTTGGTAATCGGCTTTGGCAGAGGCATTCCAGGTTTCGCTGTACTCAGCCATCTCGGCGGCTTCTGCAGCCTCGACCTCGGCGCCAACCTCCAGCATCGGCCCGGTGCCGATCAACAATGGAAGGTTGAATAACAGATTGATACCACTCAAAACCGCACCCAGCACGCCGGCCTTGCGTTCGGCCCTTGTCTTGCCGTTTTGCGCCTGATCGATATTCAGACCCATGCTGGCAAGGGTGGCGCCAATCACCGGTAGCGCCAGTGGCCAACCGACAGTGGCCATCGGACCAAATACCTTGAGGCCCGCACTCAGATAGCCGATCCACAGTTTCTTGCGCAGATCGCCATTGGATGTCAGAGACAGGTGGGCTTCAGCAAACATCGCCTGACGTGTCGAGTCGCGCAGCCAACTGAATGCATCATCGCTCAGTTCCTGGTTTGTGCGGTTGATCAGGTGATGGTCGGCCCGGCCCCAGGTGGCCACCAACCGATTCATCAGATCGGGCATGTTCTCGCTCATGTGCTGACGATCGGCGAGGGCAAAATGCTCCAGGAAGGTCGCGCGGCGTTTGGCGTCGTTCAGTTGATCCAGAACCCACCAATGCAGGTCTGCCGGCGTTTCCTTGACCACGAACGCTGCGGTCGCACTCGGCAGATAGATAATCTGCCGACCGGCAGAATCGACGAAGCGTAGCAATTGCGTGGAGATATGCCCGTCAATGTCGAAGGCGAACACATCCCCCGTTGTCGTGTGGCTTGATTGCAACATGCTCAGGGTGACCGGCCAGCTAACCGGTCCCACCACTGAGTCCACCAGCCATTGAAAGTCACTGCGGGTGAGTTGCCCAAGGTCCAACGCCTGCACTGCACGGCTAAGGAAATTGCACTTGGCCAAGGTGCGGAAATCCTCGCCGTGGCTGTTCCAGAAGTCCGTCAGCGTGGCGCTGTAGTACCCACTGAAATCGAGGCTCCAGAACGCCTTCAAGACCTCGTTGCCGTGCAGGCACACCTGGTTTTTTTCGTCGAAATTTTCGCCCTGCGGACCTTCGCTGTAGAAGCCACCGTACAGATCGAGCAGGTCGGCGTTGTCCTGGTCGGTGGCACGAAAACGATGAATGACCAGCTGTGTCAGGGTCATCGATTCGTAGGGTTTCTCGCGGATGTGCTCCCAGCCGGTAAACGAGCGAGTGCTGCTCTGGGCCGTCTTGAATCGATGGAAATAAACCTCATCCGGGTCGAGGCTCGACAGGCCTTTTGCTTCCAGCAGATCACGGGCGGCTTCATGGGCAGCGTCCTGCAGTCCGGGGCAATTGTGCACGACGGTATAGGCGATTCGCTTCAGAGCTGCCTTGTCTGCCGCGTTAGGCAGAAGGCTTTGTTGGGTGGCGTACATGCTTTCTCCATCCTTGAGAAATGAAGGCCGAGCATGGCCGATTCGCTCAAGAGGAGTGCACTACATATATACCGCACATGATCGTTGGAAACGTGTCGGGGTCAGCGCCGTGCCACGTCGGAAAAGTAGAATTTGTCGAGGGTGTGGCGGGATTCGGTGTACTCGAACTGACGCCCGTCCTGGAGGAAGGTCTGGTTGCTGACCACGATCACATGGCTCTGGCCATCGAGGTCCAGGTGCAGTTGATCATCCTTGCTGCGCGGCACCGCTTCGATGGTGCGTTGGGCGTAGGCAATCTGTAGCTGCAGGGTCTGCTCGATATGGGCGTAGATCGATTGCTCGGCGATGTCGAGGGACAGGCCGGGAATCACTTCGCTGACGAAGTGGTTGATGTCGAGGATCACGCGTTTACCGTCGATCCGCCGCACACGTTTGATTCGGGTGATGAGGCTGCCGGGTTCGGCATGGATGTGCTCGAGCAGGGCACCTTCGAGCGGGATCTGGCTCAGCTCGACCACTTCGGTGCTGACATCTTTGCCCAGGCGCGGATAGGTTTCCTGGAAACTGACGATGCCGCCGAGCTGAAATTCGATCGGGTTGGTCGAAAGCACAAAGGTGCCCTTGCCGTGGATTTTCTGCGCAAAGCCGCGCTCCTGAAGCAGTTCAATGGCTTTGCGCACCGTGCCTCGGCTGGCCTGATAGCTGTCCATCAGTTCGGTTTCGGAAGGCAGGCGGGCGCCGCGCTCCAGGCGTTCAGTCGTGATGCTGGCCAGCAGATCGCTATAGATCTGGTTGTATTTGCTCATGGGTAGGCTCGGTGCCGACTGTGCTCAAAGCTTCGAACCTTAAGGCCAGGGTAGGGCTTTGTCCATGTGGGCGATGGAAATCACCCTAAGGCAGGGTAGGAAAATTCGCCTTCGGTCTGGCAGGAACATACATAAACAAACTCGTCTGTACGAGTTGTTGCATTAACTCGTACAGACGAGTATTTTTCGCTTCGGCGTGCTGCCAATAACAACAATCCATAGCGGAAGAACTAGCATGAGCCACGACTATCCGAACATCACCAGGCAATTGCTGCAAAGCCTCGGCGGCAGCGACAACCTCGAACAGGCCGCCCATTGCGTCACGCGGTTGCGGCTGGCCCTGAAAGATCCGGGCCTGGTCGACAGTGCCATGCTCAACCAGATCGACCTGGTCAAAGGCTCGTTCTTTACCGGTGGCCTGTATCAGGTGGTGATCGGTCCGGGCGAAGTGGAAAAGGTCTATGCCGAACTGCGTCGTCAGACCGGTCTCGCGGCGTCGACGATCGCTGACGTCAAACAGAAAAGCACTGAAAAAATCAACGCCATGCAGCGTCTGGTGCGGGTGTTTTCCGACGTGTTCATGCCGATTCTGCCGGCACTGATCATTGCCGGCCTGCTGATGGGCATCAACAATCTGCTGGGTGCCAAAGGCATGTTCATCGACGGGCAGACCCTGCTCGATGCCTACCCGAAACTCGATGGGCTATGGAGCCTGATCAATCTGATGGCCAACACCTCGTTCGTGTTTCTGCCAGCGCTGGTGGGCTGGTCGGCGGCCAAGCGCTTTGGCGGCAGCGAGATCCTTGGCATCGTGCTCGGTCTGATGCTGGTGCACCCGGATCTACTCAACGCCTGGAACTACGGCAAGGCCGTGGCCGGGCTGGACGGGCAGCAGTTGCCGTACTTCGACATTCTCGGATTGTTTCAGGTGGAAAAGGTCGGCTATCAGGGGCAGATCTTGCCGATTCTGCTGGCCGCTTACGTAATGAGCGTCATCGAAAAATGGCTGCGCGCGCGCGTGCCCAACGCCATTCAGTTACTCGTGGTACCGATCACCACCATCGTCGTTACCGGCGTATTGGCGCTGGCCGTGATTGGCCCGGTAACCCGCCACATCGGCATCTTCATCACCGAAGGGCTGGTCATGCTGTTTGACCTGGCACCAATGGTGGGTGGCGCCATTTTCGGTCTGCTGTATGCGCCGCTGGTGATCACCGGCATGCACCACATGTTTCTCGCGGTCGACCTGCAATTGATCTCGACCCAGGGCGGTACCTTCATCTGGCCGATGATCGTCATGTCCAACCTTGCTCAGGGCAGTGCCGCCCTGGCGGTGTTCTGGATGACCCGTAATGCACGGGACAAGAGCATGGCGTCGACTTCGGCAATCTCTGCCTACTTCGGTATCACCGAGCCGGCGATGTTCGGCGTCAACCTGCGCTACAAGTTTCCGTTTTATGCCGCGCTGACCGGTTCGGCACTGGGCTGCGTGTTCCTGTCGCTGAACTAGGTTCAGGCCTCGGCCATCGGCGTCGGCGGACTGCCGGGGTTCATCTCGATCATCCCGCAGTACATCCCGATGTTTGTGCTGGGGATGCTGATTGCCATGCTCGTGCCGTTTGTTTTGACCTGTGCATTGAGCATGAAGATCGTCCGGCCCGGTTATCGGGTTGCCTGAACAATCGCTTTCGCGAGCAGGCTCGCTCCCACAGTTGATTGCATTTCAATCTGGGCGCGAGCCGCACGGACTTATTGAAGGAGTTGTGCCATGCAAGACTGGCAGCGTTCGGTGATCTACCAGATCTATCCGAAGAGTTTTCATAGTCACGCCGGCAACCCGACGGGTGATCTGCTCGGTATCGTCGCCAAACTCGATTACCTGAAGTGGCTGGGCGTCGACTGTTTATGGATAACGCCATTTCTGCGTTCGCCGCAACGCGATAACGGCTATGACATCAGCGATTACTACGCCATCGACCCGAGCTACGGCAGCATGGCCGACTGCGAATTGCTGATCGCCGAGGCGAGCAAGCGCGGGATCAAGCTGATGCTCGACATCGTGGTCAATCACACCTCGATCGAACACGTCTGGTTTCAACAGGCGCGCAGCAGCCTCGACAACCCGTACCGTGACTTCTACATCTGGCGTGATCAGCCGAACAACTGGGAATCCAAGTTCGGCGGTTCCGCCTGGGAGTACGAAGCCCAGACCGGTCAGTATTACCTGCACCTGTTCGACCACACCCAGGCCGACCTGAATTGGGACAATCCCAAGGTGCGCGCTGAAGTATTCCGGATGATGCAATTCTGGCGAGACAAGGGCGTCGGCGGTTTTCGCCTGGACGTGATCAATCTGATCTCCAAGCCTGCGGACTTCCCCGAAGACGACAGCGATGGCCGACGCTTTTATACCGACGGGCCGAATGTCCACGCGTACTTGCAGCAGATGCACCGCGAAGTCTTCGAAGGGCACGACCTGATCAATGTCGGCGAGATGTCATCGACCAGCCTCGAACACTGCATTCGCTATTCGAATCCGCAGTCGAAAGAGTTGTCGATGACCTTCAACTTTCATCACCTGAAAGTCGATTATCCAAACCTGCAGAAGTGGGTACGCGCCGACTTCGATTTCCTTCAGCTAAAGAAAATTCTGTCCGACTGGCAGACCGGCATGCAGGCGGGTGGCGGCTGGAACGCGCTGTTCTGGTGCAACCACGATCAGCCGCGCGTGGTCTCGCGCTTCGGCAACGACGGCGAGTACCGCGAATGCTCGGCGAAGATGCTCGGCACCGCACTGCACTTTCTGCAGGGCACGCCGTTCGTCTATCAGGGCGAAGAGTTGGGCATGACCAATCCGGGGTTCGAATCGATCGAGCATTATCGCGATGTCGAGACGCTGAACATTTTTCGCCTCAAGCGCGAGGCCGGCAGCAGCGATACCGACAACATGGCGGCGATCATGCAGAAGTCCCGCGATAACGGGCGCACGCCGATGCACTGGGACGCCGGGCCAAACGCCGGTTTCAGCCGTGTCGAACCGTGGATCGGAGTGCCGGCCAATGCTGCGCAGATCAACGTCGCAAACCAGCTCGACGACCCGGACTCGGTGTTGCATCACTACCGCCGTCTGATCGCGCTGCGCCGCAGTGAACCGTTGATCACCGACGGGCTGTACCAACAATTACTGCCCGAACATCCGCAGGTCTGGGCGTATGTGCGTGAAGGTGACGCCGAGCGTTTGTTGGTGGTGAACAACTTCTACGGGACAACCTGTGAAGTGGAATTACCGGCGACGGTCATCAGTGAATCGATGAGCCAGCGCCAGTTGATCAGCAATTATCCAGAGGGCGCGTTGCGCAAGCGCCAGGTGACGTTGCGACCTTACGAGTCCTTCGTCCTGCACCTGATCGATCCCTGACCTTTAACTAAAAAAACAACGTTCAAAAAACACGCAGAGCACTGCGCGGAGGATTTCTGCGCGCCGAATTCATGCAACCAGACAATAAAAACAATGGGGTGGCTTATGAAAACAACAATAAATCGCAGCCTTGCAGTCGCAGGTTTTTGCCTGGCCTTACCGCCAACGTCACAAGCGCTGGAGTTTGGCGGCTACCTGCGCAGCGGTGTCGGCACGTCAGTCAACAGCAGCGGTCAGTCGTGCTTCCAGTTACCGGGTGCGCAGACCAAATATCGCTTGGGTAACGAATGCGAGCAGTACGGCGAACTCGAGTTGCGGCAGGACCTGTACACCCTTGACGACGGTTCGGTACTGAGTGTCGACGGGATGGCCTCGCTGTATAACCGTTACGACCGCAGCCCCACGTTCAAAGACGACAATGGTTCGATCCGCTTGCCGCAGGCCTACGCACAGTGGTCGGCGATGCCCGCGCTCAACGGTGGTTCATTGTGGGCCGGACGCCGTTACTACAAGCGCAATGACATCCATATTTCCGACTTCTACTACTGGAACCAGAGCGCCACGGGGGGCGGGGTCGAAGACGTGTTGATCGGCGATCTGAAATACAGCTACGCCTTCTCGCGCAAGGACAACCTGTACCAGAAGGACTACATCAATCGGCACGATTTCAACATCGCCGGTTTCAAGACCAATCCTGGCGGTGAGCTGGAGTTCGGCTTGAGTTATATCGACAAACCCGACAGCCGCGATGCCCACCGGGGCTGGGCGATCACCACGCAACATGTGCAGACGGATTTTCTCGGCGGCAAAAACAAACTGGCGCTGCAATACGGTGAAGGGCCGGGCACCGGACTGGGTTATACCGGCAACGTCAAACTGGACGACAGCAATAAAAGTTATCGAGTCGTCGAGTTTTTCGACTGGCAGGTGACGCCGCGCTTCGGTGGCCAGATTGAAGCGGTGTACCAGAAAGACATCCGCCCGGACGGTGTCGACCAGAACTGGATCTCGCTGGGGGTGCGACCGACTTATGCGCTCAGCGAACACTTCAAACTGGTCACCGAACTGGGTCACGATCAAGTCGAAGCTCCGGGGGGTACGCGCAAACTGAGCAAATTTACCTTTGCCCCGACCTGGTCGCCGAAAGGCCCGGAGTTCTGGGCGCGTCCCGAGGTGCGGCTGTATTACACGTACGCAACCTGGAACGAGGCGGCCAAACGCGCGGCCAACGAACTGGCCAAAGGCGCGGCACTCTCCGACACCGGCGCCTTCGGTAGCGCTCGCCACGGTGCGAATGTCGGATTGCAGGTCGAATACTGGTGGAAATAAGCGATGCTGATGGAGCGTCGCGCTCCATGGGCACTTCAAAGAACAAAACTGCAGGTGACGTCATGGCCACACCCCAACCATTGCAATTGCTGGCTCCCTTGTCCGGTGTCCTGATCGCGCTTGAGCAGGTGCCCGATCCGGTGTTTTCCGGGCGCGTGATCGGCGACGGTCTGTGCATCGACCCGACTTCATCGACCCTGTGTGCGCCCATGGCCGGCGTCATCAGCAACGTGCAGGCCAGCGGGCATGCCGTGAGCATCACCGATGACCATGGCGTACAAGTGTTGATGCACATCGGCCTTGATACCGTGAACCTCGGCGGGCAAGGCTTCACCCGCCTCGTTGAAGAGGGGCAACGGGTTGCCGCCGGACAAGCGTTGATCGAATTCGACGCCGATTACATTGCCCGGCATGCGCGCAGCCTGATGACGTTGATGCTGGTGGTCAGCGCAGAGCCGTTCACCTGGCGGGTCGCGTCGAGCGGATGGGTCGAAACCGGTCAGCCGTTGCTTGAGCTCGCCCGTACTCAGGCTTGTGGCGTGGATGCTGGCGCGGCAGAAGGTCAGGCCGTGTTCTCTCAAACGTTGAAACTGCCCAATCCCAACGGATTGCACGCGCGCCCGGCAGCGGTGTTCGCGCAAGCGGCAAAGGGCTTCGCGGCAAAGATTTACCTGCATAAACAGCAGGCTCAGGCCAACGCCAAATCCCTGGTGGCGATCATGGCGTTGCAGACCGCGTGCGGCGACAGCGTGCAGGTCAGTGCGGTGGGCGAAGATGCTGACGCGGCAATCGAGGCGCTGACTCGATTACTGATTGAAGGCTGTGGTGAAACGGTGACGGCGGTGGCGCCTGTCGAGCTGGTCGAAACCGAGGTTCTGACCCTGCTGCGTGGCGTCTGCGCGTCACCCGGTTCGGCGTTGGGCCAAGTGGTGCAGATCAGCGAGCCGGTGTTCGACGTCAGCGAGTTCGGCGGCGGAGCAGACGGCGAGCGCGAGGCCCTCGCCAATGCCCTGATCGAAGCCGATCTGGCCTTACAGCATTTGCGCGACACCGCCGCTGGCGAGGCCGAGGCCGAGATCTTCAAGGCGCATCAGGAACTGCTCGAAGATCCGGGGCTGCTCGATCAGGCCCAGGCATTGATCAGTGAAGGCAAAAGCGCGGCGTTTGCCTGGCGCGCGGCCACTGAAGAAACCGCGGCGATGTTTCGCCAACTGGGCAGTGCGTTGCTGGCTGAACGGGCGGCGGACCTGACCGATGTCGGGCGCCGCGTGCTCAAGCTATTGCTGGGGATAGGCGAGCAGGCGATGGAGCTGCCGCATGGAAGCATTCTGATTGCCGATCAACTGACCCCGTCGCAGACCGCCGGCATCGATACCAGCAAGGTGCTGGGTTTTGCCACGGTCGGCGGCGGCGCAACCAGTCACGTGGCGATTCTTGCGCGCGCCTGTGGTCTGCCGTCGATCTGCGGGGTGCCGGTGCAGATGTTGGCGTTGAGTAACGGCACCCCGGTGTTGCTCGATGCCGACAAGGGCGAATTGCATGTGCGTCCCGATCCTGCGGCCGTCAGTCAATGGCAGGCGCGGCACGCACAACAGCGTCAACGCCATGAGCATGAGTTGGCCAGCGCAACGCTCGCGGCGCGGACCCGTGACGGCCATCACATCGAGGTGTCGGCCAACGTCGCCTCGTTAGCGGAAACCGAGCAGGCCATGGCCCTCGGCGGTGCGGGCGTCGGCCTGCTGCGTTCGGAGTTTCTCTACCTGGACCGTAATCATGCGCCGAGCCATGACGAACAGGCTGCGACCTACAGCGCCATCGCTCGCTGCGTGGGACCTGCGCACAATCTGGTGGTGCGCACCCTTGATGTCGGTGGTGACAAACCGCTGGCCTACGTGCCGATGGACAGCGAAACCAACCCGTTCCTTGGCGTGCGCGGCATTCGTTTGTGCCTGGAGCGCCCGCAGTTATTGCGTGAGCAGTTCCGGGCCATGCTCGGCTGCTGCGAGCTGACACGTTTGCACATCATGTTGCCGATGGTCACACAACTGTCGGAGCTGCGTCTGGCGCGGCAAATGCTCGACGAGGAAATCCTCGCGCTGGGGCTAACGCAACGGCCGAAACTGGGGATCATGATCGAGGTGCCGGCCGCGGCGCTGATGGCGGACCTGTTTGCGCCGCTGGTGGATTTTTTCTCGATCGGCACCAATGACCTGACGCAATACACCCTGGCGATGGATCGCGATCACCCGCGTCTGGCCAGTCAGGCGGACAGTTTTCATCCCTCGGTATTGCGCCTGATCGCCATGACCGTCAAGGCCGCGCACGCCCATGGCAAATGGGTCGGAGTCTGCGGGGCAATGGCCTCGGAACGTCTGGCGGTGCCGTTGTTGCTGGGGTTGGGCGTGGATGAACTGTCGGTGAGCGTGCCGATGATTGCACCGGTAAAGGCGACGGTGCGCGAACTCGAGCTGGCCGATTGTCAGATCATCGCCCAACAGGTGCTGGGGCTGGAAAGTGCCGGGCAGGTGCGCGAGGCGTTGCAGCTCTTTCACGAGGCAACCGTCGATACTTTACGGGTTCTGGAGAACTGAAGATGTTGGATAAATTGCAGAAGGCATTCTGGAAAGCCCTGACCCCGGATCTGGTGGTGGACACACCCGAAGTCCCCGCCGAGCCGTGCGCCGGATTGAGCGCCGCCATCGTCGCGGCGCTGGGCGGTGTGGATAATCTCCAGTCACAGCAACCGCTGGCGTTGACGCGGGTGCGGGTAGTATTGCGTGATGTGTCGGGTATCGATCAACAGGCGTTGAGCGCCGCCGGGGTCGCGGGCGTGATGCCCTTGGAGGATGGTGTCGTGCACCTGATTACCGGGCTGCGACCTTAAGCCGGTCAAGGGCATGCGGCCTCAGGTCGCCCTTACTGTTTCTCAACCGCAGGTGTATCGTATTCGCCTTTTGCAGGCTTTCAGGGCCTGTCGCTGATACGTGAGGTAGTTGAGTTCATGTCCTTTACCCGTCGCCAAATCCTCGGTGGCCTGGCCGGTCTTGTTGTCGTTGGTGTCGGTGCGGGGGGCGCGTCGCGGTATTGGCTGGGAAAAATGGCCGACGCCGAAGCGGGCCACGACTATGAGCTGATCGCCGCACCGCTGGACGTCGAGCTGGTGCCGGGGCACAAGACCGAGGCCTGGGCATTTGGTCCGTCGGCGCCGGGCACCGAGTTGCGGGTGCGTCAGGGTGAATGGCTGCGGGTGCGTTTCATCAACCACTTGCCGGTGGCGACGACCATTCACTGGCATGGCATTCGTCTGCCGCTGGAAATGGACGGTGTGCCGTACGTTTCGCAGCTGCCGGTGTTGCCGGGCGAGTACTTCGATTACAAATTCCGCGTGCCGGATGCCGGTAGCTACTGGTATCACCCGCATGTCAGCAGCAGCGAAGAGCTCGGGCGCGGCTTGGTCGGGCCATTGATCATCGAAGAGCGCGAGCCGACCGGTTTCAAGTACGAAAAGACCCTGAGTCTGAAAAACTGGCACATCGATGACGAAGGCAATTTCGTCGAGTTCAGTATTCCCCGTGAAGCGGCTCGTGGCGGTACGGCGGGGCGGTTGTCGACCATCAACGGCGTGCCGAACCCGGTGATCGAACTGCCGGCCGGGCAGATCACCCGGGTGCGCTTGCTCAACCTCGACAACACGTTGACTTACCGCATCAACATTCCCGGCGTCGAAGCGCAGATCTATGCGCTGGACGGCAACCCGGTCGAACCGCGGCCGCTGGGCAAGGAATACTGGCTGGGCCCGGGCATGCGTATCTGTCTGGCGATCAAGGCGCCGGCAGCGGGTGAAGAATTGTCGCTGCGCAACGGCCCGGTGCGTCTGGGCACGCTGCGTTCAGTGGCCAATAACGATGCGCCGACTGACTGGCCGAAAGCGCTGCCGGCCAATCCGGTGGCGGAGCCGGACCTGGCCAATGCCGAGAAACTCAACTTCAATTTCGAGTGGGTCGGTTCGGTATCGGTCAACGTCGACAACGGCAGGCCGCCGAGCCTGTGGCAGATCAACGGCAAGGCCTGGGACATCACCGACAAGACCTGCGCCGACCGGCCGATTGCCAGTCTGAAACTGGGGCAGAGCTACATCTTCGAATTGAAGAACATGACCCAGTATCAGCACCCGATCCACCTGCACGGCATGAGTTTCAAGGTGATTGCGTCGAACCGGCACAAGATCATTCCGTATTTCACCGACACCTATCTGCTGGGCAAGAACGAGCGCGCGCAAGTGGCGCTGGTGGCCGATAATCCGGGGGTGTGGATGTTCCACTGCCACGTGATCGATCACATGGAAACCGGCCTGATGGCCGCCATCGAGGTGAAGTGATGCGCCAGATTCGCCCTGCGGCAATTATCGACCGCAGCCGTGATCGCGATTTCATGCGCGAAGCGCTGCTCCTCGCCGCACAAGGCGCAGCCCTCGGCGAAGTGCCGGTGGGCGCGGTGCTGGTGCAGGACGGCGAGATTATCGGTCGCGGTTTCAATTGCCCGATCAGCACCAGCGACCCGAGTGCCCACGCGGAAATGGTCGCCATTCGCGAGGCCGCGCAGGCGGTGGATAACTATCGTCTGCCGGGTAGCACGCTGTATGTGACGCTGGAGCCGTGCAGCATGTGCGCCGGTTTGATCGTGCATTCGCGGGTGGCTCGGGTGGTGTATGGCGCGCTGGAACCGAAAGCGGGGATTGTGCAGAGTCAGGGGCAGTTCTTCACTCAGGGCTTTTTGAATCACCGGGTGTTGTATGAGGGTGGGGTGTTGGCGGAGGAGTGTGGCGCGGTGTTGACCGAATTCTTTCGCGCCCGAAGAGCAAAAAGCCCCTCACCCTAACCCTCTCCCGGAGGGAGAGGGGACTGACCGGGTTGAATGGGCGATCTGCGCCGACCTGAGTTATCGAGTCGAACTCAAGTCTTGAAAAGCTCAACGATCAGCCCCCTCTCCTTGGGGGGATGGGGCTGACCGAGCTGGATGGGCCAAGTCCGTCGACCTGACATACCAAGTCGAACTCAAGTTTTGAAAAGCCCAAAGATCAGCTCCCTCTCCCACAGTGTGAGGGGACTGACCGGATTGGATGGGCGAGGTGCACCGACCTGAGTTATCGAGTCGAACTCAAGTTTTGAAAAGCCCAAAGATCAGCTCCCTCTCCCACAGTGAGAGGGGACTGACCGGATTGGATGGGCGAGGTGCACCTACCTGAGTTATCGAGTCGAACTCAAGTTTTGAAAAGCCCAAAGATCAGCTCCCTCTCCCTGGGGAGAGGGCTGGGGTGAGGGGTGGGCTCACCGCGGTGTTTGGGCGATTGGATTATTTACGGGCGACAATCACCGCCCGCATCGGCGCCGGCAAGCCTTCGATGGTTTTGCTGTGGTCTTCGGGATCAAGGAAGTCGCTCAGCGACTGATACTTCATCCACTCAGTCCCGCGCTGTTCTTCAACCGTGGTTGTGCTCACGTCCACGCAGCGAATATCGGTGAACCCGGCACGGCGCAGCCACAACTCCAGCGCCGGCACCGACGGCAGGAACCACACATTACGCATCTGCGCATAACGGTCTTCCGGCACCAGCACCTGATGCTTGTCGCCTTCGACCACTAGCGTTTCCAGCACCAGTTCGCCACCCTTGACCAGGCAATCCTTCAGCGCCAGCAAATGCTCGATCGGCGAGCGACGGTGGTAGAACACGCCCATGGAAAACACCGTGTCGAAGCCTTCTAGGTTTGGCGGCAGGTCTTCGAACGGAAAGGGCAGGTGCCAGGCATTGGGTTCTGACAGATAACGCTGCACGGCCTGGAACTGGCAGAAGAACAGCCAGTTCGGGTCAACACCGATCACACTGTTCGCGCCGGCACCGAGCATGCGCCACATGTAATAACCGTTGCCGCAACCGACATCGAGGATGCGTTTGCCCTTCAAGTCGAGGTGCGGAGAGACACGCGACCACTTCCAGTCCGAACGCCATTCGGTGTCGACGTGCACACCAAACAAGTCGAACGGCCCTTTGCGCCACGGCGACAGGCCCATCAATGCGGTGTGCATCTGCGCGCGGGTTTCATCGTCGCAATCGGTGTCGAGTTTCAGACCGTTGAGCAGGTCGACTTCGCTCGGCTGGATTTTCGGCAGGGCATCCAGCGCACTTTGCCAGCGCTCCAGGTCGCCGTGACCTTTCTCCATTTTCTTGTCGAGTTGCGCTTGCAGAGTGTTGGCCCATTCGGCCAGCGGTGTGCCGGCCAGACGGCGGGCGAGGGGAGACAGATCAATCATGGCAAGGCAATCAACGAGGCAAAGTTAAGACACTGGAACCACGGCACGACTTTCGAGAACCCGGCGGCCAGCAGGCGTTCGCGGTGTTCTTCGAGGCTGTCGGGCTTCATGACGTTTTCGATGGCGCTGCGCTTCTGGGCGATTTCCAGTTCGCTGTAGCCGTTGGCGCGTTTGAAGGCGACATGCAGATCGGTGAGCAGCGCGTGTTCTTCGGCATCGTTGAAGCGCAGCTTCTCCGAGAGGATCAGCGCGCCGCCCGGCAGCAGCGATTGGCGAATGCGCGAGAGCAACGCCGTGCGCTGATCGGGGGCGATGAATTGCAGGGTGAAGTTCAGCGCCACCACCGAGGCGGGCTGGAAGTCGAGGGCGAGAATGTCGCCTTCGATCACTTCGACCGGCAGCAACTCCTGGAACATCGAGTCCTGACCGTTGAGGTATTCGCGGCAGCGCTCAACCATCGCTGCCGAGTTATCCACAGCGATTACCCGGCAACCGTCGGTGCGCACGTGGCGACGCAGGGCTTGAGTGACAGCGCCCAAGGACGAGCCGAGGTCGTAGAGCACGCTGTTCGGCTGGGCGAACTGCGCGGCGAGCACGCCGAGGTTTTCGACGATGGTCGGGTAACCCGGCACCGAGCGCTTGATCATGTCCGGGAACACCCGCACCACGTCTTCATTGAAGGCGAAGTCGGGCACCTGGGCCAAAGGCTTGGCGAAAATACGATCGGGTTCTTTGCTCACGGCGGTTCCGGCGGTGTAAATGGAAAGGCCGGCATTTTAGCCAAAAGGGCGCGGGGATGCTTGGGTTGTCTGATAAAGCGTTTTTTTGCCGGTGATCGTTCCCACGCTCTGCGTGGGAATGCCGCCCCGGACGCTCCGCGTCCCTGCGCAAATGACGCAGAGCGTCACAGGATGCATTCCCACGCGGAGCGTGGGAACGATCAGATTCGTTTAGTCTGGGAGAAAGCGGAGGCGGCGATGCCCCATTGGCCCAGCCAGTAGCTGAGGATGATGACGTACGGCGCGGCGTGGAATGGCGATACAAAGCGATCGATGCCAATCACGCTGTCAGAGAACACAAACGCCACTGCACCGCCCGCCGCCAGCAACGCCGAACGTTTCGGCACATCGGTGCCGAGACGAGCAAGCGCGCGCCAGAGCATCGCGCTGATTGCCGTGCCATAGACAATCACCGGTACTAGCAACGGCCCGAGTCCGCTGGAAATGAGCATCCCCAGCAACACCGCGCCAACACCGAGAGCAAGCACCAGCGGCAACACCGCCAGACGCTTGCAGTCACTCAGATAAGCCTTCAGATAAGCCAGGTGTGCGACCAGAAACGCACCGAGGCCAAACACGAACAAATCCCCCGGCCAAGCGAGCAACACATCACCCAGCAACGAGAAAATCAGGCCGAGACTGATCCAGCGCCGATAGTCGCTAAGTGGCGCATCGTGCAGCCAGCCGAGCAGCGCCAGCACCGGCAACGGTTTGACCAACAGACACAGTAACGCCGCGTGGGTGCTGACACCGTAGAGAAACGTCACCGCGCCCATCAGCGCCAGAATCAGCCAGCCCACGATCAGTTCACCGAAATGGCGCAGTCAAAGGTTTCCACGGGCAGCACTTCCGGTGCCCATGGCTGTTGCGAGGTCAGGCGCAGACGCCCGGTGCCGGGGGCAAATGCTTGAAAGCGCCAGGTCGATACGCCCGCCGCGCCGACGACGCCGGCGTCTTCCGGATTGCTGTAGACCTCGGGGCTGAGTGCACGCAATACGCCGCCAGCCGAATCCTGAATGGCCCAGCGATAGCCGGTGGTCGGGTTGCTTGGCAGCATGATGATGAGGTTTTGCCCGTTAGTCAGCCGTACGGGGCATTCGCTTTGTTTTTCCACGGTCACGTTGTGTTTCGGTTGTGTGGCGCAGGCGGCCAGCAACGAAAGGGCGAGGGGGACAAACAGGCGAGTGGGGGACATAAGGTCAGAGGCTCCGGCGTTTACGACGAACGGCGAGCATAACTGAAGATGAGACAAAGTGTGACAACGCCAAGCCCTCACCCTAACCCTCTCCCAGAGGGAGAGGGGACTGACCGAGGTGTCTTGTGTCATACATCGACCTGAAAGACCGAGTCGATTATGGATTCAGCGAAGTACTTTCAGGTCGGTGTAACTCTGCAATATTCCGCAATTAGCTCCTTCTCCCTCCGGGAGAGGGTTGGGGTGAGGGGTTTTCTGTCAGAACAATACCTTCGCTACATCGGCAAACTTCTTCGCGAAATGCACCGTAATGCCTTCCTTCAGATAATCCGGCAATTCCTCAAAATTGCCCCGGTTCGGCTCCGGCAGAATCAACTCGAAAATCTTCTGCCGGCGCGCCGCAATCACCTTCTCGCGCACCCCGCCAATCGGCAGCACATGCCCAGTCAGGGTCAATTCGCCGGTCATCGCTACACCTTTCTTCGGCGGCTGATTGCGTGCGAGCGAGAGCAGGGCGCTGGCCATGGTCACGCCGGCGCTCGGACCGTCCTTGGGTGTCGCGCCTTCCGGTACGTGCAGGTGGACGAAGGCTTCGTCGAAGAACTTCGCGTCGCCGCCGAATTGTTTCAGGTGCGAGCTGACGTAGCTGTAGGCGATCTCCGCCGACTCCTTCATCACATCACCCAGTTGCCCGGTGAGTTTGAAGCCACGGTTAAGCGTATGAATCCGCGTGGCTTCGATCGGCAACGTCGCGCCGCCCATGCTGGTCCATGCCAGACCGGTAATCACGCCAGTACCGGACAGCACTTGTTCGTTGCGAAACACGGGATGGCCGAGTGACGCTTCGAGGTCTTTCGGCCCGAGTTTGATCACCGCTTTCGGCTCGTCGATCAGCTTCATCACCGCTTTGCGCACCAGTTTGCCCATTTGCTTTTCCAGCTGACGCACGCCGGCTTCACGGGCGTAACCGTCGATCAAGGCTTTGAGCGCGGTGTCGCTGATGCTCAGGCTGCCCTTGGACACGCCGGCCTTTTCCAGCAGTTTCGGCCACAGGTGACGCTTGGCGATGGCGACTTTTTCTTCAGTGATGTAGCCCGACAGGCGAATCACTTCCATGCGGTCAAGCAATGGGCCGGGGATTGAATCCAGAGTGTTGGCGGTGCACACGAAGAGGACTTTCGACAGGTCCATGCGCAGGTCGAGGTAGTGGTCGAGGAATTCGACGTTCTGCTCCGGGTCGAGGGTTTCCAGCAGCGCCGAGGCCGGGTCGCCCTGGTAGCTCTGGCCCATCTTGTCGATTTCATCGAGCATGATCACCGGGTTCATCACCTCGACGTCTTTCAACGCCTGCACCAGTTTGCCCGGCTGCGCGCCGATGTAGGTGCGGCGGTGGCCCTTGATCTCGGCTTCGTCGCGCATGCCGCCGAGGCTGAAGCGGTAGAACGGCCGGCCGAGTGATTCAGCGATGGATTTACCGACGCTGGTTTTACCCACGCCTGGCGGGCCGACCAGCAGCACGATGGAGCCGCTGATCTCGCCTTTATAAGCACCCACGGCGAGGAACTCGAGGATGCGATCCTTGATGTCGTCGAGGCCAGCGTGGTGTTTGTCGAGGATTTTGCGCGCGTGCTTGAGGTCGAGTTTGTCCTCGCCGTAGACGCCCCACGGCACTGACGTCGCCCAGTCGAGGTAATTACGGGTGACCGCGTACTCGGGCGAACCGGTCTCGAGGATCGACAGCTTGTTCATTTCCTCTTCGAGGCGCTTCTGCACTTGCGCTGGCAGGACTTTGCCTTCCAGGCGTTGCTCGAACTGTTCAAGATCGGCGCTGCGGTCGTCCTTGGTCAAGCCAAGTTCCTGCTGAATGACCTTGAGTTGTTCCTTGAGGAAGAACTCGCGCTGATGCTCGCCGATCTTGCGGTTAACTTCCGCCGAAATCTCTTTTTGCAGGCGCGCGACTTCGACTTCCTTGCGCAGCATCGGCAGGACTTTTTCCATGCGCTTGAGCATCGGCACGCAGTCGAGTACTTCTTGCAGTTCGGGGCCGGTGGCCGAGGTCAGCGCGGCGGCGAAGTCGGTCAGCGGCGACGGGTCGTTGGGGCTGAAGCGGTTGAGGTAGTTCTTCAGCTCTTCGCTGTACAGCGGGTTGAGCGGCAGCAGTTCTTTGATCGCGTTGATCAGCGCCATGCCGTAAGCCTTGACCTCGTCGGTGGGCTCGGTGGGCTGGTGCGGGTATTCAACCTCCACCAGATACGGCGGGCGGTGGTGTTTCAGCCAGGTCTTGATGCGCACGCGGCTCAGGCCTTGGGCGACGAATTGCAGTTTGCCGTTCTCGCGACTGGCGTGATGGACTTTGACCAGGGTGCCGTATTGCGGCAGGGCGCCGGTGTCGAAGTGGCGCGGGTCTTCCTGGGGCGTGTCCATGAAGAACAGGGCCAGGGAATGGTGTTCGGATTTGCTGACCAGTTCGAGGGTTTCAGCCCAGGGCTCTTCGTTGACGATGACTGGCAGGACTTGCGCCGGGAAGAACGGGCGATTGTGGATCGGGATGATGTAGACCTTGTCCGGCAGGTTCTGGCCGGGCAGGGCAAGGCCTTTGCCGGAAGACGTGTGTTCGATGTGTTCGGCTTCGGTGTAGTCGTCGGGGTTTTCCGGGAATTCTTGCTGGTCGCTCATGGGGCACCTGCGCAATGGAGTATGGGTCTTAGATGGGGCAGGCCTTGGGTGGTTTCAATGGGGGGCGATGTTTCTGCTTGTGTGTTCAGGGTTTTGACAGGGTTTCTCTGCACTTGGCGATCGTTGTTTCCATCTGAACGCCACCCGAAACACGCTCGCTGAGACATTGGCCTGCGCTATTGCTGTAAGGCGCAGAGCGGTGGCATCCGGGCTATAAAAAACCACCGGGCCGTCAAGCCCGGTGGTGGTTGGCAATGCGCAGGTCAGACCTGACGGTTATTTCACCTCGGTCAATTTCAGATCACTGACCAGCATATCGATCAAGGTCCCCAGATATTTGAAACGCTCATCTTTTTTCTCCCAGCGATCAATGAAAAACAAGCCGTGGTCATTGACCTGAATCGGTGTCTCAACGATGTCGCCGGACCTGGATTTATGCACCAGACGGAGCTCGCCCGTATCCGTATTTTCGATCATGAACATCCCGGGTCGGGTCAGTTTGCTGCGCTCGACGGCCGGCGTCAGGGCTGGTTTTTTCTTTCCGGCGACGGCCACTTCCAACAGGAAATCGCTGCGCAAGGCCCGGCTATTGGTTCCGCGCTCGCTGGCCACCGCTCTCCAGGTCCCGCGATGGATATCTCTGGCCAGTTCCGGAGCGGTGTCGCGTACGTGGAGACTGACCGCCGAGAGCGTATCCGCCAGACCCGGCACACCCAGGTTGTAGTTGGTGTGGGCATTGCCGATGAGGGCCACCCACTTGTGCGGCCCATGTGCCAGTTGGTCGGCATCGATCACATGGGTGGCGAAATAGCTGAACATCTCGTTTCGCGAGATATCTTCGTTAAACACACCCTTGAGGTGGTAAGACGCCGTGCAATCGAGGGCCCTGATACGGACTTTGTACTTGGCCGCCGCCTGGAGGACCTCTGTGTAGGTATCGTTACCGTTATAGGTCGGCATTTGGCCAAGGTCCTGAACGCGCAGGTAATTCTTCAGTCTGTCCGGCATGCGCTGTGTCCGAAAAAAAGTATCCAGATCGGCCTGGTGCAAATCGGTGAACAGATGTTCCACGTAGAGCGTGTCATACCCGGCTTGCTTGAGCGCCTTCATGTACTTTTTCAGCAGCGCTTTGCTCGATACGTGGCTATGGGCCTCACCGATCAGCAGGTTCAAGCGGCCGTCGGCCAGCAGCTGCAAAAACGCCTCAAACGTGGTGTCTGAGGTGAGCGTCGGCAGCGTGGCCGCTTCGGGGGGCGTGTAGTAAGTAAATGCGTCCCTGGCCTTTTTCTCCAGACGTTTGCGGTGGGCGATGAACGCGTCGAACGCCTTTTTTTCACTCGGTACGGTCGGGCTGTAGCGTGAATCCATGGCGTAGGGTTGATGCAACATTTGCGCAATATCGTCGCGCATCGAGGGCGGGATATCGTACTCGCTGAAATGCTCGACAACGGGGGTAATCGCTGCTGGCCTGGAGACGGGCTGAGGCGCCTTGTACGCCGTCGGCCATTGCACACGATAATCGCCCTTGGCGGCCGAATCCCCGGCGATTGCCCCGGCTGAATCGAGGCCGATACGTGCCGCCTGACCCTCTGCGACATCCTCCACGCGCACGGCGACAGCCGCGTGCAAGTCGGCCAGGCCGGGGGTGTTGTCGAAGGTGGACATGCGTGATTGTTCGGTGAGGATCACCCAGCGCTCATCAGGCGCGTCGGCGATATCGGCGGCCAGCGTCTTGTGCGAATAGAAATTCCTCAGGCTGTTGCTGCGAGGGGTCAATGGCGAGACCTCGTCCAGTACCAGCGCGCCTTCCAGTTTGTAGCTGGTCGAAGCATCCAGCGCATGGATTTTCAGGCCCTTTTCGCGAGCGGTACGCACCAGTGCCAGATAGGAAAATGGCGCGTCCTGCTCATGGCCCAGCGCACGGTCGACGGCTTCAAGATGTTTTTCGATGTGTTTCCAGGATTTTCCCTTGTTCATTTTTTCCAGCTTCGCCTTGAAGACATCCGCTGCCAGGTATTCCACGTAAAGTCGCTTGAAGCCACTTTCAACGAGGGTGTCCAGATGATTGATCAGCAGTTGTTTGCTGGCGATCGAACCGGGCTGGGCGCCGATCACCAGATTTTTCCCTTTGACCGCGTCACTGGCGATCAACTGTGTAAATGACAAGTCGTCGGCGATCGGCGGGACTTGGGCGCGGGCTGGCAGCGCGGTAAGGTCAGCGAAATGCGCGGCGGCGTCTTTGCTGAGCTTTTCGACCTGTTTCAGGTAGGCGGTGCGTGTCGAGGCGAGGCGTTCCACGACCCCGACAAGGATCAAGCGGGGATCGGTGCCCATGTAGTCTTGACTGCTAAGGAGGGTGTTTTCCCGGGTTTGCGGATTCATCACCGTTTCGATGCGCTGGCGGTATTCGGGCTCGACGCCATAGATCTTGTGCGGACCGTCTGGCTCTGGCACGGCCTCGTACTTCGGCGCACCGCCGGACACGCCGGCGCGCACCATCACTCCGTCGGAATTGCGCACGGCGAGAATGCCGCTCGAGAGGGGGGCGCCGAATTCCGGGTTGTTCAGATAGAGCACATGACGACCGAGTAAGTCGGCATTTTCCCGGATGTAGTACACCTGACCTCTGAAAAACACCGCACTCATTTCATTCCGCTTGGGGCCAGGTTCCACTTGTTCGATCACGGTCATGACATCGCGTTGTTCGTTGAGGGCGCTGGCGATGCTCTGTCGCAAAGGCCGGCGCACAGTTTTGAGCGAACGCAGCGCCGGACGCAGGTCGGTCAGCAACGCGCCGACACTGTTGAACAGATAACCGACCAGGTGCTGGAACGCTTCGCCGTGGTCACCCTGACGGTACGCATGCAGCACGAGCATGGCGTCCTTGAACGCCAGGAGCAGGCCGGTGCTCAGGCTCAGCAGCGGGAACGGCGCCGTGGCAATGGCGGTGATCCATTCGATACTGTTCCAGACCAGACCGGCGATCATCTCGGCACGGCTGGTGGTGGTGGCGTTAACGTCGTCGATACGACGTTGCAACTTCATGTCGTAAAGGACAGTGCGCAGGTCACTGACCGCCGCGACCGCGCGGGTCGAGTCGTAGCGTGCAGGGCTGGGTGTGGTTTTATTGAGGTCTTTGGGCAGCCCTTTCTTGATGTTTTCAAGGTATGTGCGAACCCGGGTCCGGGCGCTGACGTCGACGCGCAACGTCAGGTATTCGAGCATGCCGGACTGCTGCTGAAGCAGGTAATTGAACAGCCGCGCTTCGCGGAAAGCGACGCCGTCGGGCGCCTCGGGGGTGTAGAGCAGAACCGGGTTGGCGCCATGGCTGAACAGCCACGCATCGAGCACCCATTCGCCGTCGATCATCAAACGGTGGAGCGGATAGGTCGTGCGCATGGAGCCGGAAGTTTCAGCCATGCTGTCGATACTCTGCTCCAGCCATTGCAGATCATGGCTGGCGATATGGCCCTGCAGCTGGCATTCCAGCGCGGCGTTTTTCATCTGGCGCTGGGTAATGGCCAGGGTCGTGTTGCGCCGGAAGTCATAGCCTTCGCTCGTCGAACTTTGCAGTTCAGCCTTGACCTTGTCGATGTAGCGTTGGCCGATCCAGACACCGGTGACCGAGCGTGCGACATTCTGTGCGGTCAGACTGCTGATATCGATGCCCTGCGGGCCTCTGAAGCGCGCCGAGCGGGAAAATTTCTCATCGAGAAAACCGACGCCGTCGGCGTAGCCATCGCGATACAGCGTGGTGTAGTTCAGAGGTTTTGGCGTCCACGAGCGCACGATGGCGGTCGGCGAGTAAGCCCAGACGGTATCCGGATCGACATCGTTGGTGGTGCGCTTGAGCAAGCGGTTCAAGCTGATTTTGGCTTGCTCGTGCACGTAGTCATCAAACGCCGGAAAGCGACTGCCCGACAAGGCATGCTTGTTGAACGCGCGCAAGGCGCCTTCGGCGTCTTCACTCAGGGTCGTCAGCTTTCGGCGGTTGGCAGCCGTGGTGGAGCGATACCACAGCGGTGTACTGAAGTCATAGTCGTCGATCCGTGTGGCGAGCACATGTTCAGCCATCGCGCGCAGGCAATCGGGATGACTGCCGGTGTGAGCGAACGTGACCTTTTGATGCTCCAGCGCCTCAGGTTTGAAACTCAGCCCGGCCAACACGTGGCGCAGCTTTGCGCGAAAGCGCATGGGCGCACGGCTGATCAGGTAGCCGGCCATGCTGTCGGCGGCATCACTGTGTTTGGCCCAGCCCAGCAGGTGGGTCTGGCATTCGCGCTCACTGTCGAAGGCCTGGAATTGTTGCGTTCGCGGCGCCTGTGGTGTGCACAGCAACAGCCGTTTGAGCGCGCCGCGGTCATCGTTCTGGCGCAGCACCCACAAATCCTGCAACTGGGCGCCGTGCAGCGACAGGGTGGCGGCGCGCAGGCGCGCATCGCTACCGTCACGCAGGCGCTGGATCAGTTGCAAGTCACTGTCGAGCAAGTGCCCTTGCAGCACCGCCGTGTGAGCGAGGGCGAGGATACGTTTATCGAGCATCTGCTCGATGGCAGGTTTGATTGCGGGCCTGGCCTGCAGCTCATTTTGCAAGTGATTGAAGTCAATCCGAGGCTGCAACTCCACGGCTTGCCTGATCAGCCACGCCGGCGTCACGTCAGCGTAGGCTGGCGGCAAAGGCGCGTCATCGTAGGTGAGGGTGGTGTACTTCAAAAACTCCGAGCCCGGTAATTCATCGCCGGTGTGCGGGCCGCGCAAGGACAGCTCGAGCAGACTGGATTGATGCACATAAACGCCGTAGCCCGGCACTCGGCGATCGGTCGAAAGGCTTAACTTTGCCGGCTCGAGGTCGTCGATTTCCAGGTCTTCGCTCAGGCGCTCCAGCCATTGCTGGCGGGCCAGTGCCGTCAGACTGCCAGCCGGCTCCATCAAGTCGAGCAGGTCTTGCCGCGCCTGCTGGTAGTTGCGCAGATGCTGCGCCAGTGCGTCTTTTTGCGCGGTGCTGGCGCTTCGAAACCAGTCCGGTGCGCTGTAGTGCAGGTGGCGCTCGAACAAGGTTTGCGCGCGTAATTCCAGACGCGGCGTGAGATCCGGCAGGGCAGCGGCAATGGCGCGGTCCAGCGCGGTGAGCAATTGCCTGGGGTCTTGCTGAGGGTTTTCGGCGAAGCTCAAGGCGCGCTCGATATCCTGCGTGCGTTTTTCGATCAGCGCGTCGTAGGTGTGTTCGAACAACGGTCTGCTGTCGATTGGCGCGAGCAGCAGCGGCCAGATCCCTGCTGCGCCCACGGCGTGATAGCGCGTCGGCAACATGGACATGAACTCCTCGCTACCGCTGGCGTGGTTCAGCGATGTTCGCAGTTGGCTGTCGAGATCAGCAAGGGAGTTGAAGAATTCGATGCCTCTTGCGGGGGTAAACAGCAGGGCGAAACCCATGCTCTGGTCGGTCTGCAGGTCCTTGACGCGGCGAGTGTCTTTTTCCGTGACCACAAAGGCGCCGGCCAGCTCAACGGTGGTGTCTTGATAGCTGAACTGCAGCGCGTACATGGCCGGACGCAGCATCGGCACCGCATCGAGTTTTTGCAGCAGTTCGCCGGCTTGCGGGTGCAGCAGGCGGTTGGTGACGGCCTGTCTGGCTTCGTGGCCGATGGCGGTGAAGCCTGCGTCATATTTGAGGAAGGTTTTCGCTGGTTTATCGTCGATCCGGTCGCGCTGATCCATGTTGATCAGTTGGGTGGCCAGCCTGACTTTCAGGGTGGCGATCAGTTGTTTGCCTTCGTCGCTTTGCAGATCGCTGTTTTCCAGCGCCTGATACAGCTCGCGGCTGCGTTGCAGGTAGCTGGTGCGATAGGTTTTCAGTTGTTCGTCGAGGCGTTTCAGAAAGGCCTGTTCGGTACTCGGTTTTTGTTCGGGAAGCAGTGGGGTTGATGTATTGAACAGGTGATGGGCGATCGCGTTGAGATCGTTTTTGACCTCTTCGGCGGTGGGGGTTGTGGCGAGGTTCATGGGCATTTTTTCCATGCTGAGGGTGAGCGGCCAGCATGGCGAGGGGCAGTGGGGGGCAGGTGGTATATATGTATAGGGGGTTATTGGTCTGTCGATGTAGAGCTTGGGTTCGATATTTCACGTCGGCATGCGTCTGGCCTTTACCTGTGATGGAGCGGCAGACGCACGTTTAACCCGACGAGTGAAACCCTGATCTGTTTGTTAGATAGGGGAAGTCAGCTCTTGGAGAAAAAAGTATCCGCTACCGGTGAGTTCACGTGTTTCATCACCGTGGCGTGCCTTACCGGAAAGTTGCAAATTATCGAGGGAGTATAAGTACAGGCCGCTATTGAGTTGACTTACAGAAATGTCGGAAGAGGATGTCACTTCATAGTCATAAGGCTGAATACCTCGTTCGGTCACGACATATTCAAGGTAGCCAGCGATTGCAGGATCCAGCAGCTTGCGAAGCGAGATGGAGATGGCTCGTAGGCTCGATGAACCGTGGTTATCTTCGAAAGAAAAATTGTAACCGCCGAGCTGGTTTACAGAGGTGGAAATGCTGGTTGTCGTGAAGCTGGTCAGATTAACCGGCGTACCGCCAATGGTGCCTTTTACATTAACGTTGAGAATACCGTTTACCCAAACTGCTGGGGATGCCTTTGGATGGGTCATGGGGTGCTTCCTGTGCCTGATTTTGGTTGGAGAAGGAAGTCTGATTGGGCGGGTGAAGACAGTGAACTGTCATATCTGACAGGTTTTTATACGTGTTCGCGATGAGCCTTCTTGATAGGAGTTATATGGCAGGCACAGTGTTGATCAAGTGCGGGGCAGGCTTGCTCGCGAAAGCACTGCGTCAGTCAGTCCAACTGCCGAATGCGCTGACGCCTTCGCGAGCAGGCTCGCTCCCACAGAGGGTTAGCTGTGTGATGGGGATTGGGGGATTTCGTGGTTATCCAGCACGCGGTTCACCGCCAGTTCGGCGAGCATGATGATTTGCTGGATGGCCAGAGTCGTGCGCCGCTGCGGCAGGTCGATGTTAGCGGCGATGTCGCTGGTCATGAGGCTGGCCTGGGCCAGCGATTCGCAGGCGTGGACCAGCAGGCTTTCGCTGTCCTGTTCGGGGGCGACCTGGAACATGGTGCTGGGTTTGTGAAAGCGCAGGGTCAGGGCGTTGGGTTTGAGGTCGTGGTCGAGGGCGCGTTCGGCGGCTTCGTGGAATCGCTTCGAGCCGGGGAATTCGTAGGGGGTGGTGTCTTCGGTTTCGGGCGGATTGGGTGTTGGCTTTTTCATGGTGAATACTCAGTTGGTGAAAGTGGAGCTGCCTTCGATTGCCGCGACGCAATCTGAGGTGGCAGCTGTACGCGGGTTCGCGGACCGATAACTGAGAAATCGGCATACCTCCAAGAAGGTATCCCGCGCACAGCCGCCATGACACAGACAAACAGCACCGAGGTGCCGTCAGGTTGGCGATTATGCATCAGTTATCGGGCCGCGACGCCCGTTCGCTGAATTTGCAGCGCCCCCCCGAGCCTATCCAGCCGATTTCCGAGGCACAACCGACACGACTTGTCGGAAATCTCCCTGCAACTCCCAGCATCTGTAGTACAAGAACAATTCCTACAACCAACGCTGATCAAACTGTGGGAGCTGGCTTGCCAGCGATGGCGTTCTTCCAGCCGGCATATGTGCCGGCTGACCCGACGCTATCGCTGGCAAGCCAGCTCCCACAGGTTTCTCCAGAGGATTCAAAATTGGCAGGCACAAAAAAGGCGATGTCCCTTGCGGGGCATCGCCTTTGTTTTACCGCCGCTAAAACTTATTCCGGCAGTTTGTACGCAATCACATAGTCACCCATCTTGGTGCCCAGCGAGCCGTGACCGCCGACAACCAGCAGCACGTATTGCTTGCCGTCCTTGCCGGTGTAGGTCATCGGTGTCGCTTGACCACCCGCCGGCAGACGCGATTTCCACAGCTCTTTACCGCTGTTCACGTCGTACGCGCGCAGGTACTGGTCGAGGGTGCCGCTGAGGAAGCCGACGCCGCCAGCCGTGACCATCGAACCGCCCATGCTCGGCACACCCAGGGTGAAACCGATCGGGATGGGCGAGCTGTCGCGGCTGGTGCCGTTTTTACGTTTCCACACGACTTTGCTGGTGGTCAGGTCGATACCGGCAACGTAGCCCCAGGCCGGAGCCTGGCACGGTACACCGAATGGCGACATGAACGGGTGCATGATCACCGCGTATGGCGCGCCGGTGTTTGGCTGCACACCAGCGGTTTCGCTTTCGCGTTTGCTGCCGGCGGCGACTTGCTCGCGTGGCACCATTTTCGAAACGAAGGCCATGTAGTTCGGGCTGGTGAACAGCATTTGCCGAACCGGATCGACCGAGACGCCGCCCCAGTTGAACACGCCGACGTTACCCGGGTAGATCAGGCTGCCCTGTTCCGACGGCGGGGTGTACTGGCCTTCATAACGCAGTTCCTTGAACTGGATGCGGCACAGCATCTGGTCGAACGGGCTCGCGCCCCACATGGCTTTTTCGGTGAGTTCCGGGGCCAGCAGGTTGAGGTCCGAGCGGGCCTGGGTCGGTGCGGTGTGGTCGCCTTTGACGGCGCCTTGCGGGACCGGGATTTCCTTGATCGGAATGATCGGCGTGCCGTCACGACGGTCGAGGACGTACAGGCTGCCCTGTTTGGTCGGAGCGATCAGCGCCGGTTTCACGCCGTCGGCGGTTTTCATGTCGAGCAGGGTTGGCTGGCTGCCAACGTCCATGTCCCACAGGTCGTGGTGGGTGAACTGGTAGTTCCAGCGCACTTTACCGGTGGCCAGGTCCAGAGCCACGATGCCGGCGCTGAATTTCTCGGCGCCCGGGGTGCGATCAGCGCCCCACTGGTCTGGGGTCTGGTTGCCCAGTGGCAGGTAAACCATGCCGAGTTTTTCGTCGACACTGGCCAGCGACCACATGTTCGCCGAGTTGCGGCTGTAGGTTTCGCCCGGTGCCAAAGGCTCGGTGGCGTCTGGCTTGTCGCTGTCCCAGTTCCATACGAGGTGACCGTCGCGCACGTCGAAAGCGCGGATCACGCCCGATGGCTCGTTGGTCGATTCGTTGTCGGTCACGTGACCGCCCATGATCACCAGATCACGAGTGATCGCGGCCGGCGAGGTGGAATAGTAGCCGCCAGCGGTGAACGGGCCGATGCCTTGGGTCAGGTCAACCACACCGTTGTTGCCGAAGCCTTCGCAGATCTTGCCGGTGTCGGCGTTCAGGGCGATCAGGCGGGCATCAGCGGTGGGCAGGTACAGACGACGCGGGCAAGCCTGAGCAACGGCTTTGCCAGCTTCGGAAATCACCGCCGAAGCTGCGTTTTCAGTTTTCGCGTAAGCGGCTTCGTCGTAGTACGACACGCCACGGCAAGTCATGTGGGCGAAGCCTTTGAAGCCGACCGGGCTCTTGATCTGTGGGTCGAAGCGCCACAGTTCTTTGCCGGTGTCCGGGTCCAGGGCCAACACTTTGCTGTGCGCGGTGCAGGCATAGATCATGCCGTTGGCTTTCAGCGGAGTGTTTTCGTTGGTCAGCTCGACCGGGTCATCAGCGGTCGGCAAGTCACCGGTCTGGATGCGCCAGGCTTCTTGCAACTTGCCGACGTTGGCCGGAGTGATCTGCTTCAGTGGCGAGTAGCGGTCACCGAATTCGGTGCGGCCGTAGGCCTGCCAGTCGCCATCGGGCATGGCTGGCGCGGTGCTGGTGGTGTCCGCGGTGTCGCGGCCCAGTTCGCCGAAGGTTTCGCCCGGGTGGGTGAACAGGCTGGCCAGAGCGGTGACGCCGGCCAGCACCACAGCGACGGTCAGACCGCCAGTGCCCATCGGCGCCGGGCCGTCAAGCAGCAGCGGACGACGGAACCACGGCAGCAGCATGACGAAGCCGAGGACAAACCACAGGGCCAGGCGTGGCACCAGTTGCCACCAGTCCAGACCGACTTCCCACAGCGCCCAAACGGTGCTGGCAAACAGAACGATGGCGTACAGGCCCAGCGCCGCGCGACGGCGCATCAGCATCAGAATGCCGGACAGCGCGATGCCGATACCGGCCAGCAGGTAGTACAGCGAGCCGCCGAGCATGCTCAGCTTGACCCCACCGGCCAACATGGCCAGGCCCATCAGTAGAAGCAGAATGCCGAGCAGGCTCGGTAGCAGACGGCCCCGACTCGAAGCACTTTCGGTGCTCATAGTGTGATTCTCCGTGACGTTTATGTAGTCCCGCGCTGTAGTCACTTTAGATGACGATTTGGCACAGGCATGGTTCAGATAAAAACTTGTCTAGCTAACGAATTTCTTTTTTGTAGGAGTGAGCCTGCTCGCGATGGCGGTGTTTCAGTCACTGGAGATGTCGCCTGAAACACCGCTATCGCGAGCAGGCTCACTCCTACAATGGATTTACGTAAATCTTTAGAACGAGGACTGGATCTTGATCCCGCCGATCAGGGCGTCGTCGACGTCGTTCACGCCACCGGGGTGGCGGATGTATTGCAGGTTCGGGCGTACGGTCAGCCAGTTGGTCACGTGCACGCCGTAGTACAGCTCGGCGCTGTATTCGGTGTCTTGCGGCGGCAGGAAGGACGGATCGTCGTAGTCGTACACGGCGTTGGCGCGGTTGCTGGCTTCGGCATTTTTGCGGAAGGCCGGGTTGACGTGCACGCGGGCGAGGGCGAAACCGATGTCATCCTTGGCGCGCGCATCGAGCGGGCCTTTGTAGGTGATGCCGGCCTGCACGTAGTTGTCGATCGCGTTGGTTTTCTTGTCGTGCATCGTGCCGTTGGCGAACACGCTCAAGCCGCGACTGTTATCGCTGGCCATGCTGGTGATCTGCTGCTGGATGCCCAGCCATACGCCGTGTTTGCTCGACGCGCTGCGATAGGCTTCACCGCTCAGCGCTGCCGGCTGGCCTTGGCTGTCTTTATAGACGTCGCTGGCCTTCGCGTTGCTGTAGTAATAACCGGCGCGGTATTCGCCCGGCAGGCCGTTGAGTTTCGGCGTCCACACCAGTTCGATCGGCAGGATCGCGCCCTGGGTGCCGCTGCCGCTGAGTTTGAAACCGTTGCCGCGATCGAGGTTCGACGGGTTCTGCTCGTAAGCGCCGACCTGTGCGTACAGTTCCGGGGTGAGGTGATATTTGACGCGCAGCGCCCACTGGCTGACCGGCCAGTTGTACCAGATGCCGCCGACCCAGTTGCCGACCTGCGAACCGCAGAACGCGAGGTTCTGGAAGTCGCACGGAAAGCTGTTGAAGTCTTCGCCTTCGCCGAAACGGCCGACCTTGATGTCGAGTTTCTGATCGAAGAATTTCTGCTGGTACCACATCTGTGTCAGGCGCGTGGTCTGGCCACGGCCCCAGACTTCCTGGGCCGAGGTGAAGCCGCCAACGCGCGGATCGTTGATGCGGTCATTGCTGATGTTGTTGCCGCTGCGTTTGGTGATGGTCAGTTGAAACTCGGCGTCGTCCCAGCCGAGGATCTTTTGCAGGTCGAGGTGTGTGCCCAGACCGAACTGATCGCTATAGCGCGCAGTGCGGTCGTGGTCGTAGCCGCCGTGCAGGTTGCTGCCCATTTCGCCGGTGTAATCGAGCTTGAAGTCGTAGCCTTTTTCCGAGAGTTCGGTGCGCGTGCCGTTCCAGTCACCGAGCATGTACGGTGATTCACTGTCGAACGCGGGCGCCGCTTGAACGCAAGTGGCGAGGCCGAGGGCGGTAAAGCCGCCAAGGGTGCGCAGGGTTGAGATAGCGCTGTCTCGGGAGAAGGAAAAATCGGGCATGGCTCAGTCTTTTTTTGGTGTTTTCGGGGTGCAATTCGAGCGCTTCAATATGTCGCAGGCAGTGAAGCGATTCAGCGGAAGGGCGGCAGGATAAAGATCTGTTACAAAAAGACAAAGGCCTTTTGTGAACATGCAGCGTTTCGGATTCGGTAACAGTGCGGCAAACGGGCGCATTGTCGGCCGGATCGTGGCCTGCGATCTTTCCGGGTTGGCCTACATTTAAAGTCAGGCCTTCCACCCAGTCAGCCCCTCGGCTAAGGTGCGCGGCTTCCGCATTTTCACTTCGCCCATAGGCCTGGCATGAACGAACAAACTCCCGATCCGCTGCACGGCGTCACCCTTGAACAGATCCTCAATGCACTGGTGAGCCATTACGAATGGTCGGGATTGGCCGAGCGCATCGATATTCGCTGCTTCAAGAGTGATCCGAGCATCAAGTCGAGCCTGACGTTCCTGCGTAAAACGCCATGGGCGCGCGAAAAGGTCGAGCGTCTGTACGTGAAATTGATGCGCACCAAGCGACCGCTCTGAAATGCATACCGGTTGTTGGCGCCGCCGCCTGATCACCTGCGCAGCCATATTGGGCTGGGCGGGGTTGGGCATTCAGCTTTATCTGATTTTCTTTGCGCGTTTAAGCGTCGGCGCCAGCCTGTTGGGCGGGCTGGTGAGCTTTTTCAGCTACTTCACGATTCTGACCAACACGCTGGTGGCGACGGTGCTGACCTGTGCCGTGACCGCTCGCGAATCCGCCGCGCGCCGCTGGTTTTTGCAGCCGTGGGTCAGCAGTGGCATTGCCGTGAGCATTGCTGTGGTGGGGCTTGCCTATAGCCTTTTGCTGCGGCATTTGTGGCACCCGGAAGGCTGGCAATTTATTGCTGACGAGTTGCTGCACGACGTGATGCCGCTGCTGTTTCTTGGCTATTGGTGGCTCTGCGTACCGAAAGGCACGCTGCGTTTGTGGCATCTGCCGGTGTGGCTGATCTATCCGCTGGTGTATTTCATCTACGCCTTGCTGCGCGGGCATTTGCTCGGCGCGTATGCGTATCCGTTCATTGATGTGGCGCTGTTGGGTTATCCACAGGTGCTGCTCAATGCCGGGGGGATATTGCTGGGGTTTGTGGGGATTGGCTTGCTGGTCATTGGCCTCGACCGCTGGAGGCTTGCACGAAGTTAAAGCACCTGTAGGAGCTGCCGCAGGCTGCGATCTTTTGACTTTGCTTTTTCAAAAACAAGATCAAAAGATCGCAGCCTGCGGCAGCTCCTACAAGGGATATCACTCTTCTTCGGAGGTGCCTTCAGCGCGCCAGTAGCCGACGGCTTTGATGAGCTGTTCATCCAGCCCATGCTCATCGATCAGCACCCGGCGAATCTGCCGTGAAACTTTCGTTTCGGTCGCCACCCACGCATACAGATTGCCTTTAGGCACCTGCAGTTGCTTCACCGTCGCCAGCAGGTTGTCCTTGCTACCCTCGCGTAACACCCAGATCACATTGACCTGCGCCGCGCTTTCGAGCACTTGCTGTTCGGCGCCGTTTTCCACTTCGATCACCACCAAGGCCTTGCGATTGGTCGCCAGGCCTTCGAGGCGGCGGGCGATGGCGGGCAGGGCGGTTTCGTCGCCGATCAGCAAGTAGCTGTCGAAAATATCCGGGACGATCATCGAGCCGCGCGGGCCGCCGATGTGCAGGTATTGCCCGGGTTGCGCTTGCTCGGCCCAGGTCGACGCAGGGCCGTCACCGTGCAGGACAAAATCGATGTCCAGTTCCAGCGCATCGAGGTCGTAGCGACGCGGCGTGTAATCACGCATTTCCGGTTTTGGTCCATCGTCCTTGCCGGCGCCGAGCACCATGGTCTCCAGCGCGGCGGCTTGTTCGGCGTTCTGCGGGAACAGCAGTTTGACGTGATCGTCAGTGCCCAGGCTGATAAACCCGGCCAGCTCCGGCCCGCCGAGGGTAATGCGGCGCATGCGCGGGGTCAGGTCGACCACGCGCAACACCTCAAGCTTGCGGCGTTTGATTTCGTGCATCACACGGTGAATGGTTTGGGTATCGACTGCAGTCATTCGGCTTTCTCCGGGGCAGGTTGAACGGCAGGGCCGTCGACGATGGCTTTGGCGGTGTCGTTAAGCAGGTCACGCACGCGCAGGATTTCTGCGGCGCTCCAGCGGCCGTGGTGCATTTGCAGGGCATGGCGCAGGTTGTGCACGGCTTCGTGGATTTCCGGCGGCCGATCATGGCCACGTAGTGAGCGTTTGCTCACATCGATCCGCATGCGCACGCCGTCCAGCGCGACCGCTTGCTCACTGAGAGATAAACGACCGGCCTCGGTGACGCTGTAGCGTTTTTTACCGCCCTCGGCGTCGCCAGTGATCAGTTCGCTCTCTTCGAGAAAGGTCAGGGTCGGGTAGATCACCCCGGGACTGGGGCTGTACGCGCCGTCGAACATGCCTTCGATCTGGCGGATCAGGTCGTAGCCGTGGCACGGCTGTTCGGCCACCAGCGCCAGCAGCAGCAATTTCAGGTCACCGGGGGCGAATACCCGTGGGCCACGGCCGCCGCGCTCACGTCCGGGGCGCTTCTCGAAGCCGTCACGGCCGTCGCCGTGTTCGCGGTGGGGGGAATGATGGTCTCTCATTTCAGTCATCTCTCGTCGTGTTTAGATACAACTTAAGATATATCTTAATGTCTGCGCAAGACGTTTTTCCCCGCGTCGCGACCTCGGCTGACGAGCGGCAGCCCACCCGCCAATGCAAGCGATGATTTTTCAGGGGGGTGTAAGTCAGCGATAACTTGAAAGTTAAAGTCATCACTCTATTTGATGTAGAGTATATGTTCTAAATGACCCTGAGTTACCGCACTATCAGGGCGAAGTTGCTGTATGGTTTTTTAATTTAAACTGTCTGTAGGGGATAACTTACAGTTACTGTTTCGAATATCGTTATTTTGTTCTTTTTTCTGGCGAGTCATGGGGTTGTTTAACTACGAGGTTATCGGAAGTTGCTTGCTTACTTTCCAGAGGCAACAGTCGATGATGCCTAGGCGTTGAACGTTCAAGTTGATCTGGCTCAACTCGGGCAATGATTTACCTGAACTTTCAATGTTCATCCCCCTATCAAGAAAACAGGTACATAACGATGTTCAAGAAACTCGCAATCGCCGCTCCACTGGCTCTTCTGGCACTGGGTTCCACTGGCGCATTCGCCGCTGGTGAAGCGTCGCACTCGATCAGCCTTGTCGCGCATGTGCCGACCAACGGTTTCTATGTGGTGCCGACCGATCCGGATCTGGTCAACAAGGACCAGGACATGAGCTATCAGCCAACCACCGGCAAGATGCGCGACGTCAATGGCTTCTTCGACGTGCGCAACAATAACGGCTCGGTACACGCCAGCCTCGAGAGCCTGCCAAAACTGGTCTCGGGCAGTACTTCTATCGAACTGCGCGTGCTGTTCAACAACAAGGAACTGACCCTGACTCCGCAACTGGTCGTGGGTGAAGCCGAGTCCGACGTCAACTACCGTGCGCCGCTGAACATTAGCGCGGTGGGCAACAACTTCCAGCCTGGTGATTACACCGGGGCCGTGGCGATGATCTTCGACGCCGTGACGCCATAACAGCAGTCACTTGATCGATCGATCAGGCACTAAGCCCAACTTCAATGTTGACGCTTGACCGTCGGGGCTGACGATTTGTTTGCCTCGACGGACTTCCATTGTTTGTTATCCGAGTACGCGTTCATGTTCCCGATGACACCCATCGCGGCTGCGCTTGCGCTGTTGTTTTGTGCCAGCGCAGCTGTGGCTTCCAACTCCACCGGCACCACACCACGCAGTCTGCTGGCGCAGGCCAAGGGTTTGCCGGCGGATTTCGAGGAGCATTTCTTTGATGTACCGCTGGCGGTACGGGTCGAAGTCGATCAGCAACCACTGGGTGAGGCCATGGTGGTGTTGTCCCGCGACGATCGCCTCACCCTGCTCGAATTCACTGACACCAGCGAAAATCGTTTTGGCCCCGCCGAGCGGGAAAAATGGGCGAGCTATCTGAAACCCGGCGTGCCCTTGGGCGCGTGCAGCGGTTCCTGCCCGGACCAGTTTCTGGCGGTGCATTACAACCTGGAAAACTCGCTGGTCTCGATTCTCACCGAAAATGCCGAACGCGACGTTGAAGCCAAGCGTTACTTCGAACAGCCTGATGGTGGCAGTCATGGCTTGATGGTGCGTAACCAGCTCAACCTCAATGGCGGCCAGGATCAGGATCTCGGCGGGCGTTTCGGCCTCGAAGCCAGCTCAAGTCTGGGCAGTTGGAGTCAGACACTGAATCTGCAAGTGGCCCGTCTCGGCGGTCCGGACGACAAGCTTTATCACGCCGTTCAAGAGCTGCACACCCAGCGCGAACTGCAAGGCAGTTTTTTCCGCCTGGGCTATTTCACCCCCAATTCCGAAGGGCTGACACGCCAGCCGCGTACGTTCGGCAGCAGTCCCGACACCGCCGTCGGCGTGATGTACGGCAGCTCCGACAGCCTGGCCATCAACAGCCCGATGCCCAGCGTTTATCCGATCTATGTCACGGCCAACCGCCAGGGTTCCGTCGAGATCTGGCGCGATGGCCTGCTGATCAATACCCAATCGGTGCCGGCCGGTTTGCAGACCCTCGACACCCGGCCGCTGCCCGGTGGCATTTATGAGGTGGAAGTCCGGCTGATCGAAGACGGCCAGATCACCTCCACTACTCAGGAGTTGGTGTACAAGCCCAACAACTGGCGCAACCTCGACGAGCGCTGGCGCTACAACGTCTTTGCCGGCGAAGAACAGAAACTGCTGAGCAACTGGGACACCCAGGCCAGCGGCAGCCCGACAGCGGGCGCTTCGGTGAATTACCTGTTGCATCCGCGCGTCATCCTCGGGCTGTCGGCGCGGCAGATTCGCGAAAAGCTGCAATACGGCACGTCCATCGACTGGACCTTGGCCAATCACATCAGCCTCTACGCCAACGTCTACAAGACCGAGGATTACGGCACCGGTCTCGATCTGCAAAGCCTCTACAACTACGGCGCCGGCAGTCTTGTCGTCAGCCATAACCGCAGCTGGCTCGACACCACCAATACCTACGACACGTTGCCGGACGGCACCCGGGTGCGCCCGCGCAATGTGTTCATCGGCCAGACCAGCAATTCCTCGCTGGCGCTCAACCATCGCCTCAGCAGCAAGAGTTCGGTCAACGCGCGGGTCTCGCACAGCGAGGGCAATGTCGAAGGCATGGGCGTCGATCTGGGCTGGACCCAGCGCACGATGGTGCTGGGCAGCGATGCCAGTTGGCGCCTGTCGATTTTTGATCGTCCCGGCAGTTTCAGCAGCGGCGATGCGCGCAATCGCGGGGTCGACCTGAGCATCAACATGGCGCTCGGCGCCCCCGGTCAGCAGATCAGCGGCAGTATCGGCTCACGCACGGCCCGTGACGGTGCGCGTGACAACAACGCCTCGCTCGGCTGGCGCAAGGATTTCCGGGATCACGTCTTGCAGAACGTGTCGGTCACGGCACTCACCGACACCTACGGGGTGGGCGTCGCCAGCCTGGCCAACTTCCGCACCGACGCGGTCAATGGTGACGGCTTTATTCAGCGCTCCTCCTACAACGGCAATTTCACCGGTGGCCTCAACCTCGACAGCACGCTGGTGGTCGGTGCGCAGCAGATGCTCATGACCAGTCAGACCGAAGTGCGCGGCGCCGGGCTGATTGTCGATGTCGAGTCGGACATCGAGGACATCGTTCTGCGGGCCGACGATTTCAGCGGTGGCGGTGCGGCGTTGAAGCCGGGGCGCAATTTCATCCCGATCACCGCGTACCAGAACAGCTCGGTGAGTTTCGACTTCGAGGGCAATCACGTGCCAGCCGCGTCCATCGAACCGCCGCGCACCCGCTATCACCTGAACAAGGGCGGCGTGGAGTACCGCAAGGTCCGCGTGATGAAAACCATGACCGTGCTCGGCCGACTGGTGGATGGCCAGGGGCGGCCGCTCAAGGGCCACCACGTGATCAACCACGCTAGCCGTGGGGTGAGCGAAGTCGACGGGTTCTTCTCGATGGAAATGAACGCCGGCTCACCGACCCTGGAAGTGCGTCAGGGCAACCAGTTGCTCTGCCAGTTCCGCCTCAACGAGTCCGACCATCGCAGCGAAAACAATGTGCTGATGATCGGCGATCTGCGCTGCACGCCGGACACCCTCGCTGACGCTACCTCCACCGAACAGAAGGCAGGTTGATCTTATGAAAAAACTTACAGGTGGTTGTGCATTGCTGCTGGCGCTAAGCATGCCCACGGCACAGGCGATAAATCAGGAAATCCGTGCGCTGTTTCAACCCGATTCTTCGCAACCGGGCAAGAACCTGTTCGTCAACCAGACGCCCAATAGCGGCTATTGCGTGAACTTCCCTGCGCAGTGCGCCAGCGCCAACATGTTCAGCATCGAGTTGCCTGTCGGCTATAGCTCAACCGGCGAGCTTATGCCGGGTGACGATGTCTCAGTGCAGGCCCCCGCCGACTGGAAACGGTTGACGGTGACTAATCAGGATACTCAGGAAACGGAAACCGTAGAGGTGCGCATCACCGGCATAGGCTCCAACTATATCCTGAGCGATACCGTGGAAAAACTGACCGGGGTGGAGCACCCGACAGGCCATGACATCCTCTGGACGTCCCTTAGCGGTTGGCTCTACGCCCCCGCGCCTTGCAGAGGCACTAGCGTGTCCGGGTACAGCGCTCGCACCTATCGCTTTTTCTGGCAGACGCCTGTGCAAGCGCCCTGCACCAAGACCGCTGCTTTCCGTATCCCCTCGATGTCTTTCGAGAAGATCGATTTTGCGTATGAGCTGAGAACCCCCAACCCGTTGAGCATGTCGAGCGGTCTGTATACCGGATCCATCGAATACTCGATGGGACCCGGTGGCGATTTTGACATGGGCGCGGCTTTTCAGCCGGACGAAGGCAGGCTGACCCTCGACTTCGTACTGGACGTACAGCACACCCTCAAAGTCGATCTCCCGCCGGGTGGCAGCAAAGTGTCGCTGGAACCCGAAGGCGGATGGGCGCAGTGGATCGACAGCGGGCGTAAGCCGAAGCGGATCTTTCGCGACCAACCGTTCTTCATCTCGGCATCTTCGCGCTTCAAGGTGATGATGCTATGCAATTCCCAGGGCGGGCCGTACTGCAATCTTGGCAGCCCCTCGGGCGACACCACATCGGTCAAGGTCTCGATGACTTTGCCCGCGGGAATCGACGGCGCCGGCAATGGCCCCGTCAATAGATTGCCGTTGGACTTCAACAACTGGGTCGGCCCGTTCCAGCCCAGCCTCTATGTCGAGCGCAAGCCCGGCGCGCTGCATTTCGAGCTGGACCCGTTTGCGATCGATTTCCTCCTGCGCCCCGGCAAGAACGACCGGCTACGCGGCAACATCACCATTATCTGGGACTCGGATGCGTGAGCGCTCCAGTCCGGCCCATTTCGATTTTCATGGAGTTGAACGCGATGAAACGTGGTTTTCTGCTGGGCGTGCTCAGCATGTGTTGCCTGACGGCGCAGGCCGGCCCGCAAATCAATGTCGGCACCGTCTACGACTATCTCGACGCTGATAAAAGTACTTACCTGAAACGCGTATTCAACAGCGGCGATGCCACGGCCTTCGTCAAGGTCAATGTGCTTGAGATCATCTACGGCGCCGATGGCGTGCCGCAGGAAGTGCCCGTGCAAAGCGCTGCCGACGGTGCTTCACGCAATGGCGTGATGGCCAGTCCGGCGCGGCTGATCGTCCCGGCGCAGGGCATGCAGGGTACGCGTTTGCTGTACATGGGCGAGCGCGATCGCGAGCGCTATTTCCGCGTGCGCTTCGTCCCGGTGGTACCGGAAAAGGAAGACGAATTCGTGGTCAGCAGCGAGGAGCGCGAAGACTACAAAAACTCGCTTTCAGCCGGGGTCAACGTAATGACCGGGTTCGGCACGATCTTCTTTGTGCGGCCGAAGGACGCGCGTTTTGCCACCGTCATCAATGACACCGAAAAACGCTATGAACTGCGTAACGATGGCAACACCGTGCTGATTGTCGATGAGTTCAAGAGCTGTTCACTGAGCAAAGAAAGCGACTGCGGCGCGACCACCAAACACCACGTGCTGGCGGGCAAGACCTTTGCCTTCGACAAGGAAAAGGGCCGCGAATACCGCTTCTTCCTGATCGAAGGCAGCGAGAAAAAAAGCATGAAGACCGCCAGTCGCTAGGTTTGTTTTCCATTGACCCATCGGGTAACCAACATGATCAAGCAATGCACCGCCGCCGCGCTGATGGTCGCCACTGCGCTGACCGGCGCCGGGGCGTGGGCCGCGCGCGAAGAGCACACCTTCGAAGTGTCCCTGACCATTCCCAGCCGCCCGTTCTATATCATTCCGGCAGAACCGGACTGGATTCACCGGCCACAGCGGCTTGAGTGGGACTATCAGCGCTCGACCCTCAGCGGGCTGATGCGCAATTTCGATGTGCACCATGACAGTAGCGCGATTGAAGCGCGTCTGGCGTTCGATCCTTATCTGGAGAATGGCCGCCCCGGCGAAGTGATCGATCTGCTGGTCTCCTTCAATGATGTCGAGCTGAGTTCGCACGTCACCCCGCGCCAGGTGTTGTCCGTGGAAGAAGCCGCCAGGGGCAAACGCGTGGCGTTGAAAATCGACCCGATCGAGCCGGAGGGCGGCTATCGTTCCGGGGATTACCACGGCAGTGTCGTGCTGATGTTCAATGCCAGGGCACCGGGGGCGGAATGAGTGCGGTTTGGCCTGACCCAGAGCACGCAAGCCCGGGCCTATGGGGGGGCGAAAAGCTGTCGCAGGGGCCGGCCAGTCCTTGATGGTCTGACCGGTTTGCAAGCCTGCCGTCAGAGGTTCGCGATTCTCATGGCCTCCCGGGTCAATTGTCGGGAAAGGTCATCGCGCTGATAACCGATTTGTTTCTGCAGGTCCTGGTACAGCCTTTGGCTCAAGGGCTCATCCTTGAGTACATCGGCCACGGAAATGCCGAGTTGGTTCGCAAGACTTTCCAGTTTTTGCGTCAGTGGTTTTATCTGACCCGGATCCTTGAGTTCAGCCCACTGCGCTTTTATTTCCTTCAATTCTTCGACCCATTCGAGTTTGTTCTCAAACAGATGATCATTGCGCTCGTGTTGTGTCGGGTGAGTCTTGCGCAGGTGGCGCTCCCAGAAATTGTCCGAAGGAAGATTGATCATTCCATTGACCAGACCGTCGCCCTGTTCCCGCCTCATGATCATCCTGTAAGCCAACTCGATCTCCGCTTCGTTGACACCAGAACGAGGCTGGTAGCGCATGCCTTCAGACTGCCAGGGCAGTTCAAGTCGTTCAGCCAGTCCGGTTTCGAATGCCAGATGGACCTCGACCTCATCCGGAGCGAGGTTGTTCGGGTCGATCAGGTTCTGTTGTTCCTGACGGCTGTATTCCACGCGAGCCTCGTCGCTCACCAAGTCCAGCCGCGCAGCACTGCGGGCCAGGCGTACGAGGGTGTTATCCAGAACCTGGGCCGATGTCGGCGCTGTATAGGCTTTGGACACCAGCACTTTCATTCCCAGTGAATTGAACAATTGCGCACCGAGATCGCCGCAGTCCTCCGGGGACACGATCTGTTTGAACAGTTTTTCGCGCAGCTCCGAATCGAGGGCGGCGGCTTCGACCATTTCCCAGACACGTTGGGTCAGCTTGCGGCGTGCGGGCTCAGTCCGGTAGTCGGCGCTTTCTCTTTGTTTGGCAATCACGCTGAAAAAACCGGCGGAGTCCGGCTCGGCCATCAGGTCATGCCAGGTTTCTTCGCGGTATTTGCTCAGTGCCGAAGACGGGCCGAAACCGCCGGGTACATCGGCAACGAGTTGCCAATGGCGGAGTTCGTCATTGGCGGCGGGAAAATAATCCTGCACAAAACCCAGGCCTGAAGACTCTCGATACTGGCCATAACGCACCCGCTCTTCATTGGTCAGTTTTTCCGGGCTGAAACGTGCGCGGCTGAGCACAAACGCCTGATCAGAGCCAGGCGTGACTTCGGGCAGGGTATTGATCGGCGCCCCCCGCATGTCGAGCATGAAACTGCGTGGCCGGTGTCGGTTGGCTGTGCCGACCTTGAACAGTCCCTCGGGCCAGGTCTGGATGCCGGTATTGGCCAGGCTCAGCTCCTCCAGCCGGTACATTCGCCCGACATCCGGGGGTATGCGCAAGGGATTGCCGTTCAGGTTTAGCGTGCGCAGACGTACCAGTGCGTCGAGTTGTTTGCTGGAGCGATACGTCAAGTCGATACGGTTATCGGCCAGATCCAGATCCTCAAGTTGACGCATCTGGCCGATGCTGGAGGGTATTTCTTTCAGATTGCACTGGCGGGCGCTCAATTGGCGCAGATGAGGGAAGCTGCCGAGCAGTCCGTCGCGATTTGCCGAGAGGGATGTCTTGTTGAGCCTAAGTGCGGTGATCTGATCAAGGTGTTGCTTCATGCCGGGTTGCTTGCGCAATTCTTCCCACCAGTATTCGAGATCATATCGGTTCAACTCAGTGGTCAGGTCCAGCGTATAGCCTTGCTCTGGATGATGGATCTGTTCGTCGAACCCAGCGCTTTTGCGCTCGAAACACTCAATTAACCTTTCTTCTATGTGCCTCCCGCCAAGTTGCATGTAATCCATGGACGCTCCGTAGCCCGGATTTCCCTCGTCGTCCACGCCGGCGGGTTGTTTTTCACGCGATGCCTGTAATTTACGGTGCAAATCCTTGCGCTCGCTTTCCAGCTTTGCGATGGCATCGACTGCATTGCCCTCGCTCTTGCGCTGCAATATTTCAATGAACGTGTTCACCTCCCTTTCATTCATTTTCGGGTAGAGCTTGCCGATACGTTTTTCCAGCGTCGGCTCACCCCAAAGCCATGACCAACCGCGCACCAGCGTTTCGGTTTCAATCGTCGCCACCGGACGGATGGGCGGCTCTGCCAGCGCAGTTCGGCGCTGCGCAGGGCCGGCGGCCTCTTCCATGATCCACAGTTTCAACGGGCGTCCCTGGCCGCGCGAGTAACCCACGGCAGGCAGTGTTTCGGCAGGCACGGCATGCAGAATCGACTCATAGAAATCATCCGCGTCATGCAGCGAGCGGTTGCCTGCGTCGAGCACCTCATAGCGGCCCTGTGCGTCGCGGATCAGGCGCCTGACGACGGCTGCATCATCCGATCCGACACTGCAGCGCAGCGGGCCGTCATAGGTGCCATCGCGCACCTCCAGACGCAGATCGGCAAAGGTGTCGGTGTTGAGCTTGAGGGTGTTGAGCGCAAGGCGTTCGCTGTCCGCGGTCAGCAATTCGTCGTGATAAAAACCCTCATAGGCGCGGGCGGCGCAGGCTTCGAAATCCAGTTCTCGGGCCTGGACCTTGAGGCGTAACGGTAGGCGTTTTTCCTTGGCGATTCTTTGCAGTTCGGCGGGTCTGGCCTGGGCCACGAGTTTTTCGGCAAGCGGCAGCGGCAGATCGGGAAAGGTCTGTCTAACGGTTTTGATGTCGGTTTTGTCGGTTCTTTCCCCTGCTTGATAGACACGGCGGGAGACGTCCCCGCGACGTTCATCGACGGCATTGGCGAGGTGATTGCGCAAGACCGCTGCACGGTCGTCGCGAGGAATTTCCGGGCCCAGCAGGTGGTTGAATTCTTCATTGGTGAGGAAGTTCGTCACGCGATCCGGCAACTGTCCCGCATTCAGATCGTTGAGGCTGATGCGCAACGTCTCCGCCGGCGCAGCCTGCGGATTGCCGTACTTGCGCGAGTAACCACTCAGACTGGCATCGGCAAACACCTCCAGCGCTTTGCTGTAAGGCCAGCCCGGCAAACCGGTCAACACCGGTTCCAGCCAGACGGCCTGTGGATCGATCGGGCGGCCCGCGCGGATGTCGGCAGTCGCCGTGAGTACATCGTCGTAGGCGCTGAAGCGCTTGACTGTGTCGGCCAACAGCGGCGGAGGCGGGCTGTTGTCGATATGCATCTGACGCAGGGCGTCGTGATCGGTGCCGCTGCCGATGCGGATCTGCTCAAGTTCCGCGGGCGAAAAGCGTTCGACGCTGTGGCCCAGTCGTCGCATCAGCGCGTCATTCGGCCAGTTGTGCGGGGTCTCCGATTCATGCACCCAGGCGCCGTGGCCGTTGTGTTCGATTTTCGGCCGGTAGGCGTTGGCGCGGCTCGGGTGCTTGATGCGGTGGGTGTTGGACGTCGCATCAGTCGTGGCCTTTTCGACGACGTACAGCTTGCCTTCCAGCGGCAGGACGTGTTCGTTGCGGTACTGATGCAGGCCATGGCGATCGGGTTTGGCGCCGGGCGAGAGCATCAGTTCGTTACGTTCGTAGGGACTCAGGTCCGGGTGCCATAAGCTGTTTTTGCCATTGGGCAGCTTGACCGGTTTCATGCCGTCTACCAGCGACGACAGTTTGACGCGAAAGGTTTCGCCGATCTGCGCGCCGGCGGCGAAGGCGGCCAACTGAATGATGTCGGTGACCACACTGATGACATGCCCGGCAGCGTCCTGCCAAAGCCCTTCGGCCAGATCAACGATGCCTTCGATCACATCGCTGGTTAGCTGGTAGGCCGTGTAGGCCATCATCAGTTCGCCCAGCCCCGGCACGAATGGTGTGGCGATCAACAGCGCCACGTTGAAAATGTCCGAAAGGATTTTCTTGAAGTTGTCCCACCACGCCCAGCGCGCTTTGCTGTCGGTGTCGGCGGTGGAGACGGCGATCTCCCGGGCGTCGTTGAGGATCTTGTTGAGCTTTTGCTGATAGGCGTGGCGCCAGTAATCGCCCTGCAATTTCACCCGACCGAACTGTAGGTTGGGATTGTCCTGCGGGTCCTTGCGCCACGGTGGTTGCTGATCGGTGGGATCCTGACGCGGGTGATACCTGACGATGAACAGGCGTTGCTCAAGCTCGGCAAAGAAATGCCCGCGCTGCTGATGGTCGACAAACTGGCTGAAGAACTGACGGTAGGTCTGTTCGGTCCACTCGCTGAATCGGTCCTCACGAAGCTGGCGCACCAACTCCTCCCGGAAGGCTTTCAGAGAGTTGTACTCCTTGACCGGGTGATCCGGGTCGTGGGGAATGTAGACGATCAGGCGTCGAACACCGCGGCTGTCCGATGCCGTGTGCGTCAGCAGCAGAATCCCGGTCAGCCGGGTGCCGAGCAGCGACAGGTCAGCGCACTGCATCGCGCGGCCATTGAGCAGCAGTTGCGGTTTTTCCTCGGTCAGGCTCAAGAGCATTTTGTAGGCGTCGTACTGGATATCGTCCTTGATCAGCGCCAAATGTGCGGCGACGGCGAGGGCGTCCTTCTGACTCTGGTTGACCTTGTACTGCAGCACGCTCTCGGCCAGCGGTTCGCCGGGCAGCAGGTAACTTTCCAGGTGTTTTTTATACTGCGCGCCGATATCCAGATCGCGGCACAGCGCCTGAAACTGGCTGATGGGCATGGCGCTTTTGATCGGTACGACATCGAACAGACCGCGCTCATCGGGCTCGCTGATGTAGTCCGAGCCATGGCCGACCGTTTCACTGCTGGCGAAATTGTGCAGGGCGGCATCCAGCAGCGAGATGGTGCGGGTCACGACGCCTGCGGAAAGGTCGATGGCGTACCACGGTTTGTCCTTGGGCAGGTAAAGGCGCAGAAAGGTGCTTTTGACGTCCGGCTCGATGCCGTGCCGCTCCTTGATTTTTGCCTTGAGCAGCGGCTCGGCGAAGGCATGGAGATCGACTTTCGCCAAGAGATGATCAACCTGGTTCTGCGATCCCCAGGCCTTGAGGTTGGCCGCAGCGAGTTTGTTCAGATACGCGGAAGGTGCTTTGGTGTACCAGGCTTCATTCTTCAGTGGCGAAGCTGCCAAGGCGAGGCTCCGGCTGACGGTGGCACTTTTGAAATTGTCGTTGACGGCGGACTTGATGAATTCGTAGTGCCGTCCTTTGTCCGCGTTTTCCGCAGGCAGGGGAGAGAGAGACATGGCCAATCATCCTTGATTGTTGAGGAGTGATCAGCCTACTCAGGGCAGGGCAAAACAAAAGTTCAAAGATCGGGAGGCAAACCGCGTTGCCGGTCACCAACCCGACGAAAATTCGAATCTGAAAAATACATAAATACCACCCGCCAAACTGAAAATTCGTCACCCTGATGCAGAAAAACCCGACACGATTTGTTACCTCGCCGTAGGGCGCAGCGCTTCGAGCATCGCCACGCTGGCGGTCTGCGTCGGTTTGCACTGTGAGTCGCTGCCCGGTTGCAGATACGGCGTCAGAATCGGCGCCATGCCCTTGAGCACCTGCACTGGCAGGGCCGAGGTGAACTTGAAGTTCTCTGCCGAACGCCCCGGAACGAACGCGGTGAGGGTGCCGAAGTGGTGATCGCCGATGTAGAAAACGAACGTCGCCGTGCGGTTGATCGACTTCGAACTGAGGATGCGTCCGCCCGAACCGATGGCTTCGATGCGGTTGTCGCCGGTCCCGGTTTTGCCACCCATGGCCAGTGGGCTGCCATCAGCCAGTTTGAAACTGCCGGAAACACGTTTTGCCGTGCCGGCGTCGACCACTTGCGACAGTGCCTCGCGCATGGCTGTGGCGACCTCGGACGGCATCACCCGTTTGCCGACATGCGGGTCATTGACCAGTTGCGTTTCGTAAGGCGTGCCTGCGGCGAAATGCAGGCTGTCGATGCGCAGCGTCGGCATGCGCACGCCGTCATTGAGGATGGTGCCGATCAACTCGGCCAGAGCGGCAGGGCGGTCACCGGAGCTGCCAATCGCGGTGGCCAGCGACGGCACCAGATGGTCGAACGGGTAGCCGACTTTCTGCCAGCGCTGGTGAATTTCAAGGAACGCTTCAATCTCGAGCATGGTGCGAATACGGCTGTCGCGGGCGCCCTTGTGCTTGCTCTTGAATAGCCAGCTGTAGACTTCCTGACGTTCGAAGTGACTGGCCTTGACGATCTCGCTGAAGGTCGCGTCCGGGTGGTTCAACAGGTAGCCCATCATCCACAGATCCAGCGGATGCACCTTGGCGATGAAGCCTTGATCGGGCAAATCGTAACTGCCGGGACCATAGGAATCGTAGAGGCGGATCAGGCGATCATCAGTGAGTTTTTCGGTGAGCTTGGTGCCTTTAAGGTGCGAGCGGACGAACGTGTTGAAGTCTTCTTGGCTGGCATCGGGTAGCAGGTAGCGATGCACGGCGGCCATGCGGATCGGCGTCGGGCGCATGCTGTCGAGGAAGGTGTCGAGACGCGCCTGCGTGTCTTTGTTCCTGTATTTTTTCCAGAACTTGAGCTGGAACGCCGTGCCTTCGCGGTCGGCGAAACTTGCCAGGTATTCCTGCCGACGCGGATCGCGATCGTCCTTGAGCAGTTCGGCACTGCTATTGGGCCCTGAATAAGTGACATAACGCACCACATCGCGCATCAGCCGAATAAACGGCAGGTTGATCGATTCGCGCAGGGCGTCGCGCAGAGTCGGTATGCGACCGTTGTCCTCTTTGCGAAAATTGTGAAATGTATGCAATCCGCCGCCGGTGAAAAACGCCTCGCCGGGGCTGGCCGAGTATTTGCGGTCGAGGGCTGCGCCGAGCGTCTTCGACAGGTCGTGATCCTTGTTCTGGATCAGGTAATCGATGACCCACTGGCTCAAGCGGTCCTGATCGGGGACTTCGACTTTCTTCAGTTCCGGCACGCTCATGGCGCCGTACTTGTCGTGCAGTTCGGCGATGATTTGCAGGTAAGTGGTGAGCACGCGCATTTTCGCGGTGGAGCCGAGTTCGAGTTTGCTGCCTTCGTTGATATCGAACGGCTGGTCAGTGCTATCGGTCTGCACCCGCACGCGGGAACCGTCCGGAGTCAGTTCGAAGAGGGTAAAGCTGTAGCGCACTTGGGTGGTGCTGGTCGGGGTCAGCAAACGTTCACCGAGCAAGCCGATTTCGGCGGCATAGGCCGGGTCGGCGAGTTTCTTCAGGTAAGCGGTGGCCTGGGTTTGCAGTTCGCCCTGCAGGGTGCTGGTGGCCGAGAGGTCGAGGCGGTCGAGGTCGTACAGCGGCCGGTTGAGCATGCTCGCCAGACGACTGCGGGCAACGCTGATGCCCTTGTTGGTTTCGATCGGCTGAATGGTCGGCTGGGTCTGCCAGTCGCGGTAAGTGACTTTGCTGGCAAGGGCGGCATCGGCTAGCGCGTTGTCGATCACACCGTTCTGTTTGAGCAGGCGCAAATGGCTGTCGGTAAGCTCGGCAAGCTCTTCACGGCCCTTGGTCAGGTAACGCGAAGGGCGGCGCTGGGCGATCATCAGCGACAACATCTCGCGCAGGGCCAGGCCTTTGGCGGCCATGGTCTTCGCATCGGTGGCCGGGCTGTTCAGTTGTTCGTTGGCCTGGTTGAAGTCGCTGCCGTACCAGACGCGCAGGCCTTCGGCCATGCCATGTACTTCGCCATGCCCTGGCACCGCCGACAGCGGCACGCTGTTGAGGTAGTCACGCACGATGTTCTGTCGTGCCCCGAGGGTTTGCGGGCCGGGCTGATAGGCACGCACGCTGGCCGACATCATCTGCCGCAGTTTCTCGGCACCGGACACCGTCAGGCCATCCGGGGAATGCCGGTACTTTTCTAATTGCGTGGCTAACGTACTGCCACCCGCCGACTGGCCCGGCAGGCGCAGCAATTTCGCCACTTGTGACCACGCGGCCATGCCGAAGCGCGGCCAGTCCACCGCCGGGTTGGCCAGCGGCTGTTTCGGGTCGAGCAGGAAGCGGTTTTCGATGAATAACAGGCTGCTGACCACCACTGGCGGGATGGATTCGAAGCTTGAATATAGCTGTTGCGGGTAGTTGTACTTGTACAGCGGTGCGGCCCGGCAATCGGTGATCGACAGCCCGGCCTGAATCTTTTCGGAATACGGCACGAACAGGCCCTTGTCGGTGTAGCTGAGCAGTGCCGGGGAAAACCGCGCCTGTTCGGTGATGACGTAGTTGCGTTTGAGCAGGCGCGGCAGGAATTCATCCAGCGAGCTGTAACCCAGGCGCAGATCGAACGGGCCATTGCCCGGATAACGAATGGCTTCGCTGGGGCCGGGTTCGAGGGTGTACGTCAGTGACGCGGCGTATTGGCTGAGCTCACGCGCCTGGAAGCGCGAAGTGCGCATTTCCTTGGACGCAGCCAGCCCCACGACGATCGCGATAATCACCAGCAACAACCAGAAAGCCTTCCACCCATGCCGGTTGCGGCGGGGTTTTTCAGGGACAGGCGCTTCATCCACTCGTTCAGTCGGAACCACGGCTTTACTCGAATCGGTTTGCCACAAAGCGCCCATAGTCGATTGATCCATTCACGCAGATTGATCGGACTTGTCTGAAGCTTAGACGGTGGTTGGGGCTGGTGAAAAAAATGTGCGGGATGGGCGAGGGGAGTTGCTGAATAAATCTGGAAGGCGGGTGCCGGAGCGAAAATGAGCCTGAAGCAAACTTTGCGGCGAGGGAGATCTGAGCGGCCGCAATAGAACCGTTCAGCAATAAAGTTGACCAAGCGGACACATGACGATGCACCAATGCTGTGCAATACTCGGCGGCTTTTTCGGCGGCGAATATTCCTACGCAAAGCAGGGAATGCCTCTCGGCATACCGGGCTTTTACCGAGAGTTGTCGCTGAATGTTGTGGCTTATAGAGTGAAAACTCCTGCCAAAGGCTTTTTATACTGCACGTCCCGCTGATCTTGCAGGCTGTCCTGCAAGACGTGTCTGCTCACAAAGCAGGCGCGGTTTCATTTCAAGCCAGGGCTTATCGGCCGACGCTTCGACACTCGGTGGTCATATCCAATAACAAGACGAGGTTGCACCCCTATGCCAGTCGGCAATCAACTGCCTCACGGCGACACCGCTCAGGGCGGTCCGCTCAAACGCGAACTCGGCGAACGGCATATTCGCCTGATGGCACTCGGTGCCTGTATCGGCGTCGGTCTGTTTTTAGGTTCCGCCAAGGCCATCGAAATGGCCGGCCCGGCGATCATGCTGTCGTACATTCTGGGTGGTCTGGCGATCCTGGTGATCATGCGCGCTCTCGGCGAAATGGCCGTGCACAATCCGGTCGCCGGCTCGTTCAGCCGTTACGCGCAAGACTACCTCGGCCCGTTGGCGGGCTTCCTCACGGGCTGGAATTACTGGTTCCTGTGGCTGGTGACCTGCGTCGCGGAAATCACCGCGGTGGCCGTGTACATGGGCATCTGGTTTCCCGATGTACCGCGCTGGATCTGGGCCCTCGCGGCGCTGATCAGCATGGGTTCGATCAATCTGATCGCGGTAAAGGCCTTCGGTGAGTTCGAATTCTGGTTCGCCCTGATCAAGATCGTCACCATCATTGCGATGGTGATCGGCGGCGTCGGCATCATCGCCTTCGGGTTCGGCAATGACGGCGTGGCACTGGGGATTTCCAACCTGTGGGCCCACGGCGGCTTCATGCCCAACGGCGTGACCGGCGTGCTGATGTCCCTGCAAATGGTCATGTTCGCCTACCTCGGCGTGGAGATGATCGGCCTGACCGCCGGTGAAGCGAAGAACCCGCAGAAGACCATTCCTGATGCGATCGGCTCGGTGTTCTGGCGGATTCTGCTGTTCTACGTCGGCGCACTGTTCGTGATTCTGTCGATCTACCCGTGGAACGAAATCGGCACGCAGGGCAGTCCGTTCGTGATGACCTTTGAGCGTCTGGGCATCAAGACCGCCGCCGGCATCATCAACTTCGTGGTGATTACCGCAGCATTGTCGTCGTGCAACGGCGGTATCTTCAGCACCGGGCGTATGCTCTACAGCCTGGCGCAGAATGGCCAGGCGCCGGCCGGTTTTGCCAAGACTTCGAATAACGGTGTACCGCGTCGAGCGCTGTTGCTGTCGATCGGTGCGTTGTTGCTGGGCGTGCTGCTCAACTATCTGGTGCCGGAAAAAGTCTTTGTCTGGGTGACCTCGATTGCCACCTTCGGCGCGATCTGGACCTGGGTGATGATCCTGCTGGCGCAACTGAAATTCCGCAAAGGCCTGAGCGCCAGCGAACGTGCCGGCCTCAAGTACAAGATGTGGCTGTACCCGGTCAGCTCGTACTTTGCGCTAGCGTTTCTGGTGCTGGTGGTCGGCCTGATGGCGTACTTCCCGGACACGCGCGTGGCGCTCTATGTGGGGCCTGCGTTCCTGGTGCTGCTGACCGTGTTGTTCTACGTGTTCAAGCTGCAACCGAGCAACGTGGCGCAAGGTGCGGCGCGTTCGGCTTCGTAAGTTTTAGCGTCTGCATCAACCAAGCCCCGGTCGCGAGACCGGGGCTTTTTATTGCCCGTGCCGCGGATCGTCTCCAAGGCTGTGCCACCTGCGCTTGCTGCAGCGGCAGTGTGATGTCCACTCGTCGGAAGTAGCCGCGCACCTGTAATTTCTGACAGTAGACCTGGCACCTGCCTTGGCCTAGGTTGAAATTTCGCCAAACGTGGCAAGAGCGGGGCACCGGCATGAAGGGATTCTCGGCATTGACGGTTATCGGAATCGCCGATGGATTGATCCATTGGCAGATCTTTTTCGTCCTGTGCACGGCTGCCGAACTGACCCAAGCCGCCAGCAATTTCGCGGCTTTCTGCGTAGCGGCCATGTTCTCGTTTTACGTGAACATGCTGTACACCTTTGACAGCCGAACGTCGGTGCTTGGTTATCTGCTGTTTATCGTGGTGATGGGCGCGCTCAGTTTTGCCATCGGTGCGATCGCCGATACGCGTGATCTGCCGGGATTGCTGACGGTGGCGGTGTTTACACTGCTGAATCTGTTGCTGGGGTACAGCTTTTTCAGGTTTGTATTGTTTCGCAGACAACGGCTATGAAGACTTTTGCGGCCGTTGCATTTGTCAGACGAGCCTTTACGCCAGTGCTCGTTGATCGATTCGCGCTCGCTATCGTTTTGATCCTCGCACTACTCGTACGGTTTACGCTATTTCAGTACCCGCCATCTGGAACGATGAAGCCTATAGTCTGCTGCTTGCACGCGAAACACCGGAGCGCATCTGGGCGCTGACGGCACGGGATGTGCACCCACCGCTTTACTACATGCTGTTGCACTACTGGGTGTCGGTGTGGGGAGACTCGGCGTTGTCTGCCCGGGCCTTGAGTGCACTCGCGGATCTCGGCACTCTTTTACTGTGTATCAAGTTGATGAGCCTGATTTCAACGCGCAGGGCGACATGGATTGCCGCGCTGCTATTGGCGTTACTCCCGATTTCGGTGCGCTATAGCCAGGAAGTAAGGATGTACAGCCTGCTCGGGTGCTGGTTGATGGCTGCAACTGTTGCGTTGGTTTGTTGGGCGAGGGTTGCGGAGCAAGGCCGTTTTGCGGTGATCTACGTGCTCCTGATGAGCGCTGCTTTTTACACTCACTACTTCGCAGGTTTGTGTGTACTGGTGCATTGGTTGTTTTGGTGGCTGAGCCGGAATAACCGTCCCGGGATGGCGATTACCCTAGGGCAATGGCTACTTGCTAACCTGACTATCGTGGTCCTGTATTTGCCTTGGGTACCTCATCTGATTGCTCAACTTGCGAATACGACGGGCTTGGGTTGGATCAAACCGGTGACGCTGCAGGAGGCGTTGTCGCTAGTCTGGCAGTTCACGCTGATGGGAAATGGGGCTTTTCAAGCATCGGCGTGGCATCTCCTGCCTCTGGCGCTTTTACTGTTCTGCGCCACAACAGTCATCGCGGACTACTCCCTAAAGCGACCTTTTCGTTTTTTGCCGATTGGTTATTTTTTTGTTCCGCTGACAACGCTCTATGTGTTTGCCTTATTCCTTCCGCTATTCGTTCCTAGATATCTGGTTTTTTCGGCGCCCGCCATTGCGATGATTGCAGCGTTGGCACTTGACGGCATCTGGAGACGTCGAGCGTTGTTGGCGACTGTTGGTTTATTGCTTTTTGTTGTTGTGCAATTAAATGGTCTGACTGCGGTTTACCGGCAGACAGATGGCTTGAATGGAACGAATTACCGCAGAGATACCGAGTTTGGTCAGTTGGTGAAGCGGCTCAATCAGAATGCCCTTCCAGGTGATGAGGTGATCATTGCTAACCCGTTCTGGTACCCGACATTCACTTATTACGACACCACTGGTATTGATCCCCGGTTTGAGGTGCGCTCATCGATTGATGATTACCTGAAGCTGACCAGTCGTGGTCTTTTGAGCCTGATCAAAGATCCCGTAGCGAGTATGTATATTGATGGGATAACGGTTTTGGATTGCCGCAGCCAAAGAGTCTGGTGGATCACAGATGCTGATTTGCATGCTGACAGGCCACAGTTCGCAAAGGATCGGACTCCCGTGTTGACGATTCACGGGGGAAACATTTCTGCGTATCTGTTTACTGCCGATTCGGTGCCGGCTTCAGCGCAGGCCAGCACCTATTGCACACTTAAGCCACGGCCACTTCCTGCGGCTCAAAACTGTCCGCCCGCGCCATCTGCCACATCCGCGAATAGAACTCGCCATTCACTTCCCCGGTGAGCAATTCCCCCGGTTTCAGGAACACATGCAACTGCGAGAACAGTTTGATCTCGGTCGCCGACATGCGCCGCACCAAGTGCTTGGCCGACAGTTGCGACGGATGCTCAAGACCGGCGGCGGCAAGCATTTCTGCCAGCGCCTTGAGGGTATTGCGGTGGAAGTTGAACACGCGCTGTGCCTTGTCCGGCACTACCAGCGCGCGTTGGCGCAAGGCATCCTGAGTGGCCACGCCGGTCGGGCATTTGTTGGTGTGGCAGCTTTGCGACTGGATGCAGCCGATGGCGAACATGAAGCCGCGTGCGGAGTTGGCCCAGTCTGCACCGATGGCCAGTACGCTGGCGATGTCGAAGGCGCTGACGATCTTGCCGCTGGCGCCGAGTTTGATCTTGTCGCGCAGGTTCAGGCCGACCAGGGTGTTGTGGACAAACAGCAGGCCCTCGCGCATCGGTACGCCGATGTGGTCGGTGAACTCGACCGGTGCGGCGCCGGTGCCACCTTCCTTGCCGTCGACGACGATAAAGTCCGGGAGGATGCCGGTTTCCAGCATGGCTTTGGCGATGCCCATGAACTCCCACGGATGGCCGAGGCAGAACTTGAAGCCCACCGGTTTACCGCCGGACAGTTCACGCAGTTGCTGGATGAACTGCATCATTTCGATCGGCGTGGAAAACGCACTGTGACGTGACGGCGAGACGCAATCTTCGCCCATCAGGATGCCGCGTGTTTCGGCGATTTCCTTGGTGACTTTGTGTTTGGGCAGGATGCCGCCGTGGCCGGGTTTCGCGCCTTGGCTCATCTTGATTTCGATCATCCGCACTTGCGGGTTCTGTGCCTGGGTGGCGAAGCGTTCCGGGTCGAAACGGCCGTCGCTGGTGCGGCAGCCGAAGTAGCCGCTGCCCAGTTCCCAGGTCAGGTCGCCGCCGTGTTCGCGGTGATACGGGCTGATGCTGCCTTCACCGGTGTCGTGGGCGAAGTTGCCGAGTTTCGCGCCTTGGTTCAACGCGCGAATGGCATTGGCGCTGAGCGAACCGAAGCTCATCGCCGAGATGTTGAATACCGAGGCCGAGTACGGCTGACTGCACTGCGGGCCACCGACGGTGACGCGGAAACTGCTCGGGTCGCTCAGCGGCGCCGGACGCATCGAGTGGCCGATGAATTCGAATCCGGATTGATAGACATCGATCAGCGTACCGAACGGCTTGTCGGCGGTTTCGTTTTTCGCTCGCGAATAAACCAGCGAACGTTGCGCGCGGGAGAAGGGCAGGGCGTCGCTGTCGGACTCCAGCAGGTACTGGCGGATCTCCGGGCGGATGCCTTCAACCAGATAGCGGATATTGCCGAGGATCGGGTAGTTGCGGCGCACCGCGTGCGGGCTTTGTAGCAGGTCGAACAGACCGATCAGGCTCAGTACACCGGTGACGGCGGTGATTGGCCATAGCCAGTCATGTTCGAGGAAAGGCAGGCTGGCGAGGGTGAACATCACACAGACGGCAAAGAAGGCGTAGCGGCTCAGGAGTGACAGGCTCATACGGTTTCCTTGGTTCGGACTCAGAGATTTCGGCGAAAGGCTCAGGGATGTACAAAATCCCTGTGGGAGCGAGCCTGCTCGCGAAAGCGAACTGTCAGTAGAAAAATTATTGTCTGATCCGACACATTCGCGAGCAGGCTCGCTCCCACAAAAAGCAACTTCACCAAACGATCAGGCGTTTTGTGCCTGAAGAAAAATCGAAAACAGCTCGGACTGGGATTTGATCCCCAGCTTGCTGTACATGTGTTTCTTATGGACTTTCACGGTTTCTACGGAGATTTCCAGCTTACGGGCGATTTCTTTACTGGAGCAACCGCTGAGCATCAAACGCCCGACATCCAGTTCCCGGGCAGTCAGCTGCGCGCCCTTGAGTTGCTGCACCGACGCCTCCAGTTGCACCCGCCAGTCTGCCCGGACAGGGGCGGCGGCGAGGGCCACGGTTTCGTTGATCTCGTACGGCAGGCGCTGGCGCAGCAGGCCCAGCACCCAAGGCTGGATCAATGACAGCAAGGCGATATGTTCGCCAGTGAAACGTTTTTCACTGCCCAGCGACAGACACAAGGTGCGATCGCCTTCGAGCTGACAATTGAACTGGATTTCGTCGGCCACGACATTCAGACGAAAGTATCGCTGGTAATACTCGGTCAGTTCGAAATGCTCCGGTGCCACTTCCGAGAGGCGATACAAACCGGTGCGCGTTTGCTCGCGACAGGCGATGTAGAACGGGTCGAGCAGGTACAGGCCGCGTAAGTAATCCTGAAACAACGGGTCAGGGTTGCCGTCTGCGCCCGGGCATTCGGCGAAGACTTGCGGGTGTTGATCGGCGCTGAACAGCAGCACCACCCAGCTATCGAACGGCACGTATTGGTCGAGCAGTCGCACCAGTTGCGCCCAGAAATTCGGCTTGTCGAGCGCGTCGATCAATTGCCCGACGGCGCGGTGCCAGGTGATGTCGTCAAACGAAAGTGTCATCGATCTACCCCTATCGGGTTACCCCGGCCGCGTAATTCCCTGGCCGCTCGCTTGCTGCGCATACTGGCCCACAGACAGCCACCGGGCAATCTTTCAGCGCCCGCCGCTTATCACAAGGAATTCCCATGAAAGTCGAACTCGCGCAATTGGCAGGCCGTGACAATGCCACGGTCTACAACCTCGAACGCGCACTGGCAGCGATTGCCGCGTGTGCGGCCGACACGCAATTGATCGTGTTCCCGGAAACCCACCTGATGGGCTTCCCGACGGCCGAAACCGTGGCGCAAACCGCCGAACCGCTCGACGGCCCGACCGTCAGCACCGTGCTGGCCGCCGCGCGTGAACACAACATCGCCGTGGTGATCGGTATGGCCGAGAACGACAACGGTCGCTTCTACAACACCACGTTGCTGATCACCCCTGAAGGCATTGCCCTGAAATACCGCAAGACCCATCTGTGGGCGTCGGATCGTGGCGTGTTCGAGGCCGGCGACCGTTACACCACCTGCGAATGGAACGGCGTGCGTATTGGCCTGTTGATTTGCTACGACATCGAGTTTCCGGAGTCGGCCCGTGCCTTGGCGCAACTGGGTGCCGAGTTGCTGATCGTGACTAACGGCAACATGGACCCGTACGCGCCGACTCACCGCACCGCGATCATGGCCCGTGCCCAGGAGAATCAGGCCTTTGCGTTGATGGTCAATCGCGTGGAGGCGGGGGACGACGGCTTGATGTTTGCCGGTGGCAGTGCGCTGGTCGATCCGCTGGGCTCGCTGTTGTTCGAGGCCGGGCGGGAAGAAGGGACGTTCAGCGTCGAGCTGGATTTCGCGCGGTTGGAGATTGCGCGCAGGGATTACCGCTATCTGGATGATCAGCGTTTGAAGTTGCCGGGGGAGGTGGTGGAGCGCGGCGATGGTGTTCGTGAGTTGTTGATTCCACGCCGTTGACCGCTGCCTCACCCTAGCCCTCCCGAAACGTCGGACCGCCCATAGGGAGAGGGGACTGACCGAGTTGATTGTTCGAGGTACGCCGACCAGAAGCAACGGGTCGAACTCAGGTTTTACCCGATCGTTCCCACGCTCTGCGTGGGAATGCAGCCCGGGACGCTCCGCGTCCCAAGAGCGGACGCAGAGCGTCCATTGAGGCATTCCCACGCAGAGCGTGGGAACGATCAGCCACACCCGAAAACATTCGCCGAACCCGGCTCTGCCATAAATCCAATAACATTCGGAGTAAGTCGCCCATGGCTCGTTTGCAACGCACCCTTTCATTAGGGTCGGTGGTGCTGTTCGGCATCGCCTACATGACGCCGATCATTGTCCTCGGCACCTTCGGCATCCTCGCCCAGTCCACCGCCGGCATGGTGCCTGCCGCGTATCTGGCGGCGCTGGTGGCGATGTTCTTCACCGCTATGAGTTACGGGCGCATGGCCGCTGCATTCCCCGTCGCCGGTTCCGCCTATAGCTACGTGCGCAAGGCAATCAGCCCGAAACTCGGCTTCATCGCCGGTTGGGCGGTGTTGCTCGATTACCTGTTCCTGCCCATGGCGATCTGGCTGATCGGTGCGGCGTATCTGGCCTCGGCATTCCCGTCGATCCCGCAATGGATCTGGGTGCTGGCCTTCATCGGCATCACCAGCGCGATCAATATCATTGGCCTGAAACTGGCCAACGGCATCAACGCCTTGCTGATGCTGGTGCAGTTTCTGGTGCTGATCGCTTTCGTCGCGCTGTGCGTGCATTACATCGGTGGCGATGCGAACACGCCGTTGTGGTCGATCAAACCGTTCTTCAACGGCGACATGCAGATGCCGCTGATCATGAGCGGCGCGGCCATCGCCTGCTACTCGTTCCTCGGCTTCGATGCGGTCAGCACGCTGACCGAAGAAACCCGCGATCCACGCCGCACCATCCCGCGCGCGATCATGTTGATCACCTTGATCGGCGGGCTGATCTTCGTTGGCGTTTCATACTTTGTGCAGATCGCCCATCCATCGTTCCAGTTCGACAGCGTCGACTCCGCCGCCTATGAAATCGCGCGCAATATCGGCGGCGATCTTTTCGTCTCGATCTTCCTCATCGGCCTGATTGTCGGTCAGTTCGCCTCGGGGCTGTCGGCGCAAGCCAGTGGCTCTCGGCTGCTGTTCGCCATGGGCCGCGACGGCGTGTTGCCCAAGTCGTTCTTCGGCACTTTGCACGCGCGCTTCGGCACACCGGTCAACAGCATCCTGCTCTGCGCCGTGGTGGCGTTACTGGCACTTAAACTCGACGTGACCACCTCGACCTCGTTCATTAACTTCGGCGCGTTTCTGGCGTTCAGCCTGGTCAATCTCTCGGTGATCTTTCATTACTGGATCGGCGGCGAGAAAAAGGGACTGCGTGAGATGGTGCTGTTTTTGCTCTTCCCGTTCATTGGTCTGGTGGCGGATTTATGGCTGATGGTCAGTCTTGATCACTTGGCGGTGTATCTGGGCTTGAGCTGGCTGGCGATCGGCGTGGTTTATCTTGCCGTGCTCACCGGTGGCTTCCGTCGCCAGCCGCCGGAGATGGATTTTCAGGAAGCCACTTGAGGCTCAGGCAGCGGGCCGGTTCTGGCGCATCGGCAACTCGATGCGAAAGGTCGTGCCCACCCCCGGTTTGCTGCGTACCGAAATGTCGCCACCGTGCTTTTTCACAATGCCGTAGGACAGGGACAGGCCAAGCCCGGTGCCCTGGCCGACGGGTTTGGTGGTGAAGAACGGATCGAAGATTTTCTGCAGGATCTCCGGCGCAATCCCCGCGCCGGTGTCCGCGACTTCCACCCACGCCGTGTCTTGTTGTTGCCCGGTGCGCAAGGTGATGGTGCCGCGTTCGGGGCCCATGGCCTGCGCCGCATTGACCACCAGATTCATGATCACCTGATTGATTTGCGACGGCAGGCATTCGATGTCCGGCAGGGGCTGGTACTCCTTGATCAGGTCGGCCTTGTACTTGAGTTCACTGGCGACAATGTTCAGGGTCGACTCGATGCCTTGTTGCAGATTGGCCCACTGCCATTGCTGCTGGCTATCGACCCGGGAGAAATCCTTCAGGTCCTTGACGATCTGCCCGACCCGGCCAATGCCTTCCTTGGATTCGCGGATCAGCACCGGAATGTCTTCGAGGAGAAAATCCAGATCGGCGTCTTTGCGCAATTGCTCAAGCCGCGCCACGGATTCGCTGTCTGGTATTGGCCCAAGCGTCTGCCAGGCATCGAGTACGCTGAGCAATTGTTTGAAGTAGCCGTCGAGGGTGCCGAGGTTGGAGGAGATGAAGCCGATCGGGTTGTTGATTTCATGGGCCACGCCCGCCGCCATTTGCCCCAGTGAGGCGAGTTTTTCCGACTGTACCAGCTGACTTTCCAGTTGCTTGCGCTCATCGATTTCCCGTTGCAGGTCTTCGCTGGCCTGCTTGAACTGGGCGGTGCGCTGATCGACCAGATGTTCCAGGTGATGCATTTGCAATGACGCGCGTTCGGTCATCTGCCACTTGGTCAGCAGGGTGTTGGCCATCTGCTGCACTTCGATGTTGTCGAACGGCTTCTTCAGAATCAGCAAGCGGTCATGCGCCTGCAGACGCTCCAGCAGTTCATCCCAGGAATAATCCGAGTAGGCGGTGCAGACCACCACTTGCAACTGTGGATCCTGCTGCCACAGATGCTCGATGGTTTTCGCGCCGTCCCAGCCGTCGGGCATGCGCATGTCGACAAAGGCCAGCGCATAGGGGCGTTGTTCCGCCAAGGCCTGATTCAGCTTGCCCAGACCTTCCTCGCCGCCATAGGCCGAGTCCAGCTCGAACGGCGGACGTTCGGCGCGCACCTGAGCGCCGAACAGTGCTGCTTCCATCTCGTCCAGTTCCACCGACTGCGCCGCCGGCGGCGCGAGAATCTTGCGAAAGTCTTCATGGATCGACGGCATGTCGTCGATCAGCAGAATGCGGCGGTTCGACAGCTCGCTCATGCGCTCTCCGTGACGCTGATCAGGGGGATCTGCAAGGTGAATAATGCACCCTGGCCCGGGCCGTCGCTGTGCGCGGTGAGGTGGCCGTTCATCTCGATGGCGGCCAGGGCGCAGCTGTGCAGACCGAAACCGTGGCCTTCCTTGCGGGTGGTAAAACCGTGGGCAAAGATCCGCGTCATGTTTTCCGCGGCGATGCCTTCGCCGTCGTCCTTGACGCTGATTTCAAGGAAGTTGTCATCGACAATTTTGACCGCCAGGGTCATGGTGCGTGGGCGGTTGCTGAGGTCGGACATGGCGTATTTAGCGTTGCTGATGAGGTTGATCAGGATCAGCAGCAAACGGTGTTTGTCGCCCATCACCTGCGGCACGTCAGCGTACTCCCGGACCACCGTGACGTGGTGCCGGGTGAGTGCCCCGGCGTTCATGCGCAACGCGTCTTCGAGCAATTCGTTGATGAACAGCGGTTCGGTCATGCTGTTGGCGCCGGCATAGGATTGCTGGGTGGCGACGATGTCTTTGATGTGGTCGACGCTTTTGTTCATCTGGTTCAACTCGTCGAGCATTTCCTGCTGTTCCTGGGTAATGGCGACCGCCAATTGGTTGAGGTAGCCGGGGAGCAATTTGCCCTTGGCGTCTTCGCTGAGGAACACGCCGAGTTCATCCGGGTGTTCGTTGATCAATTGCATGGCCTTGCCCAGGCCTTGGGCCTTGCTGTTGCGCAGCTTGCGCGTGATCAGGTCGCTGGAAATGTTCACGCTATTGAGCACGTTGCCGACGTTGTGCAGCACATTGGTGGCGATTTCCGCCATGCCGGCCTGACGTGCCGCGTCGAGCAGTTCGCTCTGGGCGTCCCGCAGTTCCCGGGTGCGTTCTTCGACTCTTTGTTCCAGTGCATCGTTGGCGGTTTGCAGGGCGTTATTGACCCGGTTGATCTCGGCGAAACTACCGATCAAACGGATGGCCAGCCACACCAGCGACAACACCAGCAAGACCGAAAACAACAGCAGGTAGAAGTGGTACTGCCGGTCGACCTGATCGGCGCGCTGCTGATCGCGATCGAGCATGGTGGTGATGTTGTCGAGGCTGTCGGCCACGGGGATGTTTTCGATGCTTTCGAGCAACTGATTGACCACAGGCTGCTCGCGCGCAATCAGCGAAATATGGCTGCTCATGATTCTGATCGGGGCCTGAAACGCGAGCGGCAGGCGTTGTGCATTGACCTTCAGTTTGTTCAGGCCGACCTCGATGTCGGCGGCCCGGTCGTCGGAGGTGACCTGGGCGAATTCGAGGGCGCTGAGCAGCAGGTCGTAGGTGTCGGTGGTGATGTTTTGCAGCTGCAATTTATCGAAGTCAGACAGGCTGGCCAGTTGCTGTTGGATGTCGTCTTCAGCGGTGGGCAAAAAAGCCAGGGAGTTGCGTAACAGCGCGTTGTGCGATTTGAACTGTTCGACCAGACGGGTCTTTTCCTGCATCGCCTGCAGGAAGCTTTCGTGAGCATCGTTCCATTGCGTCGAGTCGTTGCGCCCATGCCCGGACTCGATCTCGTCGAAGCGCGCCCAGAGCCGGTTCATCTCATTCATCGGTGACACCAGCGGATCGTAGTTGTGGGTCAGCGCCACCCTGGCCTTGAGGATCTCGTTCTCCCACTGCGAATTCTGCTGTTTGATCTGCCGGATCAGATCCCGCGATTCGGTGTACGTCATGCTCTGGTCAGAGCTCGACTTGAAGTACAGGAACAGCAGGATCGAGGCCAGCGCCAGGGCCACCAGGGTCAGCAACAACAGGCTGCGTCGCCGCGAAATGTTGATCATGGCTGGACTTCCCGTTGGCCGGTCAGGGTTGTGAGAAACAGCATGATCAGCCGTTTATCCTCAGCGCTTGGCATGCGCCCCAACTGATACTGGAACATCACATCCACAGCGCGTTCGAGGGTGGGCGCCGAGCCGTCGTGAAAGTATGGCGCGGTGATCGCGACATTGCGCAGGCTCGGCACCTTGAACACCGCCCGGTCTGCTTCGTCGGCGGTGACGTTGAAGCGGCCTTGGTCGGCCACGGTCGGGTTGCCACGATCGGCAATGTAATCGCCGAACACGCCGAATTTCTGGAACATGTTGCCACCGATGTTGACCCCCTGATGGCAGGCAATGCAGCCGTACTCCTTGAAGCGCTGGTAACCGTACTTTTCCTCCAGGGTGAGGATGTCGGTATTGCCCTGCAGGTATTGATCGAAGCGTGAATTGGGCGTCAGCAAGGTGCGTTCGAAACTGGCCAGCGCTTGCTGGACGTTGGCCTGGGTTACGCCGTCCGGGTAGGTGGCGGCGAAATCGCGACGGTAATCGGGGTCGTTGCCGATGCGTTCGATTACGGTGCGCCAGTCGCTGCCCATTTCATGGGGGCTGGTGATGACGACGTTGCTTTGTTCCTCCAGCGTTTTAACGCGGCCATCCCAGAACTGGCGGAAGTTGAGGGCTGCGTTGAACACGGTCGGTGTGTTGACGGCCACCGGTTTACCGTCGAAGCCCAGTGACAAGGCGCGGCTGTCGGCACCGTTCTTGTCGAGTTGATGGCAGCTGGCACAGGACAGCGTGTTGTTGATCGACAAACGTGGCTCGTGGAATAGCCGTCGACCGAGTTCCACGCGCCGGGGATCCTGCTGCGGTATCGCGGGCAACGGTTTGAGCGGCTCGTCCAGCGGCTCGGCACTGGCGCCGATACAGACTCCGTACAGCAGCAACGCGACGGCGTGATGGAAAAGGCTCATCGGCATTTGTCTCCCTGACTCAAGGCCGGTTTCACAGTGATCATTCAATCGTCCAGGGCGCGGGTTGCGTACCGGCCAGCAACCGCGCAAATGCGTCTGCGGGTAGGGCTTCGCTGAAAAAGTAGCCCTGGCCTTCTTCGCAGTGATGGGCCTTGAGAAAGGCCAGTTGGTCAGCGGTTTCGATGCCTTCGGCGATGACGTCCAGTTCCAGACTCTTGCCCAGGTTGATGATGGCGCTCACCAGCGCGGCATCGTTGCGGTCGTTGCACAGGTTGCGAATGAACGATTGGTCGATCTTCAGCACATCGATGGGAAATCGCCTCAAGTAGCTCAGGCTGGAATAGCCGGTGCCGAAGTCATCAATGGCCAGACGCGTGCCCAGCGTTTTCAGGCGATTGAGCGCCGTCATCGTCGCCTCGACGTTTTGCATCAGCACGCCTTCGGTGATTTCCAGCTCCAGCCATTCGGGGGCCAGACCTGTCTGTTCCAGGACGCACTCGATGCTAGCGACGAAGTCACGCTGGCGAAAATCGATGGGTGAAGTGTTGACCGACATGCGGATCGGCGGCAGTCCGGCCAGTTGCCAGGCACGGGTCTGACGACAAGCTTCAGCCAGCACCCATTTGCTCAACGGCACGATCAGGCCGCTGTCCTCGGCCACCGGTATGAAGTCCGACGGATAGACCCAGCCATGCCCGGGTTTCTGCCAGCGCAGCAGTGCTTCGGCACCCACCACTTTGGCACTGCGCAGGTCGACTTTCGGCTGATAGTGCAGGACGAATTCATGCGCCTGCAGGGCGCGGCGAATGCCCGACTCGATGCTGTGCTGCTCCCGGGCGTGCTGGTTCATGGCTTCGATGAAAAAGCCGATGTTGTCAGGCCCCTGCTCCTTGACGTTGCGCATCGCGGTCTCGGCTTTCTTGATCAGCTCGGTGGCTTCGAGGCCGTCTTCGGGGTAGACGCTGATGCCGACGCTGGCGGTGACGCTGACGTCGTGGCCGGCAATCGTCTGCGGCAGGCGAATGGCGGCGAGGAGTTTTTCCGCGATGCCGTGGGTTTGCTGAGGGTGGTTGATGTCGCCGAGGATCACCACGAACTCATCGGAACCGTAGCGAAACACCGAGTCCGAATCGCGCACGCAGGACAACAGTTGTCGGGCGACCCGTTTGAGCATCTCGTCACCCGCCGGATGGCCCAGCGCATTGTTGATGCGCTTGAAGCGATCCAGACCGAGAAACATCACCACCAATTGTTTGTCATGCCGTCGGCACACGGCCATGGCCTGACTCAGGCGATCACCGAGCAAGGTGCTGTTGGGCAGCTCCGTGAGGCTGTCGTATTGCAGCAGGTGCGAGACCTTGAGCAGTTCGTGCACCCGCGCCTCGATGGTCCGCTCAAGGCTGAGCATCTTCAGCGCCGCGTCCTGCGCCAGTTGCCATTTCCAGGTCAGGGCATTGGCCATCTGACGGATTTCCAGACTGTCGAACGGCTTTTTCAAGATCAGCAACTGATCGCCGAACTCCAGCCGTTCGGCCATCGCTTCCCAGCTGTAGTCGCTGTACGCCGTGCACAAGGCGATTTGCAGGTTCGGGTCGACACGCCACAGTTGCTCGATGGTTTCCAGGCCATCCCAGCCGGGCGGCATGCGCATGTCGATAAAGGCGAGGGCGTAGGGATTGCCACTGGCCAGTGCGCGATTGACCAGTGCCAGCGCTTCCTGGCCTTGATAGGCGGAGTCGAGCTGGAAGCTCAGGTGCGGCGTCTGCTGGCTGCCGAACAGCGTCTGCTCCAGTTGCTGCAAATCGACGGCGTCCGCCACCTGCGGGGCGAGGATCTTGCGAAAGTCATCGTGGATCGCCGGCGTGTCATCGATGATCAGGATGCGCCGGTTGGTCTGCGGAAAAGGCGTTTTCATGCCTCGTCCTCCTTTGGCGCCAGACGGCAACTGTCCTTGAGCAAATGCCCGGCTTGTTCGGCGCTGACCGCTGCGCTGAAATACATGCCCCGGGCGCTGGGCAGCGGGGGCGCGGTGGGGGGCGTGCACGGTTGATCCGACGATGGCTGGCCTTCGGCAATGATGTCGATGTCCAGATCGCGGGCGAAGTTGACGATCGCGCGCAGGGCGTTGGCACTGGCGACATCGTGGGCGGCACTGTCGACGAAACTCTGCGCCAGTTTGAGGTGATTGACCCGGTAGGTTTTCAGGTAGTCGAACGAGGAGTATTCGGTGCCGAAATCATCGATGGCGATGCTCACGCCCAGTTCACGCAGGCGCGGCAACGCGTCGTTGTGCGTCCACTTGGTCTGGGCCAGTGTGGCCTCGGTGACATCGAAACGCAGGTCCCAAGGGGCGAGTTCCCAACGGGCGGTGGTGCGCAGCACGTTGTAGATCAGCTCGGGGCCGCTCTTGAGTTGGGCCAGCGAAAGTTTGATCGCCATTACGGGCGGCGCGACGCCTTCGTTACGCCACAGATGCATCTGGTGGCAGGCGTGATCCAGCACCCAACGCCCGAGCGGAATGATTGCGCCGGTTTTCTCTGCAATCGGCACGAAGTCGCAGGCCTGCAGCAGGCCGCGACTAGGATGCTGCCAGAGGACTTGTACCTCCATGCCGAGAATCCTGCCGCTGTGCAGATCGACCTCCGGCGCATAGCGCAGCATCAGCTCATTGCCCTCGAGGGCGGTCATCAATTCGCTGACCAGAGTCATGCGTTCGGCCACTTCCCGAGAGATTTCCTCGGAGTGGAAGTGGTACTGGTTGCGGCCCATTTCCTTGGCGCGGTACAGCGCCATGTCGGCTTGCCCGAGCAGCGCGTCGGCATCGAGGCTGAGGTCGCTGTAACTGCTGATGCCGATGCTCACCGAAATATGCAGCGCATTACCGGCCAGGTGGTAGGGCGCCAGCAGCGTGTCGCGAATCTTGGCGGCCATCGCGGCCGATTGGGTCGGGTCGCTGACGTCCAGTTGCAGGATCGCGAACTCGTCGCCGCCCAGGCGCGCCACCACGTCACTTTCCCGTACGCCGGACTTGATGCGCCGGGCGACTTCCTGCAGCAGCAGGTCGCCCACCGGGTGGCCCAAGGTGTCATTGATCCGCTTGAAATGGTCGAGGTCCAGATAGAACACCGCAAACGGCATGGCACCCCGTCGCGCGGCGGCAAACGCCTGATGCAGGCGTTCGATCAGTGTGGCGCGATTGGCCAGGCCCGTCAGGCCGTCGGAGCGCGCCAGCAAGGCCAGTTTTTCCTCGGCCAGGCGGCGTTCGGTGATGTCGAGGATGATGCCTTCGACTTCCAGAAGTCGGCCGTCCTGATCGCGCACCGGGATGTAGCGGTTTTCCACCCAGCGCCAGGTACCCTGGCCGGTGCGCATGCGGAATTCGATGGATGCGCCCGACGCATGCCGATCCAGCACCCGGGCCATGGCCGCATCGACGTTCGCCTGATCGTCCGGATGAATCAGTGCCTGCGCCCAGTCGGGCGAACCCACCAGGTCGGCGGCGACATGGCCGTAACGGGTGATGTTGTGGGAGATGTACATCAGCGCAAACGAGGGTTCGCCGCGCAAACGGTAAAGAATCGTCGGGCTGTTCTGCACGATCACATTGGCGTCGGACAGCTCCCGGGTGCGTTCCTGCACCGCAGCTTCTAGCAGGCTCATCTTCAGTTCGGCGTCTTCGGTCATCTGCCATTTGACTGTGAGGGCGCTGGCCATCTGGCGGATCTCGATGGCGTCGAAGGGCTTTTTCAAAATCAGCAAGCGGTCGTTCAGTGCCAGACGCCGGTCGATGTCTTCCCAGGAATAATCGGAATAGGCCGTGCACAGCGCAACTTGCAGCTTGGGGTCGACTTGCCACAGCCGTTCAATGGTCTCCAGGCCATCCCAGCCCGGTGGCATGCGCATGTCGATGAAGGCCATGGCGTAGGGGCGGTTTTCTGCCAGCGCGGCCTCAAGTTTTTCCAGGGCTTCGCGGCCCTGAAACGCCGAATCCAGTTCGAAATGTTGGGTTTGCGGTGCGGACGGCGTGCCGAACAGCAGGCTCTCGGTTTCGCCCAAACCATCGACACCGGGGATGACCGGGCTGAGAATCTTGGCGAAATCGCCATGGATCGCTGGGCTGTCGTCAACGATCAGCACGCGGCGATTGATGTGCACGGTTGGCGCTGTCATGCCGCGCCACCCGTGGGGAGGCATGCTGTGGTGATCCGGGGCATCCTTTTCCCTCGCCATTTGCCTGTTTGTATCAGCCGATGGAGTCTTGCGCTGTCTTCAGCATAGTCGGCTCCCCGGCACTGCGCTTTCGGCCCCGGACAAAGATCGGCGTGGATGCCGGCCAAAATCATCTAGCCTTGGACTCAGGCGCGGACCGGCGCAGTGTTGGCTCGGTGCGTCGTAATTTCCCTGTTTGCTTGAGGCCATGCCATGGAAGAGCCATCCGCGCCGCTGCCGGCGCATCGACCCACAGTGCTGCTGGTCGATGACGAGGAGTCGATCCTCAACAGCCTGCGCCGCCTGTTACGCGGCCAACCCTACGATCTTCTGTTGGCCACCAGCGGCGCTCAGGCGCTGGAGATCCTCGCGCAGCAGCCGGTGAACCTGGTGATGAGCGATGCGCGGATGCCGGGCATGGACGGTGCTTCGTTGCTGGCGCATGTCCGTGAACGTTTTCCGGCGACGGCGCGGATCATGCTCACCGGCTATGCCGACCCGGCGGCGATCATCAAAGCCATCAATGACGGGCAGATTCACCGGTACATCAGCAAGCCGTGGAATGACGAAGAGCTGTTGCTGATTCTGCGCCAGTCCCTCGAACACCAGCATTCCGAGCAGGAGCGCCAACGGCTGGAGCGCTTGACCCGAGTGCAGAACGATCAGCTCAAACTGCTTAACAGCACTTTGGAAAAGCATGTCGCAGCGCGCACCGCCGAACTGCAGCAGACCGCCGACATGCTTGATCTGGCGTACGAAGAGCTCAAGCACAGCTACGTTACCGGCACCGAAGTGTTCTCGCTGCTGGCCAATTTGCGCTTGCCACCTGCCAAACAGACCAACCGGCAGATCATCGAACTGGTGCGCAGCTACTGCAAACAGCATGGGCTGGACGAGGCCACCAGCCGTGATCTGACCATGGCTGCGGCGCTGTACAACATTGGCAAACTGAGCTGGACCGACGCGATGATGACCACGCCCTCGGATCTGCTGCGCCATACCGAACGCGAGCGTTATCGCAGCTATCCGAAGCAGAGCGAATCGTTGCTCATGACCCTGGACCCGATGAAGGATGCGGCGCGTCTGATCCTGCATCATCAGGAGCGTTGGGACGGCAGCGGCTTTCCCGACCGGCTCAAGGGCGAGGGCATTCCGTTCGGCTCACGCTTGCTGAAACTGGCGGTGGATTTCGTCGAGTTGCAGCGCGGTCTGATCCTTGAGCGGCAGATGAACAGCGATGAAGCGCTGCTGTACCTGCGCCAGTACGCCGGACGTTTGTACGATCCCGATCTGGTCGAGGATTTCATTCAGGTGTGTGCCGCGTTCCTCAGCGACGTAACGCTGGCCGATCCGTCGGTCAAGGTGCTGTCCACTCGGGATCTGGCGGCGGGAATGATTCTGGCGCGCAACCTCAATGCCGATAACGGCATGCTGCTGCTCAATGCCGGCAAGGTGCTCAGCGCGCTGTTGGTGGAAAAGCTGATTGCGTTTGAAGCCATGGAGGGCGGCAAGTACACGATTTTCGTCAAGGTGCCGGAGGAGGTTGAAGCCACGCTCAAGGCGCAGGGGGAATGATCGGTGAGGTGACGTCATTGGGCCGGGCATGGGATCCTTGCGGTTTTTCCAGGCCGGTGGCTGATCCATGACTTGTGCATCCGTTGTCTCTGCAAACCTCATTCGTATAGCCGCCGCGCTGTTGCTCAATCCCGCAGGCCAGACTCTGTTGGTGCGCAAGCGCGGCACTACGGCGTTCATGCAACCGGGCGGCAAGATCGAGGCGCACGAGTTGCCGGTGCACGCGCTGGCCCGCGAGCTGGAAGAAGAGCTGGGCTTGCAGATCGATCCGGCGCAGGCGGCTTTTCTCGGCCAGTTCTCGGCGCCTGCGGCCAACGAGCCGGGGTGTGTCGTGCAGGCCGAGATCTTTCAACTGACGATCGAGGCCGACGTCACGCCGGCGGCGGAAATCGAAGAAGTGATCTGGGTCGATCCGGCCACTGATCCTGCTGTGGTTCTGGCGCCATTGACACGTGACCTGATCCTGCCGTTTTATCGCAAGTCGCTGAACGCAATCGCCTGATCATCCACGCAAAGGACTTTGCCATGATCCCGCTTCAAGACTTGCTGATCTTCGCCGCTGCCGCATTGCTGATGGTGCTGACGCCGGGGCCGAACATGATCTATCTGATTTCGCGTTCGATCTGTCAGGGACGCAAGGCCGGGGTCACGTCGTTGCTCGGTGTGGTCAGTGGATTCTTTGTGCATATGTTCGCCGCGGCGGCGGGATTGACTGCGGTGTTTCTGGCAGTGCCGATGGCCTATGAAGTGCTGAAGTGGGCCGGTGCGCTGTACCTGCTGTGGCTGGCCTGGCAAGCAGTGAAACCCGGTGCGCGCTCACCGTTCGAGGCGCAGCAATTGCCGCCGGACTCGTCGCGAAAGCTGATCACCATGGGCTTTCTCACCAGCGCGCTGAACCCGAAAATCGCCGTGTTCTACCTCTCGGTGTTTCCGCAGTTCATCTCCCCTGAACACGGCTCGGTGTTCACCCAAAGCATCATTCTCGGCCTGACCCAGATCAGCGTCAGTTTCTGCGTCAATTTGCTGATCGCGCTGTTCGCGGCGGGCATCGCTTCGTGGTTTGTGCGTAACCCGACGTGGCTGGCACTGCAGCGTTATTTCATGGGCTTCGTCCTCGGCGGCCTCGCTGTGCGGCTGATGCTTGAGCAACGCAGGACGGCGTGAACATGTGGATCGAACGGCTGGACGCCAGTCATGCCCTGGCTTACCGCGAACTGATGCTCGAAGCCTATGACCGCCATCCGCAGGCGTTCACTTCCAGTGTTCGCGAACGCGCGGTGATGCCATTGAGCTGGTGGGAAGGGCGCCTGACCAGCAAGCTCGATGTGGTGCTTGGCGCGTTTGAAGCCGGCGCGCTGGCCGGCATCGTCGGCCTGGCCTTTGAACCGCGCGAGAAGGCCCGCCACAAGGCCACGTTGTTCGGCATGTACGTCTCGGCGGATTTTCGCCAGCACGGTCTGGGCCATGAACTGGTACAGGCGGCCATTACCGAAGCGCAAAACCACCCGGCACTGAAACTGCTCCAGCTTACCGTTACCGCCGGCAATGACGCCGCGTTCAATCTCTACCAGCGCTGCGGCTTTATCCAGTTCGGCCTCGAACCGCTGGCGGTGCGGGTGAACGAAGATTATTTCGACAAGATCCACATGTGGCGTCAACTCTGATATTGCGCTGATCCCTGTGGGAGCGAGCCTGCTCGCGAAGGCAATCTGACAGTCACTATTTGTGTGTCTGATACATCGCTTTCGCGAGCAGGCTCGCTCCCACAAGTGACTCAGCGAACCGCGCTGACACCGTCCAGGGTCGAGAACGACGTGTCCTTCGCCGTCAGCAGAAAATCCCGCATGTACGGTGCATCGAGCATGTCGGTGCGAATCGCCGCGTACAACGTTGCGAACAAACCTTTTTCCCCCAGCCGTTTACCCTTCACGTAACCGCGCGAGCTGTATTCGTGCAGCGCCCAGTGCGGCATGCCACAGACGCCACGGCCGCTGGCGACCAGTTGCATCATCATCACCGTCAGTTCCGAAGTGCGCACCTGCGCCGGCTCGATGTCGGCCGGCTCCAGGAAGCGTGTGAAGATGTCGAGACGGTCGCGTTCCACCGGGTAGGTGATCAGCGTTTCCGTCAGCAAGTCTTCGGGGACGATGTACGGCTTGCTCGCCAGCGCATGCTGATTGGCCACGGCAAGCATGGCTTCGTAGGTGAACAGCGGTACATAGGTGATGCCGGCGATTTCCAGTGGATCGGAAGTCACCACCAGATCCAGATCGCCACGCGCCAGCGCCGGCAGCGGTGCGAAGGCGAAACCCGAAGCGAGATCGAGTTCGACTTCCGGCCAGGCATCGCGGAACTGGTCGATGGTCGGCATCAGCCACTGAAAGCAGCTGTGGCATTCGATGGCCATGTGCAAACGCCCGGCCGTACCACCGGCGAGACGGCCGATATCCCGCTCGGCGGCGCGCAACAGCGGCAGGGTTGCGTCAGCCAGTTGCAGCAAGCGCAAACCGGCGCTGGTGAACCGGACCGGTTTGGTCTTGCGCACGAACAACGCCATGCCCAGGCGTTCCTCAAGCTCCTTGAACTGGTGGGACAGCGCCGACTGCGTCAGGTGCAAACGGTCGGCGGCATCGACCAGGCTGTCGGCTTCACGCAAGGCGTGCAGGGTTTTCAGGTGACGGATTTCAAGCACCGAAGGCTCCATGAGGAAAACTTGTGATAAGCGCAAAGAGGGTGAGTTTGTCTCATGATGATAGCGCTGTCGACATCGACGCGTTCTTTTACGGCAGAACCGCCGAGTGATGGCTCGGCAGTTCTTCATATGACTACAGTGTCTTATGCTCAGAGTCCCTCGAAATGCCGCAGGACAATGGACTGTGCAGTGATTCTGGAATCAAGCAGGGTCGGGTCGTCAGCGTGAGTCAGCTTGCGATGCGCCGGCAGTTTCAGGTGGGCTCTTTCGAATTGGCGCAAGGGTCGGGTCGCCGAACGGTAATGGAAATGCACGTACCAGAGTAATTGCGCGGGCTCCTGTGTGAGGTTCCAGACCTCATATTCCTGCAGGTAGTTGGGGCGCCCCTGATGATCAGCCAGTTTTTGGATCGCAAGGGGTTTGCGGATCTCCACCGCGTTCTGTCCGATGAGGTCATCAAGCATGCCGTCGGTGGGCTTTTGACTGGTCATCGAGCGTTGGGTGCGCAAGGCGCGACCTTCGACGATCAGCTCGGCGGCCTGATCGCGCAATTGCTGGATGATCGGTTGCTCTGCCGACTTGGCAGCGATACCGTCGGCACGGGTGGTGAGTTCACTCGCCTGACTGTCAAGCATGTGTTGCAGGTCGACGGGCAGCATGCCGCGATTGGCGTTGCTCTGCACCGTGGCGCGGTAAGTGGAAACGTTCTCCAGACGTTGCTGTGCCTCAGTTACCAGGGTGGCCAGACTCAGCTCGGCGGGGGAGGGAACTGCCAGGTTTTGCGGGTTGGTCAGGCGCACGACGCCATCGGCGCCATGTTCCCAGATTTCTTCATAGCCTCTAATCCCGGTACTTCTGTATTGACGGGCGTTGGTCAGGTTATCCCATTGCTCCACGCCATGGCGCAATTGGTTGTCATCCGTGATGAACACGCGCTGCAGGGGTTGCCCCGCGACCCTCGGCTCGGGTGGCCTGTTGATAGCGGCACGCGCTCGATCCGCCAGGCGATCAACGCCTTCCAGCAAGGGCTCGACTACGCCCAGATGAAAGAATTGCGGATAGCTGGCGGTCCATACCGCCATCTCGCGCCGATACTCGACGCAAGCGTCGATGCTTTCCTGAAGAATGCGATTACGTTGGGCGGTCGTGTTCTGCATGTTCGGCAAGTCGTACTGGCGGTACAGATGCAGATCGATTCTGTTGCGCAGGGGCTCTGCCATCGTCACAAAATAGCGCCACGAGGCATCGTCGGGGCTGCCGGCTTTTCTGACGATTTCCAAGCGTTGGGAGGTTTTCAGGTACAGCAGGATGGGTTCACTGTGACGGCTGTTAATGTTATCGACCAGCGCCGACATTTCCGGCCGGTCTTTAGCCAGCATGCGATCATACCAGTGATGGACCTGGTCCCTGAGTTCGCCCAACTGATCGAGCTGATTGACGATCTCGACACGAAACCTGTGTATGTCTTCAATGTGTTTCAAACGTTCAGCCACAGCATCACCCGGCAGCGCATTGTGTAGCTGCTTCAATCGGTTGATTGCTCGTGTTGTGCCATGAATTTTATGCGACAGGTGGAAGGCGCGTCGCTGGTAACGATCAGTCAACAGCCATGCGGTCTTGCCTCGCATTTGGGCGACAGTCCTGTGTTTTCTGCCTTGGGTCAACGCAGTCAACTCGGTCAACGCCTCATAACGTTGCCTGGCCAGTTGGATATCGCCAATGCATGCGGCTTCGGCCGTTGGCAACATGGTCAGGCGTTGCGCTTCCGTGGCTTCGGCGTAGGCATTGATCACCTGGTCACTTTTCGCTCCCCTGAGTTGCAATTGGCGGCCCAAATTGTTTGCGGTGGCGGCCAGTTGATGGTGGCGGCGGAAGTTTCGATCTACCAGCCAGCGCGGCAGGTGTTGCCGAATCACCGACGGCCAGTAAGGGTCGAGTGTATCGACCAGGCGCCCGCCGACATTGCCACCCCCCACCACGCCACCTTCAAGGGCTGTGCCATAGACGCCAAACCAGGTGTCCCATTGCCCGCTTTCATCCAGTGCGATCGGCTGCTTGTAGGTTTTTCGCGAGTTGCCGGACAGACGCCAGCTGCGCGAATCCCGGCTCAGCTCTACTTGGTAGACGCGGCCCTGACGCTCGATGAAGTCGCCGTCGGCAAGCCGGTAGATCCCGCGGTAGAGGCCGTGGCTGGCCGGTTCTGTGCCACCCAGGGAAATCGGCTTTTCATAGTCGTAATCCTTGAAGCGCGCCAGCACATGTCGGGCGTGGCGCTGCGACTTGACCTGCAGTGTCGCCACATCGCGCACCACCGCGTGCAGCTGACGCGCCCGTGTCAACGCGCGGGTCGTCCGGGAGGGCGTCGAGGCCGCGGCTTCACCCGGGAGCAGATCCATGAAGGCGTCGATCAGCGACAGCAGCATTGACTCGATTTCAACCAGACCGTCAGCCACGTCACCACGCAAGAACGCGGCGGCTGCCTGATTGGCAGCGGTCCAGGCCTGATAGAGGGCCAGCACACTGCCGACGAAGGGCACCATGCCCAAGGCCATTTTGATGTAGTTGAAGGCGCGCGGGCCTTTCAGGGCGTAGCGCTCGAAGAACAGTTCATCGTTGGAGCGCGACGTGCCGCGATGGGCCTCGATCAAGCGTCCCATGTGCGCATCGAGCAGGTGTGCGGCCAGCGAGGTACTGGCCGGCCAGCGCACTCCGACTTCGATGATCGCATCGAAGTTTTTTTCCACGGCCTGACCGATTCGGTTGACATGGGCCCTGACGTTACCTTGCAACGTTCTGTGCGCCAGGTACTCGATCCACTTGTCACTTGCGCACAAGGTGAACAGTCCTTTGCGCGCCGCTTCGAGCGTGTCGTAGCGGCGCAAGAACTGCCCGTCGTGGCTGTCCGGCAGGTACAGCAGAGTGACGCCGCTGATCTGCTCTTCGATGAAGCTGACGCCGGACAGGGTCACCGGGCCTTCGCCGGGGGTGTCCTTGCCGCCGACTTTCAGCGACACCGGCAACAGCACAAGACGCTTGCCGCTGGCTTGCCACGCCTGTGGGGTGTCGGCGTCGATGGCGATGTTCAGCAGCGCCGCTTCATCAGCGCTGAGGTGTTTTTGCAGGCGTGCATTTTCGCTCTGTATTTTCAGCATCAGGCGCCACGGCTCGATCAGGCTTTCCCGGCGATGTTGTTTGACGAATGCCGACTCGCTGGCGGCGCCCTGGAAGGCGTCACGGATCTTCTGCTCATAGGCTTTGGGCAGGTCCAGCTCCGGCAGAACCTTGCGCAGATAGGTCAGGTTGATGCCGTTGAGCAGGCGCGTCCGATCCTTTTTATGCGTCGCGGTGATTTCCAGACGCAAGAAGATCAAGCGTTGTGACAGCGAGTCATTGAGCACCGATTGCACGTTATCGATATTGAGCTGGGCCAGGTCCTCCAGTGACATTTTGCTGCGTGCTTTGCTGGGCACAATGGTCGTGATCTTTCTGACGCCACCCGGCCCCGACTCCGGGACCTGTTCGGTTTTGGTCGAGTCGGGCAGTTCGACTTGTATGGAAAAGTCGCCCTCAAGGGAAAAGTCCCTGCGCAATCGGGCGTGCAGATGGCGGCGGGTGAAGTCATCACGAGGTTCCAGGGCGAGGGTCATGAGGGCGTGGCTTTGACGCATCGCCGCGACGTACGCCTCGATGTTCTGTTTCAGCGCGCTACGCTCGTTTTCCTTGAGTTTGACCAGCCAGCCCGGCAGGTTGCCGGCGAGGGTGCCGCTGCGTTGCTGTTCCTGCAGATGAGTGAAAGCCAGGTGTCTGGCGGCGTGCAGCGGAACCTGAAGATTGGCGAGGCAGCCCTGGCGCAGAACCTCCAGCGCGTCAGCCTGTTCGGGTTTGCCGCGCAGGGGTGTGGCTTTCGCTTCGAAGTCGCTCACCAGCGCGTTGAGGCAATAAAGCAACGGGTCGGTGGTGATCGGACTCAGTTGCAGGGCCAGGTCGTTGTCGTCGTCGAGAATCCTGAACACCTCGCGCGCCAGTGTCCGGCGATCGGCAAAGCGTTGCAGGCCACCGCCATTGCCCGGCCAGTAGAGCATCAGACTGGAAGTGTCCGAGAGTGCCGCCTGGCGTCCGATGACGAGTGCGCCCTTGAGCACTTCGCTTTGCGTTGTCGTGACCCCGTCCTTGGTTTCGCTCAGTGACAAGGTCAGGCTGGCCGCCGTGATATCCGTGTCACGCTCGGCCGCGACGGGGGGGGCCAGCACGGCCTTGAGCAGATCGTGTTCGGCGCTGTCAAGTTGGCCAAGGTTTGCTTGCAGTCTGCCTTCGGCATACAGGCCGTCCCGGTGTGCCTGACGCAGGGCACTGAGGGCGGTGTTGAAGGTATTCGCGTCGAGGTCCGTTTCGCGGTAAAGCAGGGTTGTGGCAGCGGTCGCGCCAGTTTGTTCGGCGGCTTCCAGCGCTTTGAGGGCGTCCTGGCATTCTCGGTATCGAGAGCCGTCGCTGTCATTGGCCTGCAAGCGCTCAAGCGCCTCGCGTTGGCGTTTGAGCGCCGCGTGGCGCACGGCCAGTGGAATCCCGGCGGACAGGCTGCCGAACAGCGGTGTTTCGTCGGTCTCGACATCGCTGGCGGAGTTGAGCGGTTTTGGCGGCGCCGCCACGATGATCGCGCTGCTGCGCTGATGATCAATCAGGTCGACATGCACCAGTGAGCGCGCGCCATGCGCCCTGAGCCCGGGATGGCCTTTGTTGGTATTGTTCAAGGCGTCGAGCTGCGCGTGGTGACGGTCGGCGAACAGATCGCTGGCGCCAGTGACCATCGGGTCAAGCGCTGCGCTGTAGTCAACGCGAAGGATTTCTTTGGGCAGTCCGGTGGGGATCTGTACCTGATGGGTCAGCCACGTCTGCATGTCTGCGCGGGTGGTGAAGGCCTGGATCGATATGGCGTTTCCGGGCAGATAAAGCAAAGGCGCCGCCGTGGCCAAATTGCCGACGCTGACGACCCATGCACCGGGGAGTTTGATTTTGCTGTCGTTGCTCAGCACCAGGGCCAACTTTTCCGTGTGCACAGGTTGACCCTCGATTGTCAGCGCGCCAGCACCTGAATCAATGATCAGTTGCAGCGTTTTGAGTTGTGCCGGGGTAATCGTCTGATGGGCGAGAGCCATGTGCGCAGTGGCTTCGAAATGCTCGCGGTAAAGCTGCGTGGCGCGGCTACGTCGCGACACCGGTGTGCGCGGCGCTCGCGCGTCCCAGAATTCTGCCCAGCGAATCTCGTGGCTTTTGCGTGGGTCGAGGGCTTTGAGTTTTTCCAGGAGCTGCAGGGGCTTCAGGGTGGCTAACAGATGGCCCGCGCGGATACCGGTGAGGACACAACGCTGATCCAGATCGGTTTCCAGTGTCGGGTGTTGAACGACAAAGGCACAGGCGTCGGTGAGGCTGACGATGTGCTCCGGCTGGTCAGCGGTGGCCGCAAAGCGCAGTCCGGTCTTTTCGCCGTCTAGTTGCAGTTGTTGGCGCAGCAATTCATTGACGCTGTCGCGCAGGGCCGGGCTGGCGGCAAACAAATCGCGCAAACCCTCGCTGCTGGCGCGCCAGCGTTGGCAAGCCTGCAGCAGGAGGCTGTCATCAATCGTTTTCGGCAGCTGTTCGACGGTCTCGGGCAACGGTGACGGTGCGGGGAGCTCATCCAGAATAAGGCGCTCGAGCATGGTGGTGTGACTCGCATTGGCGGGGCGGGGAATCCGTCCCTGAGCGGGTCATTCAAGAGAAATCGCGCAAGGCGATGGCGGTACATAGATATTGTTTGCAACCACCGCCCATGACCATTCGGCACTCTTCATCAAACTGTCATCGAAGTGTGGCAGCGCGCTTGAACAAACTTCATCAGACTCGCGCTCTACTGGGGTTCTGCGTTTCGGTGTTTTTCATGGTCAAGGGTTTTGTATCGGTCGCGGCTGTTCTGGTCGCGATTTTTTTCGGATCGTCGTCTTGGGCGGCGGCGCGTTGCGACGTCAATGTGCCGACCGAGCACGTTGATCTGCAGCAGGTGAGCCTGGCTTACCAGAGCATTGGTCGCGCGTCGGATCCGGCGTTGTTGCTGGTCATGGGCTTGGGTGGACAGTTGATCCACTGGCCGGACGAAGTAGTGGTTGCGCTGTGTCAGCAGGGTTTTCGGGTGATTCGCTATGACAACCGCGACGTCGGTCTGTCGACCTGGCGGCAGGCGCCGGCTGACGCCAATCTGACCTTCGAAGTGCTGCGCTACAAGCTCGGTCTGCCGGTGGCAGCGCCTTACAGCCTGACCGACATGGCAGACGACGCGCTGGGCTTGATGGACGCGTTGCACGTCGAGCAATTCCACGTGCTGGGCGCGAGCATGGGCGGGATGATTGCCCAGCACATGGCGGCGATGGCACCGCAGCGGGTCGAGAGTCTGACATTGATCATGACCACCTCGGGCGCCGAAGGTCTGCCGGCACCCAGCGCGGCGCTGGTGCAGTTGTTGTCGCGTCGCGGCGCACCGAATCGACAGGTGGCGCTGGAACAGCAGGCTGATCTGCTGGCCGCGCTGGGCAGCCCGGCGGTCACCGATGATCGCCAGGTCTTGCTGCATCAGGCTGCGCTGTCGTATGACCGCGCGTTCAATCCCGAAGGCGTGAAGCGGCAGATCATGGCGATTCTTGCCGAACCGAGCCGGGTGGCATTGCTCAATCAGTTGCGGGTACCGACGCTGGTGGTGCATGGCACGGCGGATCCGTTGTTGCCGGTGATGCACGGGGTTCATCTGGCGGCGCATATTCGCGGCAGCCAGTTGAAACTGATTCCGGGGTTGGCGCATCGCTTTCAAGAGGCGTTCAAGGAGCCGTTGCTGGCGGCGGTGCTGCCGTATTTGCAGGCGCATCGTGAAGACACTTCGCATTGGGCGCAGATTGAGCCGGTGGTGGGCGGGAATCTGCTGTAATCGAGGTATTTGTATCGCCTGAGCGGGCCTCTTCGCGAGCAGGCTCGCTCCCACAGGGGAACGCATTCCAAGGGTGGGAGCGAGCCTGCTCGCGAAGGGGCCACTACGGTCACCAAAAAATCCGGAGCAGGTGTATCGTGCAAATTTTCCCGCACGATTTCCCCCCGCGAGGTGTGTGATGAGTTCTGCCTTGAAAATCGATTTTGTCAGCGACGTCTCCTGCCCCTGGTGTGTCGTCGGTTTGCGTGGCCTGTTACAGGCACTGGAGATCCTACGCAACGAAGTGCAGGCCGAGATCCGTTTCCAACCGTTCGAACTCAATCCGAAAATGGGCGCAGACGGGCAGAACATCGCTGAGCACATTCAAGAGAAGTACGGCTCGACCCCGGAGCAATCGCAGAAAAATCGCGAAGCCATTCGTGCCCGTGGCGCTGAACTCGGGTTTGCGTTTCGCACTGACGGCAACAGCCGTATCTTCAACACTTTTGATGCGCACCGCTTGCTGCACTGGGCCGGGCTCGAAGGTGTGCAACTGTTGTTGAAAGAGGCGCTGTTCAAGGCGTATTTCAGCGATGGCGGCAATCCGTCGGATCATCGGCAACTGGTGCAGATTGCGGAAAGTGTCGGGCTGGATCGTCAGCGAGCCGAGGCGATTCTGGCGTCCGACGAGTTTGCCGATGAGGTGCGTGAAGAAGAGCAATTGTGGTTGCAGCGCGGGGTGAGTTCGGTGCCGACCGTGGTGTTCAACGGGCAATACGCGGTGACGGGTGGGCAACCGGTGGAGACGTTTGTCGGGGCGATCCGGCAGATTATGGCTGACGCCCGGGGTGGTGCCGTCAACTGAAAAGCTAAAAGCCCCTCACCCTAGCCCTCTCCCTGAGGGAGAGGGGACTGATTGGGGGATGCTGGAGTGATACGCCGACGTGAACGTGCTGTACCGAATCCATAATCGACTGGATCTTTCAGGTCGATGCAGCTTGCAAGACACCTCGGTCGGCCCCCTCTCCCGGAGGGAGAGGGCTGGGGTGAGGGTGGCTTTTGCACTTAGCCGTGCAGGCGCACCCACACAGTCACCAACACCGTGGCGGCCATCAACCAGGCCACCGCCGCCACCGCCAACGAAGCCTCCAGCCGCAACCGATCCACCATCACATACAACGTCGCCAGATACACAAAGTACGGAATGATCGACCACATGCCGAACACGATCGTGGTCTTCAAATCCTCAATCGAACGCCCCTTGCCGACGATGTAATGCGCAATCAGCGCAAACGTCGGAAACAGCGGCACCAATCCGGCGATGTAGTAGTTTTTGGTTTTCGACAGCGCCGCGATGATCAGTACTACCGCGGCGCCCAACAGGGCTTTGAAAAACAGATCCACATCGTTCTCGCTTAATGGCTCAGACCGTATTTTTTCACTTTGTCGAACAGCGTGGTCTTGGCCATGCCCAATTCCAGGCTGGCCTGAGTCAGGTTACCGCCGCTGCGTTGCAGGGCGTCGCTGAGCAGGTTGCGCTCGAAGGCTTCCACCGCTTCGGCAAACGCCAGGCCTTGGCCGCCAGCGCTGGTGCCGGACTTCTTGAACGCCGGCAAACCGAGGGCAAAACGTTCGGCGACGTTGCGCAATTCACGCACGTTGCCCGGCCAATCATGGCTCATCAGGTTCGACAGGGTCTGGTTGTCCAGCTCCGGCAGTGCGCGGTCGAAGCGCAGTGCTGATTGCTGGGTGAAGTGTTCGAACAGTTGCAGGATGTCTTCGCGGCGTTCGCGCAATGGTGGCAGCTCCAGCGTTACCACGTTGAGGCGGTAGTACAAGTCGCTGCGGAACTCGCCGGCCTTGCTCGCTTCGTCGAGGTCGGATTTGGTTGCTGCGATCACCCGGCAATCCACGGCCACGCTCTGGTTCGAGCCGAGACGTTCGAGGGTGCGCTCCTGCAACACGCGCAGCAGTTTGATCTGCAATGGCAGCGGCATGCTTTCCACTTCGTCGAGGAACAGCGTGCCGCCGTCGGCGTGTTCGATCTTGCCGATACGGCGTTTGCCGGCACCGGTAAAGGCGTTGGCCTCGTGGCCGAAAATCTCGCTTTCGAAAAGGTTTTCCGGCAGACCGCCGCAGTTCAACGCGACGAATTGCTTGCTGTGGCGACGACTGAAATCGTGCAGGCAGCGGGCGACCAGTTCCTTACCGGTGCCGGTCTCGCCTTCGATCAGCACGTTGGCCGAAGTGTCGGCGACGTTGGCAATCAGTTCGCGCAGGTTCTGCATCGCCGGCGAGCGGCCAATGATCCGCCCTTCAAGGGAGTCGCGCTCGGCCAGTTGCCGGCGCAGCGATGAGACTTCGCGGGCGAGGCTGCGTTGCTCCAGTGCCCGCCGTGCGACGTCGACCAGGCGCTCCGGCGAGAACGGTTTTTCCATGAAGTCATAGGCGCCTTTCTGCATCGCGCCGACGGCCATGGAAATGTCGCCGTGGCCGGTGATCAACACCACCGGCAGGCTGCGATCACGTTGCTTGAGGCGGGTCAGCAGTTCGAGGCCATCGATGCCCGGCAGGCGAATGTCGCTGATGACGATGCCGGCAAAGTTGTCGCCGACGCGCTCCAGCGCTTCTTCTGCACTGCCGACGCCGACACAGGGAATGTCTTCGAGGGTCAGCGCCTGTTGGCAGCCGAGCAGCACATGGGGGTCGTCTTCGACGATCAGCACACTAAGGTCGTGGTTCATATTGGCTCGGCAGGAGTAGGGCTTACCAACGGTAAACTGAGGACGAAGGTGGTGCCACCGCTGGCCGGGTGTTCGACACCCAGATGCCCGCCGGTGGCGGCGGCGAGGCTGGCGGAAAGGGTCAGGCCAAGGCCCAGGCCTTGTTCGCCGGGTTTGGTGGTGAAGAACGGTTCGAACAGATGCTTGCGCGCTTCAGCGTCGATGCCGTGACCGTTGTCACGTACACGCAGGCGATATTTGGCGTTGAATTCTTCACCCTCCAGCCACAGCTCGGGCAGGGGTTGCGCCTGCATGGCGTCGAGGGCATTGCCGATCAGGTTGACCAGAATCTGTTCGAGGCGGGTCTGGTCGATCTGCACCTGGACATCGATGAACTGGCGGTGAATGTTGACCGCCGAACTCTCCAGGCGTGCACCGAGCAATTGCAGCGCGGCCTCCACGGCTTTGCCGAGGCTGGCCTGGCCCTGGTTGTCACCGCGCCGGGCGAACGAACGCAGGCTGGCGGTGATCCGGCCCATGCGGTCGATCAGCTCGTTGATGGTTTTCAGATTGGTGCTGGCGACATCCAGTTGGCCCCGTTCGAGGAAGCGCACGGTGTTGCCCGACAGCGTACGCATCGCCGCCAGCGGCTGATTCAATTCGTGAGCGATGCTGGTCGACATCTGACCGATGGCGGCGAGCTTGCCAGCCTGCACCAGTTCATCCTGCGCACGGCGCAACGTCTCTTCGGCCTGACGCCGTTCGCGGATCTGGCTCTTCAGGCGCTCGTTGCTGGCGCGCAGATCAGTGGTGCGTTCGGTAATCCGACGCTCCAGTTGATTGTTGGCTTCCTGCAAGGCTTCGCGGGCGGCGAGACGGGTGGCGATGACCTTGCGTCGCTCGTTCCAGGCGATCAACAGGAATGCCACCAGCGCAAACGCGACGGCGACCAGAATCCCTTGGTTGATGGCTTCGCGGCGCAGGTCCTGCAACGGCGTGAGCAGGGTGAAGTTCCACGGTGTGTCGCTCAGTGGCCGGGTCTGTGCCAGATAGCTGATGTCGTCATCGTCGGAGCGCACTTCGCTGTTGGCGGGGAAGGTCAGTTTTTCCACGCCTTCGGACAGGGTTTCCCGGGCCAGCGGTTGCAGTTCGTTGAGCGGGAACCAGTAGTACTGCAGGCTGCGGGCGAGTTTTTCTTTGATTTCGTCGGTGAGCGGGATCACTGACTTGAGGCGTCGAGCCGGATCGCTGGAGAGAATGATGATGCCGTTCTCATCGCTGACAAAGGCTTCTAGACGCGCGCGTTGCCAGCGTTCTTCCATGGCTTCCAGGCGCACTTTGACCACGGCGACGCCGATGATCTTGCCATGCTCTTCGAGGCCGTGGGCGAGGTAATAGCCGGGCTCACCGTTGGTGCTGCCGATGCCGTAGAAACGCCCCGACTCGCCGCGTACGGCTTTCTGGAAATAGGCGCGGAAGGACAGGTCTTCACCGAGATAACTGTCGACATCGCGCCAGTTGCTGGTGGCCATGACACGGCCGGTGGTGTCCATCACGTAGATGGCCCGACTGCGACTGCGCCGGTTCAGGCCTTCAAGGTAATCGTTGACCGTTCGCCGGTGTTCCGGGGTCGGGTCGGCCAGCAACTGCGACACACTGGTTTCGAGTTCCAACAGGCTGGGCAGGTAGGTGTATTTGCTGATTTCGCTTTCGACGGCGCGGGCGTTCAGTTCGAGCTGACGCTGGCCGTTTTCGCCGAGGCTGCGAATGCCGAAATGCTCACTGGTCCAGAAGCCGGCGTAACCCAACCCGATCATCAGGACGATGACCAGTGGCGGCAGGAACAGATGACGAATCAGACGAGGCTTCACGGCAAGTGATGGCGGCGCGGCGCGATAGAGATTGGGGTCGCATTTCATCACAGTTGCCTTGGGTCAACCACCACACTTGTTGCAAGGGCAGCGCCGGCCCTTGTGGGAGCGAGCCTGCTCGCGAAAACGGACTGACATTCAACATCCAGGCTGAATGTAATGGCCTCTTCGCGAGCAGGCTCGCTCCCACAGGGATGGAGCAATGCCCCGGCAGGTGTGTTGCTTTTAGTGCTGCAGGATTTTCTCGAGGAAGTGCTGCGCGCGTTCGGAGCGGGCGCTGATGTCGCCGAAGAACTCCTCTTTCGGGCAGTCTTCGATGATCTTGCCGGCGTCCATGAAGATCACCCGGTCAGCCACTTTGCGCGCAAAGCCCATTTCGTGGGTCACGCACATCATGGTCATGCCTTCGTGGGCCAGTTGCACCATCACGTCGAGCACTTCGTTGACCATCTCCGGGTCGAGCGCCGAGGTCGGTTCGTCGAACAGCATGACGATCGGGTCCATCGCCAGCGCACGGGCAATCGCCACACGCTGTTGCTGACCACCGGACAGTTGCCCCGGATGCTTGTGGGCGTGAGCGGACAAGCCGACGCGCTCGAGCAATTGCAGACCTTTCTTGGTCGCCTCTTCCTTGCTACGGCCCAACACCTTGATCTGCGCGATGGTCAGGTTTTCGGTGATGGTCAGGTGCGGGAACAGTTCGAAATGCTGGAACACCATGCCCACGCGCGAGCGCAGTTTCGGCAGGTTGGTCTTCGAGTCGGCAATCGAGGTGCCGTCGACGACGATGTCGCCTTTCTGGAACGGCTCCAGCGCGTTGACGCATTTGATCAGGGTCGATTTGCCGGAACCCGACGGGCCGCAGACCACGATCACTTCGCCTTTTTTGACCTCGGTGCTGCAATCAGTCAGCACCTGGAAGTCCCCATACCACTTGTTGATGTTCTTGATAGAGATCATACGGCGAACCTTTTTTGCAGACGCTTGACCAGCAGCGAGGCGGAAAAGCTGATGATGAAGTAGACGACACCGGCGAAGATCAGGAACTCGTTGGATCGACCGATGATGTCGCCGCTGGAGCGGGCGGAGTTGAGGAAGTCCACCAGGCCCACGGTGTAGACCAGCGAGGTGTCCTGAAACAGGATGATCGACTGTTGCAGCAGCAACGGGGTCATCTTGCGGAACGCCTGGGGCAGGATGATCAGACGCATGGTCTGGCCATAGGTCATGCCCATCGCTTGTGCGGCGGCCATCTGGCCTTTGGGGATCGACTGCACACCGGCGCGGACGATTTCGCAGAAGTACGCGGCTTCGAACATCATGAAGGCCACGACGCAGGAGGTGAACGCCCCGATTGGCGTGTCTTCACCGGTGATCCAGCGCAGTACGAACGGCACCGCCAGGTAGAACCAGGTGATCACCAGCAGCAGCGGGATCGAACGGAAGTAGTTCACATAAGCGCCGGCCACCCGCGACAGCAGTTTGCTCGACGACAGGCGCATCAGTGCGAGGATGGTCCCCAGCACGATGCCGCCGACCACGCCCATGACCATCAACTGCAAGGTCATGACCATGCCGTTCCACAGGCCCGGAATGGCGGGGATGATGCCGCTGAAATCGAAGTCCATTATTTACCCCCCACGGAGATCAGGCCGGGCACTGCGACTTTCTTCTCGACCATGCGCATCAGCAACATCAGGCTCATGTTCAGGGTGAAGTAGATCAGCGTGGCCAAGGTGAAGGCTTCAAACAGGTTGGCCGAGAATTCGGCGGTCTGTTTGGTTTGCGCCAGCAGTTCCATCAGGCCGATCAGGGACGCCACGGAGGAGTTCTTGAAGACGTTGAGGAATTCCGAGGTAAGCGGCGGAATGATGATCCGGTAGGCCTGGGGCAGCAGCACGTTCCAGTAGATCTGCGGCAGCTTGAATCCCATGGCGCGCGCGGCGGATTCCTGGCCGCGTGGCAGCGCCTGAATGCCAGTACGCACTTGCTCGCAGACACGGGCGGCGGTGAACAGGCCCAGGCACACGACAACGCTCAGGTAAGCCGAGGTGGTCGGGTTGAGGTCCTGTTTGTACCAGTCCTGCAGGTTTTGCGGCAGCAGGTCGGGCACCAGGAAGTACCAGATGAACAGTTGCACCAGCAGCGGCACGTTACGGAACAGCTCGACGTAGCAGGTCGCGATGCCCGATACGATGCGGTTTGGCACCGTGCGCATGACCCCCAGAATGGAGCCCAGCAGCAAGGCGATGATCCATGCCACGATGGCGATGGCAATGGTCCAGCCCAGGCCGGAGATGTACCAGTCGAGATAAGTCTCGCTGCCAACGCCGGTGGACTTGAAGAACACGCCCCAGTCCCAGTTGTAATTCATTAGGGTCTCCCCTCGAGATCGATCGATGTACAAGCACCCGCTTGGGGAAGATCCTTTCCCGCCTGACGTTGAACGTCAGGCACACGCGATCGGCTCGGAAACCGCCAGGTCGAGTGTTCCACAGTGAAGCCAGCAGGTAGTAACAAACGCCTGAGGGAGGGTCGCCCCCTCAGGAGACAAGGTTAGTCAGGAATCAGATTTTTACGTCAGGCGCCGGCTTGTCGCTCGGGTTGGCGATCAGATCTTTTACCTTGTCGCTCATCGGGAAGTTCAGGTTCAGGCCTTTTGGCGGGATCGGGCTCTCGAACCACTTGCTGTAGATCTTGTTGATCTCGCCGGACTTGTACAGGCCGACAATGGCGGCATCGACGGCTTTCTTGAAGGCCGGGTCGTCTTTACGAACCATGCACGCGTAGGCTTCGAAGGACTGCGGCGTACCGGTGATGATCCAGTCAGTCGGCTTCTTGGCCTTGGCTTCTTCGCCGGCCAGCAGGGCGTCGTCCATCATGAAGGCTACGGCGCGGCCGCTTTCCAGCATGTTGAAGGATTCGCCGTGGTCTTTGGCGGAGATGATGTTCATGCCCATCTGCTTGTCGGCGTTCATCGCTTTGATGATGCGCTCGGACGTGGTGCCGGCGGTGGTCACGACGTTTTTGCCTTTCAGGTCGGCAAAGTCAGCGTAGGACGGCTTGCCATCCTTGTCTTTCTTGACCAGCAGACGGGTGCCGATTTCGAAGATGTTGACGGTGAAGTCGACTTGCTGGGCGCGTTCGGCGTTGTTGGTGGTGGAGCCGCACTCGATATCCGCGGTACCGTTCTGGATCAGCGGGATACGGGTTTGCGAGGTTACCAGGTTGTATTTGACCTGCAGGTCTGGCTTGTTCAGGTCTTTTTTCAGGGCTTCAACGATGGCCACTTGAATGTCGTGGGAGTAGCCCACTGGTTTGCCGGAAGCATCCGCGATGTAGGAAAACGGAATGGAGCTGTCGCGGTGAGCGAGCGTGATGGTGCCCGAATCGTTGATTTTCTTCAGGGTGCCGGTGAGTTCGGCGGCGAAAACTGGCGTGCTGATCAGAGCGGCCGCAATGGCTGCGCCCAGGATATGGGGAACGATGCGCATCAAATTTTCCTCGAATTGTTTTTTTTATGGAGCCAGTTCGTCGGCCCTTTTGTGCTTCGAATGCCTGACGGCTCCTGAAGTGTTGGCACAACAAGCATTCGTCGAGAGAGTGTAGAGCATGACTCGTGCCAGACCAGGGAGATGTACTTAACTTGATGATTTATAACGTTATTAAAGTTTTGTGATGGTTTGTTTTGGCATAACTGATCCGGTTTACCGAATCGACCGGGAAGTCGCGTTCGGAAAACCGAACGATCAAAAGCCCCTCACCCTAGCCCTCCCGAAACGTCGGACCGCCCAGAGGGAGAGGGGACTGAACGCGGCGACTGGGCGAGATGCACCGACCTGAGATACCGAGTCGAACTCAGAATTTGAACCTCATGAAGATCGGCTCCCTTCCCCCTCTACCCCCCTGGGGGAGAGGGCTGGGGTGAGGGGGAAACGATCAAACTGACACAATCAAATTTTGCAGAGCCCACAAAACAAAAAGCCCCTGAATCTCTCAATTCAGGGGCTTTCGTTTAAAGCGATGTTCACATCACGCCGCTTCAATCTTGCTACGGTTCTGCTCGACCTTGCCTAGGTACGCCGCCAGTTTCTCCTGCTCGGCCGGAGTGGTGAACAGGCCCAGCTTGCTGCGGCGCCACAGAATGTCGTGGGCCGTGGTTGCCCACTCTTCGCTGCACAGGTAATCGACTTCGCGGGTGTAGAGCCCGCCGCCGATGTGTTCGCCCATGTCCGCGAGGCTTTCCACACCTTCAAGCATGCGCCAGGTCCGGCTGCCGTAGGTGGTGGCCCAGCGGCGGGCGATCTCGGTCGGTACGAAGTCGAACTTGTCGCGGATCTGCGCGCACAAGGCTTGCGGGGTGGTCATGTCCTCGCCGCCAGGCAGGGTAGCGGTGGCTGTCCAGCTCGGGCGCATCTGGGTGAAGAACGGCATCAACTGCGCCATCGCCGACTCGGCGAGCTTGCGGTAGGTGGTCAGCTTGCCGCCGAACACCGACAACAGCGGTGCCTCTTCAGTGCTGCCCGACAAGGCCAGGGTGTAATCACGGGTGACGGCCGACGGGTTGTCGGATTCGTCGTTGCACAGTGGGCGTACGCCCGAGTAGCTGTGCTGGATGTCGTCACGGCTGATCTGCTGCTTGAAGTGGGCGTTGACCACTTTCAACAGGTAGTCGGTTTCGGCGTCGGTGATTGCCACTTTCGCCGGATCACCGGTGTACTCACGATCGGTGGTGCCGATCAGGGTGAAGTGGTTCAGGTACGGAATGGTGAAGACGATGCGCTGATCTTCGTTTTGCAGAATGTGCGCGTGATCGCCTTCATACAACTTCGGCACGATGATGTGGCTGCCCTGGATCAAACGGATGCCGTAAGGCGATTCCATCTTCAGGTCGTCACGAATGAACTTGGCAACCCACGGGCCGGCGGCGTTCACCAGCGCTTTGGCGGTGATCGAAAACAGGCTGCCGTCGGCTCGTTCCAGATGCAGGTGCCACAGGCCTTTGGTGCGACGGGCGCTGACGCACCGGGTCTGAGTGTGCACGTGGGCACCTTTTTCGCGGGCGGCCATGGCGTTGAGTACCACGAGGCGGGCGTCGTCGACCCAGCAGTCGGAGTATTCGAAGCCTTTCTTGATTTCGCTTTTCAGTGCGCTGTCGGCACCAAACTTGAGGCTTTTCGAACCTGGCAGTTTTTCGCGCTTGCCGAGGTTGTCATAGAGGAACAGGCCAGCGCGGATCATCCATGCCGGGCGCAGGTGTGGACGGTGCGGCAACACGAAGCGCATCGGTTTGACGATATGCGGCGCCTTGGCCAGCAACACTTCGCGCTCAGCCAGCGCTTCACGTACCAGACGAAATTCGTAATGTTCGAGATAGCGCAGGCCGCCGTGGATCAGCTTGCTGCTAGCCGACGAGGTGTGGCTGGCCAGATCGTCTTTTTCGCAAAGGAACACCGAAAGCCCGCGACCGGCGGCATCCGCTGCGATCCCCACGCCATTGATCCCGCCGCCAATGACAGCGATGTCGTAGATCTCGGAGAGAGGGGGCGTACGCAAGGTAGAGGTGGACATCGGCTGGCCTCGGGTTCTTTTGATTTTCTATATTGGAAATCGAACATGAATGTTCATTTGCGAAAATGGTAGCCCATAAACACGCGCACAGCCAGTCACGTTCGATTGAAAAAACTCATCGAAGGGCGAGTAAAAGAAAATATTCGAACATTTACGGGCAGATCGTTCCCATGCGCAGCAAAGGAATGCATCCATCGACGCTCTGCGTCGGCTTTGAGGTGGGACGCAGAGCGTCCCGGGCTGCATTCCCACGCGGAGCGTGGGAACAAGTAACTAGACGACTTCCAGGCGAATCTTGTGCTGACTCAACAACTGCGCCAGCGCCGGCACCGGTTGCTGATCCGTTACCAGGCAATCGATCAGGCTGATCGGCCCCAGGCGAATCATCGCGTTACGCCCGAATTTGCTGGAGTCCGCCGCCAGAATCACCTGCCGCGCATTGGCAATGATCGCCTGCGACACCCGCACTTCCTGATAATCGAAATCCAGCAAGCTACCGTCTTCATCAATACCGCTGATCCCGACCAGGGCGAAATCAACTTTGAACTGATTAATGAAATCCACGCTCGCCTGACCGACCACGCCGCCATCACGGCGCACATTGCCGCCGGTCAGCAGCACATCGAAATCATCCTTGGCACTGAGCATCGACGCCACATGCAGGTTGTTGGTGATGATCTTCAGATGATTGTGGTTGAGCAGGGCGCGGGCAATCGATTCGGTGGTGGTGCCGATATTGATGAACAGCGAGGCGTGATCGGGGATCTGGGCGGCGATGGCTTCACCGATGCGTTGTTTTTCATCGCGCATCTGGTCGGCGCGCATTGCATAGGCAGTGTTTTCGACGCTGGAATCGTAGGCTGCGCCGCCATGGTAGCGACGCAACAGATTGGCTTCCGCGAGCTGATTGATGTCGCGGCGGATGGTTTGCGGGGTAACAACGAACAGCGTGGCCATTTCCTCGATGCTCACATAGCCGCGTTCGCGGACCAGCTCGAGGATTTGCTGCTGACGGGGAGGCAGATTCATGGGGCTTCCTTTGGGCTGCCGTGCAAAATTTGCCCATGATGCCGCACGAATCCGCTCCCGACCAGTTAGATGCCTATCTAGATCTGAAGGTTGGCTTATTCAGCGTCTTCACGCGCCCAGTCACGGGTGCGGCTGACGGCTTTTTTCCAGCCTTTGTACAGCTTCTCTTTCTCGGTTTCGTCCAGGCTCGGTTCAAACTCACGCTCGATCACCGCTTTACCGCGTAATTCGTCCAGGCTGCCCCAGAAACCGCACGCCAGACCGGCCAGATACGCGGCGCCAAGTGCCGTGGTTTCGCGCATTTGCGGACGCTCGACCTGCGTGCCGAGGATGTCGGCCTGGAACTGCATGAGGAAGTTGTTCGCCACCGCGCCGCCGTCCACGCGCAGGGCTTTGAGGCGTTCGCCGGAGTCTTGCTGCATGGCGTCGAGCACGTCGCGAGTCTGGTAAGCGATCGACTCCAGTGCGGCGCGGATGATGTGATCCACGCGCACGCCGCGAGTCAGGCCGAACAGCGCGCCACGGGCATACGGGTCCCAGTACGGCGCGCCCAGACCGGTGAAGGCCGGCACCAGGTACACGCCGTTGCTGTCCTTCACTTTATTGGCGAAGTATTCGGTGTCGTGGGCGTCGTTGATGATTTTCAGTTCATCGCGCAGCCACTGCACGGTCGAACCGCCGTTGAACACCGCGCCTTCCAGTGCGTAAGCGACTTCGCCACGCGGGCCGCAAGCGATGGTGGTGAGCATGCCGTGTTGGGATTTCACCGCTTTGTCGCCAGTGTTCATCAGCAGGAAGCAGCCGGTGCCGTAGGTGTTTTTCGCCTGACCCGGCTCCACGCACATCTGGCCGAACAATGCGGCTTGCTGGTCACCGGCGATACCGCCGATGGCAATGCCGCTCTTGGTACGACCGTAGATTTCCGAAGAAGCCTTCACTTCCGGAAGCATCTCGCGCGGGATGTCGAGGATTTCCAGCATCTTCGAATCCCATTCCAGCGAATGGATATTGAAGAGCATGGTGCGCGAGGCGTTGGTGTAGTCGGTGACGTGCACCTTGCCGCCGGTGAATTTCCAGATCAGCCAGCTATCGACGGTGCCGAACAGCAGCTCGCCGTTGCGCGCTCGCTCGCGGCTGCCTTCGACGTTGTCGAGGATCCACTTCAGTTTGGTGCCGGAGAAGTACGGGTCGGTGACCAGACCGGTGTTGTCGCGGATGTAGTCTTCGTGGCCATCGCGCTTGAGCTGCTGGCAGATCTCGGTGCTGCGGCGGCACTGCCAGACGATGGCGTTGTACACCGGGCGGCCGGTGGTCTTGTCCCAGACCACGGTGGTTTCACGCTGGTTGGTGATGCCGATGGCAGCCACCTGATCGTGATGCAGCCCAGCCTGGGCCAGCGCTTCAACCATCACCGCGCTCTGGGTGGCGAAGATTTCCATCGGGTCGTGTTCAACCCAACCGGCTTGCGGGTAATGCTGGGCGAATTCGCGCTGCGCGGTGCAGACCACGTTCGCGTCGCGGTCGAAAATGATCGCGCGGGAGCTGGTCGTACCCTGATCGAGGGCAATGATGTAGTTCTTATTCTGAATGTCGGTCATGTCGATTGCCTTGGACGAAATAAGGGAGAGTGGGCCGTGGCGCAGGCTCTATAGGGCAGGAGCCGGTGCCGACTGTTTCAAGAAGTTCTTGGTTTGCCGTCAATGGCCGGTTCTGCATCCTTTGTAGCAGGTGTGGCGCCGGTCAGGTGACGGGCGATGAGCCCGCGATACCCGGCAGCGCCGAGGCAGGCACCGACAATCGGTGCAAAAATCGGAATCAGGAAATACGGAATATCACGGCCGCCAGTGAAGGAAATTTCACCCCAGCCGGCGAAGAAAGTCATCAGTTTCGGACCGAAGTCACGCGCCGGGTTCATGGCGAAACCGGTCAACGGCCCCATCGAACTGCCGATCACCGCGATCAGCAAGCCGATCAGCAGCGGTGCCAGCGGGCCTTTCGGCAGGCCGTTGTTGTCATCGGTCAGGGACATGATCACGCCCATCAGGATCGCGGTGATGATCATCTCGACCAGGAATGCCTGGGCGGTGGACAGCACCGGGTTGGGGAAGGTCGAAAACACCGAGGCCAATTCAAGGCTGGCGGCCGAGCCGCGGACCATTTGGTGAGTTTGTTCGTAATCGAAGAAAAGATTGCTGTACAGCGTGTAAACCAGCAGCGCGCCGCAGAAGGCGCCGGCGATCTGGGCAAGAATATAGAACGGCAGTTTGCGCTTTTCAAAGTCGGCGAAGATCGCCAGGGCGATGCTCACGGCCGGGTTCAGGTGCGCGCCGGAAACTCCGGCGGTGAGGTAGATCGCCATGCTCACGCCGACGCCCCAGATGATGCTGATTTCCCACAGGCCGAAGCTGGCACCCGCGACTTTGAGCGCGGCGACACAGCCGGTGCCGAAAAAGATCAGAAGAGCAGTACCCAGAAACTCGGCCATGCATTGGCTTGAGAGCGTTGGTTGCTGTAAAGCAGTTGTCATTGAAAACCTCGTTTTTGTTGTTGTCTGGCGCGTTTGCCAACAGGGCAAGGCGCGATTTTCCCCGAGTAGGAATCCCCATTCCGTTCCCGGTTTACTGCTGGGTGTCGATGTGACGACAATTCTTACATTATTCAGATTCGAAAAAATATAGACAAGAAACAAACCTGTCAAAGGTCGAAAGTGAACCATTGGTCACAATAAAACTATTCGCTGGGTGAATGATCCTTTGTGGCCCAGGTGCGACAACGTGCGCTGAATGTCTGCGAGCCGCGGGAATCGTGGCTTGGGATAGAGCCTTTTGGAGGCTGATCACCTAGAATCCGGCGGAGGTTTTTTTTGCCATTGCCGAACCTGGAGCTGCTATGACCCCTGCGTTGGACTTGTTGAAAAAAGTTCGTGCCGAACATCGCGTGCACAGTTACGAACATGACCCGAAGGCCGCGTCCTATGGCCTTGAGGCCGCAGAGAAGCTGGCACTTGAACCGGCACAGGTGTTTAAAACCCTGCTCGCGGCCAGTGAAAAAGGCGAGTTGCTGGTGGCGGTGGTGCCGGTCGTCGGAAGCCTCGACCTCAAAGGTCTGGCCCATGCCGCTGGCGTAAAAAAAGTCGAGATGGCTGACCCGGCAGCCGCTCAGCGCTCCACCGGTTATCTGTTGGGCGGCATCAGCCCGTTGGGGCAGAAGAAGCGCCTGCGTACCTTTATCGACAACTCGGCTCAGGGTTTTGCGACTATTTATGTCAGCGCCGGTCGGCGTGGCCTGGAAGTGGAACTGGCGCCCGCGGTGCTCGCCGAACACACCCAGGCCAAATTTGCCGACATCGGCCGTCCTTAGTCATTAATGCTGTATGTAAAAAATTGACTGGTTCTGTCACTGGCGCTGATCACGGCGTGGCTGCATCCTCCGCCGACTGACCCAGGGAGAAAGTTATGCAGCTCGAGTTTCATCAGGTCGACGCGTTCAGTGATCGGCCGTTCAGTGGTAATCCGGCGATGGTTTATCGGCTGGAGACGTGGCTCGCGGATGAGTTGATGCAGAAGATCGCCGCCGAACACAATCTGGCGGAAACTGCGTTTCTGGTGCGCGAAGGTCAGGCCTGGCATATCCGCTGGTTTACCCCGACCACTGAAGTGCCGTTGTGCGGGCACGCCACGTTGGCCAGTGCTTATGTGCTGTTCGAGATCTACAAGGAAAGCGCCGAGCGTATCGACTTTACCTGTAAATCCGGTCCGCTGAGCGTCACGCGGGAAGGTGATCGGTTGTGGCTGGATTTCCCGTCGATCATGCCGTCTGAGATTGGTGTGACTGTCGACGTTGAGCGGGCGCTGGGGGTCGAGGCGGTGGATGTGCTCGGCTCCAACGAACTGTTTGTGGTGCTGGAGTCGGAGCAGGCGGTGCTCGATTGCAAACCGGACATGGTCGCGCTGGCCAAATTGCCGTGGCTGGGCGCTATCGTCACGGCGCGGGGTAATCAACACGATTTCGTCTCGCGCTATTTTGCACCGGCGATCGGCATCAATGAGGACCCGGTGACCGGTTCGACGCATTGCAGCCTGATTCCGTATTGGTCCAAGCGTCTGGGCAAGTCGAGCCTGACCGCGTATCAGCGATCGGCGCGGGGTGGGGAGTTGTTTTGTCGGCTGGAGGGTGAGCGAGTGAAGATTGGCGGCAATGCGACGCTGGTTGCGAGCGGCACCCTGATCCTCGGTTAAAAGCTAAAAGATCGCAGCCTTCGGCAGCTCCTACATTGATCCCTGTAGGAGCTGCCGAAGGCTGCGATCTTTTGATCTTTAAAGCGCGGTGCTGTAGCGGCGCACGCCGTTTTCCACTGCCGGGATTTGTGCGGCGGTGCTGCCCGATGCCTGGAACAGCACCAGATGCTCAGCGGCAACACGAATCCCCACCTCCGCGCCCACCTGATGATCCGCATGGCTCGGGAAAATCGATTCCAGCTGCGCACCCGTCGGCAATTGCAGGCGATACAGCGTCGAAGCGCCAAGGAACGTCTTACCCACAATCCGTGCTTTCAAGGCGCTGTCCGGCGCATACACAATGTCATCCGGGCGCAGCAACACGTCCACTGCACCGCCAATCGGCCAGGTATAAGCGCGATTTCCGCGTAACTCACCCAGTTCAGTCTGCACCGATTCCGGGCTGTCGAGCTGGCCGCGAATGAAGTAACCCTGACCGATGAAGCTGGCCACATACGGTGTCGCCGGTTCGTGATAAAGGTTGTACGGCGTGTCCCACTGCTCCAGTCGACCTTCCTTGAACACGCCAACGTGATCGCTGACGGCAAAGGCTTCCTCCTGATCGTGGGTCACCAGAATCGCGCTGGTACCTCGGGCCTTGAGGATGTCGCGCACTTCGTGGCTGAGCTTGCGGCGTAGTTCGCCATCGAGGTTGGAGAATGGCTCGTCGAGCAACAGCAATTGCGGTTCCGGCGCCAGGGCGCGGGCGAGGGCAACACGTTGCTGCTGGCCACCGGACAACTCGTGCGGGAAGCGTTTGCCGAGATTCTTCAGGTTGACCAGTTCGAGCAGCTCTTCGGTGACGCGCTCTTTGTTCGGATGCTTGCGAATACCGAAGGCGATGTTGTCGGCAACGCTCAGGTGCGGGAACAGTGCGTAGTCCTGGAACACCATGCCGATCCGGCGTTTTTCCGGGGCGAGGGTGAAGCCGGCGCTGGAAATGGTTTCGCCACCGAGGGTGATTTCCCCTTCGTGCACTGGCTCGAATCCGGCAATGGCACGCAGGGTGGTGGTCTTGCCGCAGCCAGACGAGCCTAGCAGGCAGCCGATATCACCGGCGTTGAGGTGCAGATTGAGGTTCTGCACCACACGTTGATCTTGATAGCCGCAAGCGAGGTTGCGCAGGTTCAGCAGTAATTCATGGCTCATGCGTGGTGATATGCCGGTTCAACGAGGAACTCGAGCAGGGCCTTCTGTGCGTGGAGACGGTTTTCTGCCTGATCCCAAGCGACGGAGCGCGGGTCATCAAGCAGGTCGAGGCTGATTTCTTCGCCACGGTGCGCCGGCAGGCAATGCATGAACAGCACGTCCTCGGCAGCGAGGTCGAGCAGGGCGCGGTTGACCTGAAACGGCGCGAACAGCTTGAGGCGCTTGGCAGTTTCCTCTTCCTGACCCATCGAAGTCCAGACGTCGGTGCTCACCAGATGCGCGCCGCGCACGGCGTCTTGCGGGTCGCGGACGATGGTCACGCGATCGCCAGCTCTGGCGACGAATTCAGGATTTGGCTCGTAGCCTTCCGGGCAGGCAACGCGCAACTGGAAGTCGAACTGGATCGCCGCTTCTATATAGCTGTTGCACATGTTGTTGCCGTCGCCGATCCAGGCGACCGTTTTGCCCTGGATCGAGCCACGGTGTTCAAGGAACGTCTGCATGTCGGCCAGCAACTGGCACGGGTGCAGGTCATCGGACAGGCCGTTGATCACTGGCACGCGCGAGTTGGCGGCGAATTCGGTCAGGGTGCTGTGGGCAAAGGTACGGATCATCACCGCATCGAGCATGCTCGACATGACGATGGCGCAGTCGCCGATCGGCTCGCCACGGCCCAGTTGGGTATCGCGCGGCGACAGGAAGATTGCCTGGCCGCCGAGCTGGATCATGCCGGCCTCGAACGAGATCCGGGTACGGGTCGAGGATTTTTCGAAGATCATCCCCAGCACGCGGTTTTTCAGAGGCTCGAACAGTACGCCGCGGTTACGCAGGTCCTTGAGCTCAACGCCTCGACGGATCACGCTGACCAGCTCTTCGGGCGTGCAATCCATCAGGGAGAGAAAGTGCCTTGCGCTCATCATTGACTACCTTTTGCTACAAACCGCAGATGCTCAAAGCCTTGTTTAACGGAACAACGGGCGAGACCTGCGGCGTAAGCCGCACGGGGCGACGAAATAGGGGAAGGCGCGATATTGACACTAAATGTCGCGTTTTTCCAATAGGCTACGGTTTTTGCGGGATTCGGAGGGCGCACTGAATGTTGCAGTCGCGCATTTGAAGCCGGGTTCAGGACAGCAGCGAGCCTCTTTGTACACTGGCGTTACAGGGCTTGGCAATGCGGCGTGGCGGGGATCGCGTCGCTTGGGTCGGTTTACCACCGTGGCGCCATGCCATCACTTGGTCGGATGCTCAGGCTGAAACATTTGCTAAAGCAAAGTGCTGGGTTATAAATAAGTTTCGAGCGACGCAGGAAGCCTCCGCATGGAATCGAAAGAAAAACTGTTAATGGAACTGCTGGGCCACACGGCTCGCTCACTGACCCATCTCACCGCCTCAGTCACTTCAATGTCATTCGAACTGCTGCGCAGCGAAGACGAAGTGGTGAAGAGCGCCGGCCGCCACATGATCGATCGCATGGCGACCATCAGTGCCGGGCTCGACGAACACTGGCGATTGATCGGCGAGCTCACCGGCGTACATGTCGCCCACGAGCAGATTGAAACCATTCAGGAGATTCAGTTGGCCGCACCGCCTCAGCTGCCGTCGAACTGATCATGGCGGTTTATCGGCTCGCCTGATAACCGCCGATTCACAAGACGAACGTCGCTGGCGCAGGATCGGCGCCGGGGCCATAGTTTTGTTCCCGCGGGCGTGATTGCCTGCCCAGAACAAGACAGAGACTGGCCATGACCAAGACTCTCCATCACCGTGCCTGCCATCTGTGTGAAGCCATTTGCGGGCTGACCATCGAAACCACCGAAACCGAGGGCAACGTCGCGATCACTTCAATCAAGGGTGACGCGCTCGACACGTTTAGTCGTGGACACATTTGCCCCAAGGCTGTGGCCCTGCAAGACATCCAGAACGATCCTGATCGCCTGCGCCAGCCAATGCGCCGTGTGGGCAGTGAATGGCTGCCGATAGAGTGGGACGAGGCTTTTGCGCTGGTGGCCGAGAAGCTGGCGGCCATCCAGGAGCGTCATGGCCAGAACGCCGTGGCGGTCTATCAAGGCAACCCGAGCGTGCATAACTACGGGCTGATGACCCACAGCAATTATTTCCTGGGGCTGCTGAAGACGCGCAATCGCTACTCGGCGACCTCGGTCGATCAGTTGCCGCATCACCTGAGCAGTTATCTGATGTACGGCCATGGTTTGCTGTTGCCGATTCCAGATATCGATCACACCGACTTCATGCTGATTCTCGGCGGTAATCCGCTGGCGTCCAACGGCAGCATCATGACCGTGCCGGATGTCGAGAAGCGTTTGAAAGCGATTCAGGCGCGCGGCGGCAAAGTGGTGGTTGTCGATCCACGGCGCAGCGAGACGGCGGCCATGGCTGATCAGCATTTGTTCGTGCGTCCGGGGGGCGATGCGGCGTTGTTGTTTGGCGTGTTAAACACCCTGTTTAGCGAAGGCTTGACCAGCGAAAGTCATTTGCCGGTCGATGGGCTGGATGACGTGCGCGCCGCTGTCGCTGCGTTTACCGCTGAAGCCATGAGCCCGTTGTGTGCTGTTCCTGCCGAGCAGATCCGCCAACTGGCCCGGGATTTCGCCGCCGCGCCGAGTGCCGTGTGCTACGGACGCATGGGCGTTTCGACGCAGGCCTTCGGCACCTTGTGTCACTGGGTGGTGCAATTGATCAACCTGGTCACCGGTAATCTTGATCGCGTCGGCGGTGCACTGTGCACTGAACCCGCAGTGGATCTGGTGGCGTCGACTTCGGGCGGGCATTTCAACAAATGGCAGAGTCGCGTTTCCGGGCGTCCCGAGTACGGCGGCGAGCTACCGGTCTCGGCCCTGGCCGAAGAGATGCTCACCGAAGGCGAGGGCCAGATTCGTGCGCTGATCACCGTCGCTGGCAACCCGGTGTTGTCGACGCCGAACGGGCGGCAACTGGAGCAGGCGCTGGATGGCCTGGAGTTCATGGTCAGCGTCGACCTGTACATCAATGAAACCACGCGCTATGCCGACCTGATTCTGCCGTCGACCTCGGCGCTGGAAAACGATCACTACGACACGACGTTCAACCTGTTCGCGGTGCGCAACGTCACCCGCTTCAACCGCGCGATCCTCGCCAAACCCGAGGGCGCTTTACATGACTGGGAGATCTTCGTGGGCTTGGCCAAGGCCTTGGCCGAGAAGACTGGCAAGGAACTGAAACCGACCATGCCACCGGCGAAGATGATCGACATGGGCCTGCGCATGGGCCTGTACGGTGACGCGTCCGAGCAAAAGCTTTCGTTGGCAACGTTGTTCGATCATCCCCACGGGATTGATCTGGGCGCGTTGAAGCCGAACCTGGCTGCGCGCCTGAAAACGCCGAATCAGCGCGTGCAGGCTGCTCCGCCAGAGATCCTTGCTGACCTCGCACGCTTTGCCGCATTGCAGGCGCCGGCCGCCGATGAGCTGTTGATGATTGGCCGTCGTCATGTGCGCAGCAATAACTCGTGGATGCACAACTATCACCGTCTGGTGAAGGGCAAGCCGCGCCATCAACTGCTGATGCACCCGGATGACCTCGCTAGCCGTGGGCTTAACGATGGTCAGTTGGTTCGCGTCAGCTCGCGGGTGGGGCAGATCGAGGTCGAGGTGCTCGGCAGTCTGGACATGATGAAAGGTGTGGTAAGCCTGCCGCATGGTTGGGGGCATGCGCGGCCGGGCGTGCAAATGGCGATTGCCAGCAGTCAGCCTGGGTCTAGCGCAAACGATCTGACCGATGAGTGTCAGCTTGATGAGCTGTCGGGTAACGCCGCACTTAATGGTGTGCCGGTGACGGTGGCGGCGGCCTGAATGTGACCGTCGGGGAGACCGAGCATGGCGCTCGGGATTCCGTTACAATGCGTCACCGTGCCGACCCATGAGTCGGAAAGTTCAGCCGAGGTGCTCCATGGATATCATCGAAACGATTAAAGAGCAGATTGCCAACAACACCATTCTGCTTTACATGAAAGGCTCGCCGAATGCCCCACAGTGTGGCTTCTCTGCGAAAGCTGCGCAGGCTGTGATGGCTTGTGGCGAAAAGTTTGCGTATGTGGACATCCTGCAGAACCCGGAAATCCGCGCCAACCTGCCGAAGTACGCCAACTGGCCGACTTTCCCGCAACTGTGGGTCGGCGGTGAACTGGTCGGCGGTAGTGACATCATGACCGAGATGGCTGCAGACGGTTCGCTGCAAAGCACCATCAAGGCGGCTGTTGAAGCGGCAGCGGCGAACAAGTCCGAAGCCTGATCGGCCAGGTTTCATGCGACAGCTGCTGCTTGTGTAGGAGCTGTCGCATGAAACGAGGCTGCGATCTTTTGATCTTCAGCCAATAAAAAGCCCCGCCACTCGAAAGAGTGCGGGGCTTTTTAGTGCGTTCGAAAAGTTACTGCAAGTTGCCGGTGCAACCTGAAAAGATCGCAGCCTTCGGCAGCTCCTACTCTTCGCCCATCTGCGATTGCAGATAGTTCTCAAGACCGACTTTGTCGATCAGGCCCAGTTGGGTTTCCAGCCAGTCGATATGTTCTTCTTCGGATTCGAGAATGTCTTCGAGCAGTTCACGGCTGCCGAAATCGCCAACGGTTTCGCAATGGGCGATTGCGGTCTTCAGGTCAGCATGACCGGTCTTCTCGATACGCAGGTCGCACTCCAGCATTTCCTTGGTGTGCTCGCCGATGTGCAGCTTGCCCAGGTCCTGCACGTTCGGCAGGCCTTCGAGGAACAGGATGCGCTTGATCAGCTTGTCCGCGTGTTTCATCTCGTCGATGGATTCTTTGTACTCGTGCTTGCCGAGCTTGTTCAGGCCCCAATCTTCATACATGCGTGCATGCAGGAAGTACTGATTGATCGCGACCAGCTCATTGGCAAGGATCTTGTTGAGATGCTGGATGACTGTAATGTCGCCTTTCATGATCGGAGTCCTGCCCTGTATTAGCTGTATATACGGCAGAGTTTGAGCTTCGTACTTATAAGTGTCAAACCTAAGTTATTGAATAATATATGAAAATTAATCGGAATAAGAATGTTTGTGTTCCGCGTCTGGGCGCTAAGCAGTTGATTTATAGGCATAAAAAAACCGGACATAAGTCCGGTTCTTTGAAATGGGGGGGCAATTAGGCGGCAGTAAATTCTACAGGGTAGGGGATCGCAGCCTGAGCGGTTTGCAGCTTGGTCAGGGTTTCGCGAACGACTTCCTTGGCAAGGCACGCACATTTGCCGCATTGGCTGGCGACGCCGGTGGCCTGGCGGACTTCTTTATAGCTGCAGCAACCTTCATAGATCGCATCGCGGATCTGTCCGTCGGTGACGCCAGTGCAGAGACAAACATACATAAGTGAGAACCGTCGCTGGTTGTGACTCAATTGCGATGGATCTTAATGTTAACGAGAATGATTGTCAAAGTGCTTTCGGAAGGCTTCTGCTGATTCACAGCCGTGACTGACGAATGGTATTTGCTGGCGATTTGCCTGGCCCCGTAAATGCAGCGCCGTTCTACGCCTGCTTCGAAAAACCGTTAAGGACAGGCCAAATTCGCAGTGTATGATGGTCGGCCCTTGCGAAGGGGGTTCGTGTCACAGGGCTGTCGCTTGAGGGTGGCAGGCTGGCGCGGACCCTGAACTTCAAGTTTTTACACCAGGAGATATCAATGAGCGTACTCGTAGGCAAACAAGCCCCTGACTTCACCGTCCCGGCCGTACTCGGCAATGGCGAGATCGTTGACAGCTTCACCCTGTCCTCGGCCATCAAAGGCAAATACGGCCTGGTGTTCTTCTACCCACTGGACTTCACCTTCGTCTGCCCGTCCGAGCTGATCGCTCTGGACAACCGCATGGCCGACTTCAAGGCACGCAACGTTGAAGTGATCGCTGTGTCGATCGACTCGCACTTCACTCACAACGCATGGCGCAACACCCCAGTAAACAATGGCGGCATCGGCCAGGTGAAATACACCATGGCTGCCGACATGAAGCACGACATCGCCAAGGCTTACGACGTTGAATCCGAAGGCGGCGTGGCTTTCCGTGGCGCGTTCCTGATCGACGACAAAGGCGTTGTCCGTTCGCAGATCATCAACGACCTGCCGCTGGGCCGTAACATGGAAGAGCTGATCCGTCTGGTCGACGCTCTGCAATTCCACGAAGAGCACGGCGAAGTCTGCCCTGCCAACTGGAAAAAAGGCGACAAAGGCATGAACGCTTCGCCAGAAGGCGTTGCGGCTTACCTGACCGAGAACGCTGCAGCCCTGTAAGGCGCAACGTCGAGGTACAAAAAACCGGCCCACGTGGCCGGTTTTTTTATGCGGAGAATTAATTGAAACAGCCTCTCGGCATCATTTGTTTCAAATGTTCGGAAAAAATACTGGATGAGTGAACAGTGGCTGGATAGGGTTGTGCTCGAGCGATAACGGGGTACGAAGGCGACTGCCTTGTCCTGAATCGCGCCTCACTTCAGTAAGGACGGTGCAATGGATTGCATGATGCAGAAGGGGATTCAAATGCCGAGTAGCTTGGACGTTGCGGATTATTTCCTCTGCCTGGAAGGGCATGAGGGCGAGATATCCAATCTCAAGATTCAAAAAATGGTTTATTACGCTCAAGGGTTCAGTCTGGCCGTCCATGGTGAGGCTCTCTTCCCTGAAAAGCTGGAGGCGTGGATGCACGGGCCGGTGGTTCCGGATCTGTATCGAAGATTCAGCCAATTTGGATCGAGTGCCATTCCTCCTCCAAGTGATTTCAATCCAGATCTTTTCAGTGCCAAACAACAAAGTCTGCTCAACGAAGTATTCGACGTTTATGGCCAGTTTTCGGCGTGGAAACTACGTCAGTTGACGCATGAAGAAGCCCCTTGGCGTAGAAACTTCAAGGAAGGGGAGTTCAGCCGAGAAATTCCCGCCTGTGAGATGGAGGAGTATTTCCGGGAGCATTTGGTGAACTGAAATGGCCAAGTTCAAACGCAGGGAACGCGATGCGGCAATTACAGTAACGGCACGGACGTCCACCATCGAAATAGATTCATCGGAAGCGCGACCTCCGGTTTTCTCATTTGAGTATTTGCAGAATGGCTGGTGCATTCAAGATTGCGAGGCCGTCGAACGGTCGAAAATGCTTGAGCGTCTGAGGATTCTGGGAAGAATGCCGTGGAGAGAATTGCGCAGAGAGCATAGGCATCGATATGGCTGTGAAACAATTGAGAGAAACAGTCTGAAAGTGGGAATTCCTGCTTTTTTGACAGGTGATGTCAGATTGCTTGTGTTTCGGGCTTTTGAACGTGTAGCGATGGTGGGATACAAGAGCCATCGGATTTTTTATGTCGTGTGGATTGATCGAGAATTTAAGCTCTATAAGCATTAAACAAAAAAACCGGCCCACGTGGCCGGTTTTTTTATGCGCGGGATTTACCCGACGACCCTCAATCAGTCGTCGAAGTCTTCCCAGCCGCCCATCTGTTTCCAGCGGTTGACGATGCCGCAGAACAGCTCAGCGGTTTTCTCGGTGTCGTAACGCGCCGAGTGCGCCTCGCGGCCGTCGAAATCGATGTCAGCGGCCTGGCAGGCTTTCGCCAGTACGGTTTGACCGTATGCCAGACCAGCCAGCGTCGCGGTGTCGAAACTGGAGAATGGGTGGAACGGGTTGCGTTTCATGTCCAGACGCGCAACGGCTGCGTTCAGGAAGCCAAGGTCGAAGCTGCTGTTGTGCCCGACCAGAATCGCGCGCTTGCAGCCATTGGCCTTCAGCGCCTTGCGAATGCCACGGAAGATGTCGGTCAGCGCGGTTTCTTCGCTGACCGCCATGCGCAGCGGGTGATCGAGTTTGATTCCGGTGAACTCCAGCGCCGCAGCTTCGATGTTGGCGCCTTCGAACGGCTCAACGCGGAAGAAGTAGGTGTGATCCGGGTATACAAAACCCTTTTCATCCATGGCGATGGTGGTCGCGGCAATCTCCAGCAGAGCGTCGGTGGCCGAGTTGAAGCCACCGGTCTCTACGTCAACGACAACCGGCAGGTAGCCGCGAAAGCGTGCTGCCATCGGGTGACGGGAGCCGCCGCCACCACTTTGACCGTCCAGTTCGTCGTCGAAATGGTCTTCACTCACGCGTGTTCCTCCAGCAGGCGCCAGCGCAGTTTTTCACCGGCGCGCAGCGGGATAACGGTCAGCTCGCCAAATGGCAGGCTGGTCGGGGCGGTCCATTCTTCACGAACCAGGGTGATGCGATCGGTGTTCGCCGGCAGGCCGTAGAAACGCGGGCCGTTGAGGCTGGCGAAGGCTTCGAGTTTGTCCAGCGCATTACGCTGTTCGAAGGCTTCGGCGTACATCTCGATGGCGGCGTACGCGGTGTAGCAACCGGCACAGCCGCAAGCGGCTTCCTTGGCGTGCTGTGCGTGCGGCGCCGAGTCGGTGCCGAGGAAGAACTTCGCGCTGCCACTGGTGGCGGCGTCGAGCAGGGCTTCCTGGTGCGTATTGCGCTTGAGGATCGGCAGGCAATAGAAGTGCGGCCGAATCCCGCCCACCAGCATGTGGTTGCGGTTGTACAGCAGGTGATGCGCGGTGATGGTCGCGCCAACGTTGGCCGAGGCCTCGTTGACGAACTGCACGGCGTCGCCGGTGGTGATGTGTTCGAACACCACTTTCAGCGTCGGGAAGCGCTCGACCACGCGGCGCATGTGCTCGTCGATGAAGATCTTTTCGCGGTCGAACACATCGACGTCGCCACGGGTGACTTCACCGTGGATCAGCAACGGCATGCCGACTTCGGCCATGGCTTCCAGTGCCGGGAAGATCTTGTCGATGCTGGTTACCCCGGAATCGGAGTTGGTGGTCGCGCCGGCCGGGTACAGCTTGGCTGCGTGCACAAAACCACTGGCCTTGGCTTCACGAATTTCTTCGGGCTGGGTGCGGTCGGTGAGGTACAGCACCATCAGCGGTTCGAAGCGACTGCCGGCCGGGCGGGCAGCGAGAATCCGCTGGCGATAGCTGTCGGCTTCAGCGGCGTTGCGCACCGGTGGTACCAGGTTGGGCATGATGATGGCGCGGCCAAAAGTGCGCGCAACATCGGCAACGGTATTGGTCAACACGGCACCATCGCGAAGATGAATGTGCCAGTCGTCGGGACGCAGCAGGGTCAGGCGGTCGGACATGAGGGGATTCCAGGCGGGTCAAACTGAGGCGAATGCTACCGGAAAAGACTCTTGCAGGCACTCGCTATCAAGTTTTGCCGGAACCTTCCGATATCCCGTAGGTATGCCGTAAACATAGTGTGAATCGGTCTTTGTGTTTCAGAAGCCAATGGAGCCTCCCGTGCGCCAGCGTTATTTAGCCTTGCTCAGTGTGTTTGCCAGCCTTCCCGCGATGGCGCTCACGTACCAGACCCGTCTGGAGAACATTGAGTGGACGGTCGCCGGCGACAAGTTCGAATGTCGTCTGACCCAGCCGATCACTGATTTCGGCTCAGGTGAGTTCGTGCGCAAGGCCGGCGAGCAGGCGATATTCCGTCTGAACGCCTACAACGCCATGCTCGGCGGCGGTTCTGCAACGTTGCTGGCAGCGGCTGCGCCTTGGCAGCCGGGCCGTGGTGACATTAATCTGGGCTCTGTGCGGCTCGGCAGCGGCAACGTGCTGTTCAGCAGTTCGCAGTCCCAGGCCGGGGGGCTGATCAGCGGCCTGCTGGACGGGCGCAGCCCGGTCGTGCGTCGCGCGTCTGGCGATGGCCGTGTCTCGGAAGTACGCCTGTTGCCGGTCAAGTTCAGCAAGGCCTTCAACGATTACCAGGCATGTGTGGCGAAATTGCTGCCGCAGAATTTTGACCAGATCAAGCAGTCGCAGATCGGTTTCCCCGGTGAAGGCGTTGACCTCGACGCTGCCGCCAAAGCCAAACTGCAAGTAATGCTTGAGTTCATGAAGGCCGATCCGACGGTCAATCACATCGAACTCGACGGCCATTCCGACAACAGCGGTAATCGCCTGACCAACCGTGAACTGTCGCGCCGCCGCGCGCTGGCGGTGGTCGACTTCTTCAAGGCTAACGGCATTCAGGAATCGCAGATCACCGTGCGTTTCCATGGCGAGCAATATCCCATTGTGCCGAACACCAACGCGGCCAATCGCGCGAAGAACCGTCGGGTCAATGTCAAACTGGCGCGCGTGGCGCCGGTCGCGGCTCCGGCACCGCAAGCGAGCACGCCAGCCAATACAGCGGCGACTTCCTGACCCGCCGGTCATCGTCGCGCTCTCGACAGATTCTGTCGCTTTGTCGTCTTAAGCTGTCGCGCCTCTGTAAATTATCGCGTTGGAGCGGTAGACTCCTCGGCTTTCCGTAGAACCCCGTGGAGTGATGGCATGGCGGACGTAAACAAGGTCGTTCTGGCGTATTCCGGCGGCCTGGACACTTCGGTGATCCTCAAATGGCTGCAGGATACTTATAACTGTGAAGTGGTGACCTTCACCGCTGATCTCGGTCAAGGCGAAGAGGTCGAGCCGGCCCGCGCCAAGGCTCAGGCCATGGGCGTCAAAGAAATCTACATCGACGACCTGCGCGAAGAGTTCGTGCGTGATTTCGTGTTCCCGATGTTCCGCGCCAACACCGTTTACGAAGGCGAGTACCTGCTGGGTACTTCCATCGCGCGTCCGCTGATCGCCAAACGTCTGATCGAAATCGCCAACGAAACCGGCGCTGACGCCATTTCCCATGGCGCCACCGGCAAGGGTAACGACCAGGTGCGTTTCGAACTGGGTGCCTACGCGCTCAAGCCAGGCGTGAAAGTGATCGCGCCTTGGCGTGAGTGGGACCTGCTGTCTCGCGAGAAGCTGATGGACTACGCCGAGAAGCACGCGATCCCGATCGAGCGTCACGGCAAGAAGAAGTCCCCGTACTCGATGGACGCCAACCTGCTGCACATCTCCTATGAAGGCGGCGTGCTGGAAGACACCTGGACCGAGCACGAAGAAGACATGTGGAAATGGACCGTCTCCCCGGAGAACGCTCCTGACAAAGCGCAATACCTGGAACTGACCTACCGCAACGGCGACATCGTTGCACTGGACGGCGTCGAAATGACTCCGGCCACCGTGCTGGCGACGCTGAACAAGATCGGTGGCGCTCACGGTATCGGCCGTCTCGACATTGTCGAAAACCGTTACGTCGGCATGAAGTCCCGTGGCTGCTACGAAACCCCGGGCGGCACCATCATGCTGCGCGCTCACCGCGCCATCGAATCGATCACCCTGGACCGCGAAGTCGCTCACCTCAAAGACGAGCTGATGCCGAAATACGCCAGCCTGATCTACACCGGTTACTGGTGGAGCCCAGAGCGTCTGATGCTGCAGCAGATGATCGACGCTTCGCAGGTCAACGTGAACGGCGTTGTGCGCCTGAAGTTGTACAAAGGCAACGTGATCGTTACCGGCCGCAAGTCCGACGATTCGCTGTTCGATTCCAACATCGCGACCTTCGAAGAAGACGGCGGTGCTTACAACCAGGCTGATGCCGCGGGCTTCATCAAGCTCAACGCGCTGCGCATGCGCATTGCTGCCAACAAGGGCCGCAAGCTGTTCTAAGCGTTCTGGTCTGAAGCGTAATGAAAAGGGCGGCCTTGTCATCGAGACAAGGCCGCCCTTTTTGCATGATTCTTTGTTTGCGTCTGATTGAAGCCTGTTCCTGGTCTTGGCATCTGTGGCTACGACTCATCTTTCATGCCCGTCCCAGCAGCGTTACCGCCTGTGCGCAAAGGTTATAAACAATACAAATCGTTTTGCCTGAGCCTTTCCTGACGTGCCTGATCTTCAGCAATGAATGCTGCGTCAGTAAAACATCCGATACATGATTGGAAAGAAACACCACTACCCGGGGAGTTTTCCGGTCCAGGTTCCGGATGTTTTCCAGAATCGTGGCTAACTCTCTCGATGCATCGACACCCCGAACGTCGATGAGGTGCAGGTCACTGACCCACGCGGGCAACTGAATGTTGTGCTGAACAATCAGGTTCGATTTTGAATTGATGGCCGAGGGCGGGTCAGGTGCGTTGTGGACTTTGCACGCGTCCTTGCATTCGGTTGGGCCTGACTCGCTGGGCACGATACAACTTGATAGTCCAAATGTCCCTTGCGTGGCTGGCTCCAGGGGCGGTGTGTTTCGTTTGTTCTCGCGATCGTTGTTATCGATTACTTTAAGAAAGTTTTTGTCCTTGCCGAAGTCCGAGGGTGAGTAGAGGGAACGGTAATTAAAGTTTAAAGTTATAAAAAATAGAAACAGCAAGTAGAACGGAAAGCTGATCAGAAACCATACGTAGATCTCTCTGTCCTTGTTGTCTAGAAAAGGCAGCGAAATGGCGGCTGATGTTTCCGAAATAGCTGCAAATATGGCAATTACCGTCATTGGGTTAGTGATTTTGTTTTTTATTTTCAGCATGCTTGTACTCTTGTGTTTGATCTGTCTCGTTGGTGATAAGTTTGTGTGGTTGAGTAGCTTGGCAGACGGGTTTCAAATACTTGTATTTATAGCAAAAGTATTGTGTTAGGTATAAATATCTTGTTTCAAGTGTTTATATCGGGTTTGAAGTTGTGAGGTTGGTGTGTCGGCTGTTGCATTGTGTTTCGGGTTAATAATCAAAGTTCTCGGCCGAGCGCAGATTTGCACGTGTCATGGCCGTTCGGGCATAGTGAAACTCAGCGATAAGGCATGATTTCTGTGTCGCTAGTCGTAGTCTGTAACAAGTTAAAAGCGAAATATTTCCGTGAGCGGAGGAGGAAATAACGTCGGATGTTTACTGGGGGTAGCGGCTTTTTGTAGGAATAGTCCGCAATGACTGTAGGGTATGTCTCTCGATGCTGGTGCGTGTTAACACTGCCATGCCATAGAGCAAGTGACTGGGCTATTGTGCGTGTTCTGAAAATTCGAACAGCGAAACTGGACTTGCCCATGAATAAAGTGCTGATCGTGGATGATCACCCTGTCATTCGTCTTGCGGTACGTATGCTGATGGAACGTCATGGCTACGAAGTCATCGCAGAAACTGATAACGGTGTGGATGCGTTACAACTTGCTCGAGAACAAATGCCGGATATTGTCATTCTGGATATTGGAATACCCAAGCTTGATGGTCTGGAAGTTATCGCGCGCCTGACTACGACGGCCATGCCTATTAAAGTTCTGGTGTTGACCTCCCAGGCTCCCGGGCACTTTTCAATGCGCTGCATGCAGTCGGGAGCGGCCGGCTATGTCTGTAAACAACAGGACCTGACCGAGTTGCTCAGTGCGATCAAGGCGGTATTGTCGGGCTATAGTTATTTTCCCAATCAGGCTTTGCATACAGTCCGCACCAGTCTGGGCAATGCCAGTGAAGCCGACATGGTGGATCGTCTGTCCGGTCGGGAAATGATGGTGTTGCAGCAGTTGGCGCGAGGCAAGACAAACAAGGAAATTGCCGATGGTATGTTTTTGAGCAACAAAACCGTAAGCACCTACAAGACGCGCTTGTTGTTGAAGCTCAATGCGCGATCCCTGGTTGATCTGATCGAGTTGGCGCAGCGTAATGGTCTGGTCTGAATGTATCGATGGCTGACAGGGTGATGGGCCGGTCGAACTCAGCTAGCCGCAGAAAGTGAAAAGCCTCCATTTCGGGAGGCTTTCAAATATCAGTCATCAAAATCGTAATCGGCCAATTGCTTTTGCAGTCGGCGCTCCTCAAGCAGGTTATCGATCGTACGGCGCTTGCTGAGATTGGTCTTGGCGACTTCGACCACAGGTTCGGTGTCCTCAGTTTCCGCAGCGATATCATCATCTACATCAAGTGGCTCTTTGTCGCTACTCATCAGCTAACTCCCGGCTAAGAATGCCTTTGGCGCTCCTTATATCGATATTCCTGCGGCGGGTAAAAAAGATTTTTTCAATCGACTTATCAATTATTCCAATAGCCGGTCAATCGTCCGAAGTTTTCTCCTTGTACTCGCACAGGTCTTCGATCCGGCAACTGCCGCAGCGTGGCTTGCGGGCCAGACACACATAACGGCCATGAAGTATCAGCCAGTGATGAGAGTCGAGAAGGAATTCTTTGGGTACAAACTTCATCAGCTTCTTTTCCACTTCGACCACATTTTTACCCGGTGCAATGCCGGTGCGGTTGCTGACCCGAAAGATATGAGTGTCGACGGCCATGGTCAGTTGGCGGAAAGCCGTGTTGAGTACGACGTTGGCGGTCTTGCGGCCCACTCCCGGTAGGGCTTCGAGCTCTTCACGGGTTTGCGGGACTTCGCTGCCATGGCGTTCGACCAGCAAGCGGCAGGTCTCGATGACGTTCTTGGCCTTGCTGTTGTAGAGGCCGATCGTCTTGATGTATTCGGATAGCCCCTCGACGCCCAAAGCGTGGATCGCCGCTGGCGTGTTGGCAACCGGGAACAGCTTTGCCGTGGCCTTGTTGACGCCGACGTCTGTCGATTGCGCCGAAAGAATCACCGCGATCAACAACTCGAACGGCGAGGAGTAGGCCAGTTCGGTCTTCGGTTCCGGGTTGTCTTCGTGCAGGCGGCGGAAAATCTCCAGGCGTTTTGCTGCATTCATGAGCGATGTGTTTCCTTGGATATCGAGTTCGGGCGAACTATCGCCTGACGCGCCGCCAGCAGCAGCGCCAACAAAATAAAAGCACCGGGGATCAACGTGATCAGGTGCAGCCCTTCGCCAAATACAACAAGACCTGGCCAGTGTTCGAACAGTCCCCGGCCGAGACTGCCGTGACCGACGAGTTCACGCAGCCCGGCGAGCCCGAGCAGCAATCCGCCGAACATACCGCAGAGTTTGAGCCGCTCGATCCACGACTGTCGCCAGAAACCGTTGTGCTCCAGCACCACGCATTGCAAGGCGATCAGGCCGACATAGAGGCCGAAGGTTTGCTGCCAGGGCAGAAACCAGCGTTGCGCCAAAAGATCTGCGCAACTGGTGAGGGTCGCGGCGAGCAACACGCTGGCGAGCAACACGCTTTTTTCTGTGAGTCGTGGTCGCAAGGCAGCCATGCACAGGCCATACAAGCCTGCGACAGTAACGAACATCAATAATGTCCCCACACCACCTGCCAGTGAGTCACTGGTGCCAAGCAGCAATGTCAGCATCAAAGTGTTAGAGAGGACTGCTGATCGGTTCATGTTCCGCTCCCCAGCAGCGCGGCCCGATGTTCATCGAAGTAGCGCAGGGCATCATGGATCGCGCTGATGGCTGCGCGCGAGGTGATGGTCGCGCCAGCTATTTGATCAAATTGTCCCTGATCCTTTTGCAGCGCCCATCCCGCATCAGTCGGCTCCTTGCTCGATGTGCCGATAAACGACTGTAGCCAGGTATTCGGCCAGTCACCCAGATGCCCGCCGAGTCCTGGTGTTTCCCTTTGTTTAAGGGTTTTTACACCGAGCAATTTGCCGTTGGTATCGATGGCGATCAACAGTTCGATGGCGCCCGCATAACCCTGGGTTTGACTGTGCAGCAAGATCGCAACGGTCTGGCCGCGTTTGGTCGCGCGATAGCCACCCGTTAAGGTGCTATGGCTCAAGTTCAAGTCTGCCAAGGCCAAAGGCTGCTCGAGCGGTTGATTGTCGTAGGCATCGAGTGGAAGCAAATCCAGCAGTTTGCGGCTTTCGATCCAGTGCTGCCCGCTGGCAATTTGCGCTGCAGAACTACGGTATAAAACATAAGTCGCAGCGACGCCGATGACCGCCAACAGCAGCACAATAGACGCGCTGGCCGTGCGATTCATGGGCGCACCTCTGACTGACGGCTCGCGGCAAATCGCTCCAGCGCAGGCACGCAAAGATTCATCAGCAGCACTGCGAACGCCACGCCATCCGGGTATCCACCCCAGGTTCGAATCACGTAAGTCAGCAGCCCGACACTGCCTCCGAACAGCAGACGGGCAAGCGCGCTTTTAGCGCCAGAGACCGGTTCAGTGATGATAAAGAACGCCCCCAGCATGGTCGCGCCACTGAGTAGGTGAAACAGCGGTGACCCATGCGAGTCCGAGCCGGAACCGTTCCAGCACAGCAGACTGATGACAAACAGGCTGGCGAGCATGCCCACTGGCGCATGCCAACTGAAGACGCGGCGCTGCAGCAGAAACAACCCGCCGGCGAGGAACGCCAGATTCACCCATTCCACACCGTGTCCGCCCCATCGACCGAAGGCTGGATTGCTGGTGAACAACTCGTCCATGGTCAGGCTTTTATTGATGCGCAGGCTGTCCAGTACGGTGGCCTGGACCCAAGCATCCGGCGCCTGACCTGCGCCGAACACTTGTTGAAACGTTGCCGTCAGATCCAGGCCATGAGCCGGCCAATGGGTCATTGGTTGCGGGAACATCACCATGGCCAGGGCAAACCCGAGCATTGCCGGATTGAACGGGTTTTTGCCGACGCCGCCGTACACGTGCTTGCCGAACAGCAGACCCGCAGCCATGGCCGTTACCGTCAGCCACCAGGGGCAATAAGGTGGCAGGGCAGCAGCCAGCAATGTCGCGCTGACCAGCGCGCTGCCGTCGCTCAGCGCTGGCTGCAGGGGCTGTCGACGCAGGTGCAGGACCGCTGCTTCGACAATCAGTGCTGTGGTGGCCGCCAGAATCAGATTGATCAACACCCCCCAACCGTACAGCCAGAACAGTCCGAGCAGCCCCGGCAAAGCGGCCAGCAATACCAGCTTCATTGCCTGTTGCAGGCGATTGTCCGGTGCCTCAAGGGGCAACATGATCTTGCACCTGGCGCTCGGCGTCTTGCAGGCGGGCGCGGGCCTTGGCGAGGATTTCGGTGGGCGTGTCGGCGCGCCGTTCGAGTTTGTTGAGGTCGGCGCGGGCGTAGGCCAATTCGGTTTTCAACTGGCGAAGCTGGCTGTCGACCGGGCGTTTTTCGACGCGCACCAGGTCAGGCAACGGCTGATCGCTTGTAGCTTCGGCGGCGTGCAGGGCCTGTTCGGCATCGCGTAGTGCTTGTTCCAGCGCGGCGATCTGTTCGGGCGCCGCTTCGGCGGTTTGGGCTTTTTTCAGTTCGGCACGACGCATTGCCAACTGGATTTTTGCCCGTTTCAAGTCGGCATCTTTCGCCGGGGCCGTGACTGCCGGGGCAGGCGGGGCGCTGCTTTCAAGTTTCGCCAAGGCCTGCTCGGCCGCGTCGAACTGCTGCTGCAACACGATCAATTGTGCCTGCTGCTCGAACGTCGGCGGATGACCGAAGGCTTTCAACGACTTGTGCAATTGCGCGCGGCTCATCGCTACATCAATTTTGGCTTTCTTCAGCGCCGCGTCAACGGTGGCGGCTTTCTGCGCACGCACGCGTTGCAATGCTGCCTGCACCGGATCGGTCGCGGTCACTTCAGGCTGCACCGCCCGTTTCGCCCGCGCTTCACGCTCAGCCTGTTTCTGTTGTTCTTCGCGGTGCAAGCGCTCGTTTCGGCGCTCGAAGCGTTGACGCGCGTGATCGCGTTTGGCCGCGCGCGCGCGCTGCTCGTCGAGACTGACGGCGAGGCCGCCCACCACCGGCAACGTGCCCGGCGACAATGGATGCATTTCGATGCAATCCACCGGGCACGGTGCGACACACAGATCGCAACCGGTGCACTCGTCGACGATGACCGTGTGCATCAGTTTCGCCGCGCCGACGATCGCGTCGATCGGGCAGGCCTGAATGCACTTGGTGCAGCCAATGCATTCGGCTTCACGGATAAACGCCACTTGCGGCGGTGCCGAGCCGCGACTGATGTCCAGCTCCAGCACCGGCACTTTCAACAGTTCAGCCAGCGCCGCGATGGTTTCGTCACCGCCCGGCGGGCACTTGTTGATCGGCTCGCCCTCGGCGATGCCTTGTGCGTACGGTTTGCATCCGGGATGGCCGCACTTGCCGCATTGGGTCTGCGGCAGGAGGGCATCGATGCGTTGAATCAGACTCATGTTTTGATCAGTCCACTGAATCCGAGAAAAATCACTGCGATCAGTCCGGCGCCGATCAGATCAATCGGCAGGCCACGAAAGGGCAGGGGGATATCGTTGTCGGCCGTGCGCTCGCGCAAATCGCTGAAGAGGCTCAGCACCAGCCAGAAACCCAGCCCGGCGCCAAGACTTAGCGCTATTGCCTGCGGCAGGCCTTGATCGTTTTGCGCGTTGATCAGTGCCAGCCCGAGCACTCCGGCATTGCCCAGCAACAATGGCCATAGCCCGTCGAAAGGCAGACCGTGAAAGCCGCCGGACAACAGTTTCAGCAGCGGTGCGATCAGCAACACACTCAATGGCAGAAACACGAACAGCCGCAGGGCTTCAAGATGAAGCGGCACCAGTAGCCAATGCCAGATCACGTAAGCGGTTACGCCCGCAACCAGCATCAGGCACAACGTCGCCAGTCCCAGCGCATGCACCTGGCGACGACTGCCCGCCAGCAGCGGATCGACGCCCAGGGGCCAGTGCAACACGAAGTTGTTAAGCAGCGCAGCACTGATAAGCGTAAGCACGAGTTCGGTCATGGTTCTGCCAGAGAAACGGGCGGCTATCTCATAAGGTTAGGCATTATCCAGCAGCCACGTAGGGTGGGCCAGATATGAAAAATCCCACCGGCATGCGGGGCACGCCGGTGGGATCGATTTGTTGCCGGGCCTTACTTGATGCGTTGACCCGGCTTGGCGCCGCTGTCCGGGCTCAGCAGGTAGATTTCTTCACCGCCAGGGCCGGCGGCCATCACCATGCCTTCGGAGATACCGAACTTCATTTTCCGTGGCTTGAGGTTGGCGATCATCATGGTCAGGCGCCCGTCGAGTTTCGACGGATCCGGGTACGCGCTCTTGATCCCGGAGAACACGTTGCGTTGCTCGTCACCGATGTCCAGGGTCAGGCGCAGCAGCTTGTCAGCACCTTCGACGTGTTCGGCTTTGACGATCAGTGCGACGCGCAGGTCGATCGCGGCAAAGGCGTCGAAGTCGATTTCCGGCGACAGCGGATCCTTGGCCAGTTCGCCGTTGCCGGCCGGAGCGGTTGCACCGGTGTCGGTCTGGCTGGCGGTCAGGTCTTCTTTCGAGGCGTCGGACATGGCTTGTACTTTCACCGGGTCGATGCGGGTCATCAACGGTTTGAATTCGTTCAACTGGTGGTTGGCCAGCAGGGTGGTGTGGTCGTTCCAGGTCAGCGGGGCGACGTTGAGGAACGCCTCGGCATCGGCGGCCAGCAACGGCAACACCGGCTTGAGGAAGATCACCAGTTGGCGGAACAGGTTGATGCCGGTGGCGCAGATCGCCTGGACTTCATCCTGCTTGCCTTCCTGTTTATTCAACGACCACGGCGCCTTGTCAGCGATCCACGCGTTGGCGCGGTCGGCCAGGGCCATGGTTTCACGCATGGCGCGGGCGAAGTCGCGGGCTTCATAGGCGTCGGCAATGCTTGGCGCAGCGGCGAGGAAAGCCTCGGTCAGCTCCGGCGCAGCGTTTTGGTCGACCAGCAGACCGGCGTTGCCTTTTTGAATGAAACCGGCGCATCGGCTGGCAATGTTGACCACTTTGCCGACCAGATCCGAGTTGACCTTCTGCACGAAGTCTTCGAGGTTCAGGTCGAGGTCATCGACGCCACGGCCCAGCTTGGCTGCGTAGTAGTAGCGCAGGTATTCCGGCGACAGGTGATCCAGATACGTACGGGCCTTGATGAAGGTGCCGCGCGACTTGGACATTTTCTGGCCGTTGACGGTCAGGTAGCCGTGCACGTTGATGCCGGTCGGCTTGCGGTAGCCCGCGCCTTCGAGCATCGCTGGCCAGAACAGCGCGTGGAAGTTGACGATGTCCTTGCCGATGAAATGGTACAGCTCGGCGGTGGAGTCCTTGCCCCAGAACGCGTCGAAGTCCAGCTCCGGCGTGCGGTCGCAGAGGTTCTTGAAGCTGGCCATGTAGCCGATCGGCGCGTCCAGCCACACGTAGAAATACTTGCCCGGCTCGTCCGGGATCTCGAAACCGAAGTACGGCGCATCGCGGGAGATGTCCCATTGCTGCAGGCCGGCGTCCAGCCATTCGGCGATCTTGTTGGCCACGGCGTCTTGCAGTGTGCCGCTGCGGGTCCAGGCCTGCAGCATTTGCTGAAAGTCTGGCAGTTTGAAGAAGAAGTGCTGGGAATCCTTGAGCACCGGGGTGGCGCCAGAGATCGCCGACTTCGGATCCTTCAGATCGGTCGGGGCGTAGGTTGCACCGCATTTCTCGCAGTTGTCGCCGTACTGGTCTTCAGTGCCGCATTTCGGGCAGGTGCCCTTGATGAAGCGGTCGGCCAGGAACATTTTCTTTTCCGGGTCGAAATACTGGGTGATCGAGCGTTGGGCAATGTGCCCGGCGTCACGCAGCTTGATGTAGATCTGGCTCGACAGCTCACGGTTTTCTTCGGCGTGAGTGGAGTGGAAGTTGTCGAAATCGACCAGGAACTCGGCAAAGTCGGCGCTGTGTTCAGCCTGTACGTTGGCGATCAGTTGTTCCGGGGTGATGCCTTCCTTTTCCGCGCGCAGCATGATCGCCGAACCGTGGGCGTCGTCGGCGCAGACATAAATGCACTGGTTGCCGCGATGCTTCTGGAAGCGCACCCACATATCGGTCTGGATATATTCCAGCATATGGCCAAGGTGAATCGAACCGTTGGCGTAGGGCAGGGCGCTGGTGACGAGGATCTTGCGTGGTTCGGACATGTGGGGCTTCGCTACTTGATGAAACGGAGGTCGGCCACTATAAAGCGCTGGCGCATATTTTTCACCCTGTGCGCCTGTTTCATTGGATGAGCAGACGGAAAAAATCGCAGCCTGCGGCAGCTCCTGCAGACGTGCGTCGATCTCCTGCAGGAGCTGCCGAAGGCTGCGATCTTTTTCAGGTACGATACCCGCCATCTATTCCCAGTCTTGTTATCGGAGTTGCCCATGAGCGCCGTCACTCGCGCAGCGGTGGAAGCCGTCCTCAGCCAATACACCGACCCTTACCTTAATCAGGATCCGGTCAGCGCCGGTTGCGTGAAGCACATCGAGATCGTCGGTGATCGCGTCAACGTGCAGCTGGAAATCGGTTACGCTGCCGGTCTGTTCAAGAGCGGCTGGGCGCAACTGCTGCAACTGGCCATCGAAAACCTCGACGGCGTGGTGATCGCCAAGGTTGAAGTGAACAGCGTGATTGCCGCGCACAAGGCGCAGGCGCAGATTCCCGGGCTGGCCAACGTCAAGAACGTGGTCGCCGTGGCGTCCGGCAAGGGCGGCGTGGGCAAATCGACCACCGCCGCCAACCTCGCTCTGGCCCTGGCCCGTGAAGGCGCCAAGGTCGGCATTCTCGACGCCGATATCTACGGCCCGAGCCAGGGCATCATGTTCGGCATCCCCGAGCGCACCCGCCCTGAAATCAAGGATCAGAAATGGTTCGTGCCGCTCAAGGCGCACGGTGTGGAAGTCATGTCGATGGCGTTCCTGACCGACGACAACACGCCGATGGTCTGGCGTGGGCCGATGGTTTCCGGGGCGTTGCTGCAATTGGTCACGCAAACCGCGTGGGGCGATCTGGATTATCTGGTGATCGACATGCCGCCAGGCACTGGCGACATTCAACTGACCCTGGCGCAGAAAGTCCCGGTGGCTGGCGCGGTAATCGTCACCACACCACAGGATCTGGCCTTGCTCGACGCGCGCAAAGGCGTGGAAATGTTCCGCAAGGTCAACATTCCGGTGCTGGGCGTGGTGGAAAACATGGCCGTGCACATCTGCTCGAACTGCGGGCATGCCGAGCATCTGTTCGGTGAGGGCGGTGGTGAGAAGCTGGCGACTCAGTACGGCGTCGAACTGCTGGCTTCACTGCCGCTGTCGATGCTGATCCGCGAGCAGGCCGACGGCGGCAAGCCAACGGTGATTGCCGAGCCGGACAGCCAGATTGCCATGGTCTATCAGGAACTGGCCCGCCATGTCGGCGCGCGGATTGTGTTGCAGGAAGCGGCGACGCCGGCGATGCCGAATATCACCATCAGCGACGATTGATACATCAGCAACACCGATAACCCTGTAGGAGTGAGCCTGCTCGCGATAGCGGAATAACATTCAACAGATTTGTTGAATGAATGACCGCAATCGCGAGCAGGCTCACTCCTACATTTGTTTTGTGTTGGCAGTTAGATCCGCAACCCGCCATCCATCTCGAGAATCCGCCCGGTGTAGTAGTCGTTTTCGAAGATGTACGCCGCCGAGTGCGCAATCTCTTCCGGCTTGCCCATGCGCTTGAGCGGAATCCCCGAAGTCATCTTCTCCAGCGCTTCCGGCTTCATGCCCAGGGTCATCTCGGTTTCAATGAAGCCCGGGGCAATCCCCGCCACACGAATGCCATATCGCGCCAGTTCTTTCGCCCATGTCACCGTCGCCGCCGCTACACCGGCCTTGGCCGCCGAATAGTTGGTCTGGCCAACGTTGCCTGCACGCGAGATCGACGAGATATTGATGATCGCGCCGCTGGTCTTCAGCTCAACCATTTTTGCCGCCACTTCACGGGTGCAGAGGAACACGCCGGTCAGGTTGACGTCGATGACGGCCTGCCACTGTGCCAGGCTCATCTTGGTCATTTCGCCGTCCTTGACCTTGAGCAGCAGGCCATCACGGAGGATCCCAGCGTTGTTGATCAGGCCGTGGATCGCGCCGAAGTCGGCGGCGACCTGGGCGACCATGTGCTCGACCCGCTCTTCATTGGCGACGTTACAAAGATAGCTGCGCGCCTCGACGCCCTTGGCTTTGCAGGCCGCGACCGCGTCGTCGAGTTTTTCCTGATTGAGGTCGACCAACGCGAGCTTGGCGCCTTTGCCGGCGAAATACTCGGCCATCGAGCGGCCCAAACCCTGGCAACCGCCAGTGATAATGATTACTTTGTCGTTGAGTTGCATTCGCATGCCCCGATAGCAGGTCTGAGTAGTTTTTTGTTTTCAGCGACTCCCGATCTGCACCGGCCGTGGCAGGGTTGCACATGAGAATTGCCCGCTGGCGTGACTGGGACTTGATCCCAGGCGCCCGTCCGTTTTTTCGACGGATACTATTTAAGGAGTCATAAATTGAGCGTTGAAGTGGCGAAGAATGCCCGAGAATTGCTTCTCAAGGAATACCGTGGAGTGCTGTCGACCCACTCCAAATCGATGCCTGGTTTTCCTTTTGGCTCCGTGGTGCCGTACTGCCTGGACGAGCAGGGCCGGCCGCTGATCCTGATCAGCCGCATCGCCCAGCACACCCACAACCTGCAAAAAGACCGGAAGTGCTCATTGCTCGTCGGCGAGCGTGAGGCAGATGATGTGCAAGCCGTTGGTCGCCTGACCTATCTGGCGGAGGCGCAAAAGCTCGAAGACGTTGCCGCGATCGAAGCCGCCGCCGAGCGTTACTACCGTTATTTCCCCGATTCGCAGAACTACCACAAGGCCCATGATTTTGACTTCTGGGTGCTGAACCCGGTACGTCACCGCTACATCGGCGGTTTCGGCGCGATTCACTGGGTCGATCAACTGACCCTGGCCAACCCGTTCGCTGGCAAGGCTGAAATCAGCATGGTCGAGCACATGAACAGCGACCACGCCAAAGCCATCGTGCACTACGTCGACCTGGCCGGTCTGCCGAAAACCGTGCCGGCGCAACTGGCCGGGATCGACACCGAGGGCATGCACCTGCGCATCGGTCAGGCGTTGTACTGGCTGCCGTTCCCGGCACCTTGTAATACGCCGACACAAGTGCGCGAAGCCTTGGTTTCTCTGGCTCACGCCGAGGTCTGGCCAAAAAATGAGGTGGCTGGTGCTTGAATTCACGAAAGGGCGACGTCATCTAAGGCTTACTGCAAGGCATTTCTTGCGTTGAGGAAACTTTGATGCGCCCTTTTCTGTTGCTCTTTCTGCTGTTTCCGGTGCTGGAGCTGTTCGTATTCGTCAAAGTGGCAGGGGCTATCGGGTTTTTCCCGGCCCTGCTGCTGATCATTCTCGGCTCGATGTTCGGCATTTTCGTGCTGCGCGTCGCCGGTCTGGCCACTGCATTGCGTGCCCGTGAAAGCCTGAACCGCGGCGAACTGCCTGCGCAAACCATGCTGGAAGGTTTGATGCTGGCATTGGCCGGTGGCCTGTTGATCCTGCCGGGCTTCATCAGTGACGTGGTCGGTCTGGTGATGTTGCTGCCATTCACCCGTCGCCTGCTGGCGAACAAAATGCGCCAGCGCGCCGAAGAACAGGCCATGCGCCAGCGTGCGTTCGCCGACGACCTGCAACCCCGTGGCGGTCCTGCACCGCGCCAGCCTCTGGGCCGCGAGGGTGACGTGATCGAAGGCGAGTTCGAACACCGGGACTCCAAGTAACATCTGCATCGACACGGCACCTTCGGGTGCCGTGTCCGTTTATGGGCTGCTTTTGTGCAGCACATAGGTGAAAATTTTTTCGCCTCGCCCTTGTAATAAGCTTATGCGCCCTTATGTATCGGTCACCGAAAGGTTTCCGGTATTTGAACCGGACAGACTTCCGCGGTTCGCTTGACGAATCGCAACCGGCGCAGGCCGGATTTGTTAAACCCGCCGGGACTACACCGGCCGATGAAAACCACAATTAGGAGAGATCGACAATGAAGCTTCGTCCTCTGCATGACCGCGTCGTAATCCGTCGCAGCGAAGAAGAAAAGAAAACCGCTGGCGGTATCGTCCTGCCAGGTTCGGCTGCTGAAAAAGCCAACCACGGTGTGATTCTCGCTGTAGGCCCGGGCAAAGCTCTGGAAAACGGCGAAGTGCGCGCACTGTCCGTGAAAGAAGGCGACAAGGTTGTGTTCGGTCCTTACTCCGGCAGCAACACAGTGAAAGTCGACGGCGAAGACCTGCTGGTAATGAGCGAGAACGAAATCCTCGCTGTTATCGAAGGCTGATAACCCCGTTCATTTTCCCGCTACTACAAAGTATTTAAGGAATATCGATCATGGCTGCTAAAGAAGTTCTGTTTGGCGATTCCGCCCGTAAAAAAATGCTCAAGGGCGTCAACGTCCTGGCTGACGCTGTAAAAGCGACCCTGGGCCCGAAAGGCCGTAACGTGATCATCGAGAAGAGCTTCGGCGCTCCGACCATCACCAAGGACGGCGTTTCCGTCGCCAAAGAAATCGAACTCGAAGATCGCTTCGAAAACATGGGCGCGCAGCTGGTCAAAGACGTTGCCTCCCGTGCCAACGATGACGCTGGTGACGGTACTACCACCGCTACCGTTCTGGCTCAGTCGATCGTCAACGAAGGCCTGAAAGCCGTCGCTGCCGGCATGAACCCGATGGACCTGAAGCGCGGTATCGACAAAGCGACCATCGCTATCGTCAAAGAGCTGAAGAACCTGTCCAAGCCATGCGCTGACACCAAGGCCATCGCTCAGGTAGGCACCATCTCCGCCAACTCCGACAACTCCATCGGCGACATCATTGCCGAAGCCATGGAAAAAGTCGGTAAAGAAGGCGTGATCACCGTTGAAGAAGGCACTGGCCTGGAAAACGAACTGTCGGTTGTTGAAGGCATGCAGTTCGACCGTGGCTACCTGTCCCCGTACTTCGTCAACAAGCCAGAGACCATGGTTGCCGAGCTGGACAGCCCGCTGATCCTGCTGGTCGACAAAAAGATCTCGAACATCCGTGAAATGCTGCCAGTGCTGGAAGCCGTTGCCAAAGCCGGCCGTCCACTGCTGATCGTTTCCGAAGACGTTGAAGGCGAAGCCCTGGCGACTCTGGTTGTAAACAACATGCGTGGCATCGTTAAAGTCGCAGCCGTCAAGGCGCCAGGCTTCGGCGACCGTCGTAAGGCCATGCTGCAGGACATCGCTGTTCTGACCGGCGGTACCGTTATCTCCGAAGAGATCGGCCTGAGCCTGGAAGCAGCTACCCTGGAAAACCTGGGCAGCGCCAAGCGTGTGACCATTTCCAAGGAAAACACCATCATCGTTGACGGTGCCGGTGCAGATTCCGACATCCAGGCGCGTATCGCTCAGATTCGTGCTCAGGTTGGTGAAACTTCCTCGGACTACGACCGTGAAAAACTGCAAGAGCGTCTGGCCAAGCTGTCCGGCGGCGTTGCAGTGATCAAGGTTGGCGCTGGTTCCGAAGTTGAAATGAAAGAGAAGAAAGCCCGCGTTGAAGACGCCCTGCACGCAACCCGTGCAGCCGTTGAAGAAGGCGTGGTACCTGGCGGTGGCGTTGCGCTGATCCGCGCTCTGCAAACCCTGGTTGACCTGAAAGGCGACAACGCTGATCAGGACGTGGGTATCGCTGTGCTGCGTCGCGCTGTTGAAGCACCGCTGCGTCAGATCGCTGCCAACAGCGGCGACGAGCCAAGCGTTGTCGTCAACGAAGTCAAGAACGGCAAAGGTAACTTCGGTTACAACGCTGCGACTGGCGAATACGGCGACATGATCGAAATGGGCATCCTGGACCCAACCAAGGTGACTCGTTCCGCTCTGCAAGCGGCATCGTCGATCGGCGGTCTGATCCTGACCACCGAAGCAGCTGTAGCTGACGCGCCGAAGAAAGACGGCGCTGCAGGCGGCGGCATGCCTGACATGGGCGGCATGGGTGGCATGGGCGGCATGATGTAAGCCAGCCTTACCCCTGTAACGCAAAACCCCGCTGGCGCAAGCCAGCGGGGTTTTTTATTGCCTTTGATTTAGTGTTGGCGCAAGTCCGAGTAATCGTTCATCGCTGGCAAGCCAGCTCCCACAGTGATTCGAGCGTTCACAAAATGTGTGCTCGGCACCAACCCTGTGGGAGCTGGCTTGCCAGCGATGGCGTCAGATCAGGCGCTGACCGGTTGCGCCTCGACCACGGCCGCGGTTTTCACCGCCGGGCGATACAGCACCCAGTAATACGACCCCAGACAAATCAGCCAGCAGAAAATCGCCGTCCACACGTTGTGCGAAAAGAAGTGCGCACCCTGCATCATCCGGCTGATCGAAAACACCGAACCCAGCGCGAAGGCAAAGATAAACGCCTGACGGGCCAGACGCGGACGGCGATCACGCAGGACAAAGAACAGCGCAAACAAGGTGAACCCCGTCGCCGCATGGCCACCAGGCCAGCAACGGCCGGGTTTGTCCGTTTGTGGACGATGTTCCATCAGTTTGCTGTAGGTTTCATGGCCGCCGAATTGCTCCAGGCTCCATGGGCACTGCACCGCCGTCACGGCTTTGACCGGGGTAACGAACGAGGTCGCCAGGCCCAGCGACAGCACCAGACAGCCCAGTTCGCGCTTGAACGGTTTCAGTCTGCCGACGAAGAACGAGCTGATGAAGCCGAGGATGGCAAACACCGAGAACGCAATGACCACCTGCTTGGCGCGATCATGGAGGATGTCTTCAAGGAAAAAACTGTGTCGCCCGATAAAGTCACCTGCGACCGGGTCATAGAACAGTCGGGCCAGATCCATGTCCAGATCAGTCAATTCAAGCAGCACCAGAATGATCGCCGCGACGGTGGGTATTCCCAGGCATAACCAAAAATTCAGTGGCCTGGAAACGGGGCGGGCAGAAGTCGACACCATGGGGCAATTCCTTGGTCGTAAATAGGGTCTGAAGAGCGCAACCGCGCGGAGTCTGCGCGCGTGCGCGTCGCCGATTTGTTAACCGAAAGTGAAAAAAACGTTGGCATGCACAATGAGCTTTTTCTCGTTAAACAACCCGACGCACGCCTAGCTCTGAGCCACACTTGGCCGTAAGCTGCGCGGGCCAAGACGGCCGTTACCCCGTACGGAGGAGGTGCCCATGCGAATTCTATTGGTCGAAGACAACCGCGACATCCTGGCCAATCTGGCCGATTATCTGGGCCTCAAAGGCTATACCGTCGATTGCGCCCAGGACGGTCTGTCGGGCCTGCACCTGGCCGCCACCGAGCATTACGACCTGATCGTGCTCGACATCATGTTGCCCGGCATCGATGGCTACACCCTGTGCAAACGCCTGCGTGAAGATGCCCGCCGGGACACGCCGGTGATCATGCTCACCGCTCGCGATCAACTGGACGATCGTTTGCAAGGCTTCAAGTCCGGGGCTGACGATTACCTCATCAAGCCATTTGCCTTGTCTGAACTCGCGGCGCGGGTCGAAGCGGTGATGCGACGTGCTCAGGGTGGTGGCCGCCGGGCCCTGAAAGTCGCAGATCTGAGTTACGACCTCGACACGCTGGAAGTGACCCGCGATGGCAAACTGCTCAAGCTCAACCCGGTAGGCCTCAAGCTTCTGGCCGTGTTGATGCAGAAGAGCCCACACGTACTGCGTCGGGAAATTCTCGAAGAAGCGTTGTGGGGCGATGATTGCCCGGACAGCGACAGCCTGCGCAGCCACGTTCACCAACTGCGACAAGTCATTGATAAACCTTTTGCCAAACCACTGCTGCACACTGTGCACGGGGTGGGTTACCGGCTGGCCGACGTGTAATGGAGTTCAGGCAAAGTCTTTCCCAGCGGATCATCATTGCTTTTGCCTTGATGAGCGCACTTGTGGCCGGCGCCTTCGCGATGGGCATCGTCGCGACCGTGCACCTGGTGGAAGAAAAATTGATTTCGGCGGGGCTGGGCGGCGATCTGCAACGGCTTCTGCTGATGGACAACGTTTCGGACTGGAGCCATCGCCCGGAACCCGACCAGTTGTTCTATTTCAGTGGCGGGCCGGGCGATTTTGAGCTGCCCAAGGACCTGCGTCACCTCGATTCGGGTTTCCATGAAGTGTTCCGCGAGCAGCTGTCGTATCACGCGATGGTCGAGGTCGTCGACGGTCGGCGTTATGTGCTGCTGCAGGATCAAAGTGATTTCGAAGAGCGCGAGCGCGTGCTGTTTGCCGTGGTGCTGGTCGGCTTCGTGCTCAGTCTGGCCCTGGCGGTATTCCTCGGGTGGGTGCTGGCGCGCAAGGTAATGGCGCCGGTGGTGCGACTGGCCCGGCAGGTGCGCCATCGCGATCAGTTGCTCGGTCTGGCGCCGCCGCTGGCACCGGATTATGCGGCAGACGAGGTGGGTGAACTGGCGGTGGCGTTCGATGCCACGCTGGGACGCCTTCGTCAGGCGCTGACGCGTGAAAGGTTGTTCACCAGCGACGTCAGCCATGAATTGCGCACGCCGTTGATGGTATTGGCCAGTTCCTGCGAACTGCTGTTGGAGAACCCGGGGATCGACCAGCGCGGCCGCTCGCAAGTCGAGCGAATTGCCCGCGCCAGTGAGGAAATGCGCGAGCTGGTGCAGACCTTCCTCATGCTGGCGCGCGCCCAGCACGAAGATGCGGGGATGGCTCTGCAGCAGAACCTCTCGCAGGTGGCCGAAAACTTATTGTGTCTGTGGCGCGGGCCGATCGAGAGCAAAGGCCTGAATCTGGTCTTCGAACCTGGCAATCCGACGGACGCTCGTTACAACGCGACCCTGTTGAATGCCGTGATGGGTAACCTGTTGCGTAACGCGCTGCATTACACCGAGAAAGGCTTCATTCGCCTGACACTCACGGCCAACGGCTTTGTGGTGGAAGACTCCGGTGTCGGCATTCCGGAAGAAAAGCGTGAAGCCATGTTCGAGCCTTTCGTGCGTGGCAGCGAAAAGCGCGGCGAAGGCTTGGGGTTGGGATTGTCGCTGGTTCAGCGGATCTGCGAGAACCAGGGCTGGACCGTCAGCTTGAGCACGATGGAACCCAATGGCTGCCGCTTCGAGGTGGATCTGGGCAAAATCTGACGCACGGAGTGGCTCGATGCTACTCCCTCCTTCCTGTCTAAATCCTGTATAACGCTGTAATAATTTGTCTATTTACCGGACATTTTTTTCACAAATGGATGACCTGACGCTGACATGCCGCTCCTTAAGGTGGTGACATCAGCAATTCAGGAGTCCAGGTGATGGCCGGTCCGATCAAACTCGATTTTTCCGAGAAGTACGACGATCAACACGCGCAGAAATACCTGCGCAAGCACAAAGAAAGCCTTGGACGTCGTCTCTCCCATTGGCGTGACGAACAGCTAGCCCGCAAGGCGCTGGCGTTGGTGGGTGAGCCGGGACTGGTGCTGGATTTGCCTTGCGGTGCCGGGCGTTTCTGGCCGTTGTTGGGCGAAAAGGCCAACCGGGTGATTATCGGCGCGGACAATTCCGAGTCGATGATCAAGACGGCCATGGAGTCGCAACCGGCGGATGTAGTGAAACGGGTACAACCCTTGCACACCTCTGCCTTCGACATTGCCTTGCCTGACAACGCGGTCGACAGCATTTTCTGCATGCGTTTGCTCCACCACATCGGTGAAGCCGAGCATCGCCGGGCGATTCTGAGCGAATTCGAGCGCGTTACCCGGGACAGTGTGATCGTTTCGCTGTGGGTTGATGGCAATTTCAAAGCCTGGAAACGCCAGCGAGCCGAGCGCAACCGTGACAAACGCGAGTATCAGAATCGCTTTGTGTTACCGGCCGCTACGGTGGAAAAGGAGTTCGAGGAAGCAGGTTTTCGGATTCAGGAACAACTGGACTTTATTCCGCTCTACGCCATGTGGCGGGTTTACGTATTACGCAAGAGGTAACAGGATGGCAGTGCAATTTGCAGCAGAAACGGACGTCGCTCCGCAAGATCGCTTTGACTTTTACTGGAACCAGCGCGGCGAGTGGGTGGAAGAACCCAACGTTCGACGTGGTGGGGAAAGTGGCGTGCAAAGGGTCGTGGGGCGCGATGGTCAACTGCTGTATGCCAAGCGCCAGACCGGTCATATCTATCGCAGTTGGTTGCACCCTTTTGGCCGTCCTACTGTTTTGCGTGAACTTGATGCGCTGACCGGCGTGAGCAAGCTCGGTGTGCGCGTGCCGCAAATCGTTTTCTGCGGCGCTCAGCCTGATCCGCAGCACAAATGGCGTGCACTGCTGGTCACCAAGTCCCTGGACGGTTTCCAGGAACTGGAACATTGGCTGGCGGCTGCCGGCGGTCGCGATCAGTGCGGCGATGTGGTGTATGAGCGTGTGCTCAAGGACCTCGCCGAAAACCTGGCGCGCATGCACAAGGGCCGTTGGCAGCACAGCTGCATCTACATCAAACACGTGTTTGTGCGTGTGACGGGCGAAGGCGACTCGGCCAAGGTCGAGGTCGCTTTGATTGATCTGGAGAAATGCCGCCAGCGTCTGACCGCCTATCGCGCCGCTTCCCACGACATGAAGCAATTGCGCCGCCATTCGTCGTTCCGCGACGCGGACTGGAAAAAACTCGTCTACTTTTATGAGACGGCGTTTGGCAGCGCTATCAAAGGTTTATAGCGATGAAACTAGAAATTGCACGAGGTTTGTTTTTAGTTGGAGCCTTGGCAGTTGCGTCATTGGCGGTGGCTGCCTGGGAGCAGCCCCGCATGCAGGTGGTGGGCGCGTCCGTAGACGACGCCCACTGCGCAGTCCCACGGGTGGCGAAAGCCTCCGTGGCGACCAAACCCGATCATGATCTGTTGTTGTTCATGTTCGGACTTTCTCAAGGGATGAGGCCGCAGAGTTGAAACGATTGAAGCCCACATAAAAGGCCTCGCAGATGCGAGGCCTTTTTTATGCCCGGAGCAACACAGATCCCTTGTAGGAGTGAGCCTGCTCGCGATAGCGATTTGTCAGTTAAAAATGATTTAAATGACACACCGCTATCGCGAGCAGGCTCACTCCTACAGGGGTTATGCGGTTGGCTTGGGATCGGGTTTCGCCAGCAGGGTGTAAACGCACGGCAAGACGAACAGCGTAAACAACGTGCCAATCGACATCCCCGTGGCAATCACCATGCCGATATCAAAACGGCTCACCGCACCGGCGCCCGTGGCCAGAATCAGCGGCACCATACCAAACACCATCGCCGCCGTGGTCATCAACACCGGCCGCAAGCGAATCGCCGCCGCTTCCTCAACGGCTTCGCGCGCCGTCAGGTCCTTGTCCTTGCGCAACTGGTTGGCGAACTCGACGATCAGGATGCCGTGTTTACTGATCAGCCCGATCAGCGTCACCAACCCGACCTGGGTATAGATGTTCATGCTCGACCAGCCGAGGAACAGCGGAATCAACGCCCCACAGATCGACAACGGCACCGTCACCAGGATCACCAGCGGATCGCGGAAGCTTTCGAACTGCGCCGCCAGCACCAGAAAGATAATCGCCAGCGCCAGCGCGAAGGTTACCCACAGGGCACTGCCTTCCTGCACGAACTGTCGCGATGCGCCGCCGTAGTCGAAAGCAAACCCGGCCGGTGCTTCTTCGCGGGCAATCTGCAACACGGTGTCGATAGCTTCACCCATGCTCACCAACGGGAAACCGGAGATCTTCGCGGCGTTAAGTTGCTGGAACTGATTGAGCTGGCGCGGTCGAGCGCGGTCGCTGACCTTGATCAGCGTCGACAGCGGCAATAACTCGCCCTGAGTGTTTTTCACGTAGTAGTTGTTCAGCCAGTCCGGATTATCACGATAGGGGCGCTCGACCTGGGCAATGACCTTGTAGCTGCGCCCATCAATGGTGAAACGGTTGATTTCCGCCTCGCCCAACAGCGTCGCCAGCGTGCCGCCGAGATCCTGCATCGACACGCCCATCTGCGCTGCTTTGGCGCGGTCAATATCGACCACCACCTCGGGTTTGTCGAACGCCAGATCGAGATCGACGAAGGCGAACTTGCCCGACTCCATTGCACGTTTCTTGATCCGGTCTGCCACTTGCAGCAGTAGTTCATAGTCGTTGGCGGTGTTGACCACGAACTCAAACGGCAGGCCTTCACCGGTGCCGGGCAGGGAGGGCAGGTTGAAACCAAAGATCTGCAAGCCAGGAATGCCTTCCAGTTTGCCTTGTACCTCGGGGAGGATTTGCATCTGCGTGCGACTGCGCTCGTTCCATGGTTTGAGCAGGAAACCGCCGATGCCGGCCTGCACGCCGTTGTAACCGTTGATCTGGAACGAGGAGTAGTACTCCGGGAATTCCTTGAAGATTTTGATGAACTCGTCGGTGTAGGTACTCAGGTAATCGAGGTTGGTTGGCTGCGGCGCAGTGGCCATCATGAAAATGATGCCCTGATCTTCGTCCGGGGCCAGTTCCGATTTGGTGAACTTGAGGAACACCGGGATCAGGCACAACACGATCACTGCGAACACCAGCACCACCGGACGCGTGTTCAGCGTGCCGTGGAGCATGCTCTGATAGCGGCGCTTGAGGCCGTCAAAAATGCGGTCGAGGCGGTGCGCGAGGCCGCTGGGATTTTCCTCGTGGCGTAGCAAAAACGCGCACATCATCGGCGACAGGGTCAGGGCGACGATCCCGGAGATCACCACGGCGCCGGCCAGGGTCAACGCAAACTCCTTGAACAACGCTCCGGTCAGCCCGGTGAGGAAACCGATCGGCGCATACACCGCCGCCAAGGTGATGGTCATCGACACCACCGGCATGGCGATTTCCCGTGCGCCTTCCAGCGCCGCATCAAATGGCGTCTTGCCTTCCTCGATATGCCGGTGAATGTTTTCCACCACGACAATCGCATCGTCCACCACCAGACCGATGGCCAGCACCATCGCCAGCAGCGTCAGCAGATTCATCGAGTAGCCCATCATCTGCATGAAGAACATCACGCCGATCATCGACAGCGGAATGGTCACCACCGGGATTACTACCGAGCGCAATGCGCCGAGGAACAGGAACACCACGACGATGACGATCAGCACCGCCTCGAACAGGGTTTTTACCACTTCATCGATCGAGGCCTGGATAAACAGTGTGGCGTCGTAGGCGATCTCGCTTTTCAGGTTCGGCGGCAGTTGCGCTTCCAGCTCCGGCATCAGCTTGCGCACTTCCTTGATCACATCCAGCGGGTTGGCGCCCGGGGTGGCCTTGATGCCGATGTACACCGACGGCGTGCCGCCAAACGAGCTGATCGAGTCGTAGTTTTCCGCGCCCATTTCCACCCGCGCGACATCACTCAGCAACACGCGGCTGTCGCCACTGACCTTGAGCGGAATCGCCGCGAAGGCTTCAGCGGATTTCAGTTCGGTGTTGGCGTTGATGCTGGTGACCACGTACTCGCCTTTCACTTCGCCAGCAGCGGAGAGGAAGTTGTACTGGCGCACGGCGTTGGTCACATCGCTGGCGCTGAGGCCGAAACCGGCGAGTTTCACCGGGTCGAGCCACAGGCGCATGGCGAACACCTGATTGCCGAGAATCTCCGCCTCGGCCATGCCCGGCAAGGTCGCCAGTTTTGGCTGGATCACCCGTGACAGGTAGTCGGTGATTTGCGGGTTGCTCAAATCCTTGCTGAAGAAGCTGATGTACATCAGCGCCGAGGCGTCGGCGGACTCCTTGCTCAGCACCGGGTCTTCGGCGTCCTGTGGCAGCTTGTTTTTCACCTCGTTGGCTTTGGCCAGCAGTTCGGTGAACAAACGGTCGGTGTTGGAGCCGATGCGCGCGTAGATCGAGATCACCGAGAAGTTCTGCCGGCTGACCGAAGTCATGTAGTCGATGCCCTCGGCGCTGGCGAGGCTCTGCTGCATAGGTTGGGTGATGTAGCCCTGAATGGTTTCGGCGTTGGCCCCGGGGTAAGCGGTGGTCACCGTGATCAGGGCGTTTTCCATTTGCGGGTATTGGCGCAGCGGCAACTTGCTCCAGGCCTGAAAGCCCAGCAGCACAATCAACAGGCTGACCACGGTGGCGAGCACCGGGCGGCGGATGAACGGATCAGTAAAAGCCATGGGATTTCCTTGATCAGTCGGCGCGCGGCGGACTGTTCTGCTCGCCGAGGGTCTTGTCGTCGCTGATGGCAATGTGGGCGCCGTTGTCCAGTTTGATCTGGCCAGCCGTTACCACTTGTTCGCCGCTCTGCACGCCCTTGTTGATCATCACCAGGCCATCGCGGCGTTCACCGGTTTCGATGAAGCGGCGTTCGGCGATCAGCACCGGTTGGCCCTTGTCGTCCTTTTCGAGACTGCCGTCTTCGGCTTTCTTTTGCCCGACCACGTAGATCGAGTTGCCGTAGAGGGTGTAGGTGATCGCGCTCTCCGGCACGACGATGTGTTTCTGCGGATCCGGCAACAACACCTCGAGGCTGGCGAACATGCCCGGCAGCAATTTGCCGTCGGGGTTGGCCAGCGTGGCGCGAACCAGAATGTTGCGCGTAGTGCTTTCGACGATCGGGTTGATCGCGCTGATCTTGCCGGCGAAGTTTTGCTTGGGATAGGCGGCGACTGCAATCTGCACCGGCTGACCGATGGCCAGTTTCGGCACCGATTGTTCGGGCAGGTAGAAGTCGGCGTAGAGGCTGCTCAAGTCCTGCAGCGTGGCGATTTTGGTGCCGCTGGCGAGGTAGTCGCCGACGTCGACCTGACGGATGCCGATGGTGCCGCTGAACGGTGCGAGGATGCGTTTTTTCGCCAGCGAAGCGTTGAGCTGATTGACCGTGGCTTTGTTTTTTTGCAGTACAGCGGAGAGCCGGTCGTACTCGCCTTTGGAGATTGCGCGGCTGTCGACCAGTTGCGCGCCACGGCCGAAGTCCAGTTGCGCCAGACCGAGATCAGCCTTGGCGGTTTCCAGCAGGGCGGTTTCGACGCCACTGTCGAGTTGCAGCAAGGGTTGCCCGGCCTTGACCTTCTGTCCGGACTCGAACTTGAGTTCGGTGACGGTGCCGGCGACTTCCAGGCTCAGCTCGACACCTTGCAGCGCCTTGAGCGTGCCGACGGTCGGCAGACGCATCTGCCACGGCTGTTCGGTGGCATTGGCCACGGCAACGCTGATCGGCGGTTTCGGCTTGGAAAAGCCCTGGATCATTGTGTAGATCGAAAAGGCTTTGTATCCGCCCAGCACCAGGACGATCAACAAAACAACACCCAACATGATCAGCATGCGGCGACGCAGCATATTTCCAGTTCCTTGGATAAATCAGGTGAGACAGGCGGGCACATTACTCCGAGTACAGGGGGGATTCCAACTGGCAGTTCTTACAGGGGGGCGCAAAAAGATCGCAGCCTGCGGCAGTTCCTGCAGAGGAGTGCATTCCAATGCAGGAGCTGCCGCAGGCTGCGATCTTTTAAGGCAGTTTTACGCCATCAAGTGCAGATGGTTGTCCCAGAGCCCCGCCGGTAATTCCAGTGGCTTGGCCAGCAGCTCATCCTGACGGCAATCGTAGTAACGGCAACGTCCTTGCCCGGAGGTCACGACAAAACCGTCCTTCACCGCACCCACACCCGCGCAATCGGGCAACGGCGCGTCGAGGCGCACCTCGCCACTGTCCAGATCCCAGATAAAGAAGCGGTTGCCACGCGGCGCCGTCAGCGCAACCAGGCGCAAGTCGCTGTGCACCGCAACACTGGCGGTGTAATGCCCCATCGACTGCAACTGATGCTCCGGCACCGGGAACGCCACGAACGGCTGCCCCGGACGCTTGATCGCCAGCAACTCCGAACGCTCATGCGAGGCGCCCATGAACTGCTGACCGGCGACGATGGTGCCATCGCTGGCGATGCCCAGATGGCGCACGCTGTTCATCTGCTGGGCGAGGGTTTCCTTGCTCAGCAGGGTGCCATCGCGCTGCATCAGCACCAGACTTGGCTCCATGGCGTTGAGGTTCATGTCGACGCGGCTTTCTGCCTCGGTACGAATCCCGCCATTGGCCACCACCAGCGTCTCGCCATCGGGCATCCACGACACCTGATGCGGGCCGAGGCCGTGGGTGGAAATTTCGCCGGTGTGCACCAGCCGTTCGCCTTCGAACTTGTACACACCGAGCAAACCACGGCCAGGATCGGTGGTGTCGTTCTCGGTGGCGTACAGGTATTCGCCGTCCTTGTGCACCACGGCGTGGCCGTAGAAGTGCCGGTTCGGCTGCGAGGTCACCGTCTGCAGCAACTTACCGTCGCGCAGGTCGATCAGGTAACTCTCGGTGCCCGGGCGACGTGCGACGAACAGTGCAATCGGCTGCGTCGGATGGTTGATGATGTCGTGGCAGCGTTGGCCGACTTCGGTGGCGAACACCCGCGTGCCATCCAGCCGATAGCCGACGGCGTAGTGCTTGCCGTCGGTGTCGTCGCGCGCCGACAGCAACAGCGGGCTCTGATCCTTGCGTTTGAACAGCGTCCAGCCGCCCAGCGTCACTGCTCCCAGCAGTGCACTACCTAAAGTCAGAACCTGACGTCGCAGCATGGCACTTGCCCTCATCAGTCACCGTCGTTGGCGTTGAAGCCCAGTTGGATGCCCAGCGCCTTGGCCAGTTCGCCTTCGTGCAGGCGATGGACGACGTTGAGGCTGTCGTAGATGTCGTTCAGTTGCTGACGACCGGCGTCATCTTCGAGCATTTCGCCGAGCGAACGCTGAGTGCTGTCGAACAGTTTCAGCGAAGCGGCGTAGGCAGCGTCGATCTTGTCCGCCAGTGGCTTCTGCTCAGCCGGCAACAGACCGCGCAGGCCTTTGTTGTCGACACCTTCCCAGACGGTTTTGGCAGCGGCGAGGCTGGCTTCCAGTGCGGTCAGCGAGGACTGGCTGCGCCAGGCATCGGCCTGGAACGGTTGAGGCACGCCTTTGCTCTGGCGGCCCATTGGCGTGCCGAGTTTTTTCTTCAGAGTGTCCAGTGCAGTGACTTGCACACGCAGCAGATCGGCGATCGCTTCGTGGGAGTCGGCATAGCGCTGGTTGGGGAACTTGGTCATCTGCGCGAGCATGCCGTCAGTGTTGTTCCAGCCCTGCAGAATCTCTTCGGCCAGTTGCTTCTGTCGTTCGCCAATGGCGATCAGCAGTGGGCAGTACTTGGCTTTCTGCTCGGCGGTGGCCACGTCAGGCTTGGCGTCGAACAGGATGTACTCGTACGCCGACAAACCTTGAACGACTACGCTCGATTTGGCCAGGGCGGCGGCGTCGATCTGCGGCTGCGCGACGACCAATTGCTCGACCTGACGGCCGACGAGGTTCTTCTTGTCCGGCCAGAACTGTACTTGCCACGAACGGTTGCCCTCGGCCAACGGGCCGATCAGCAGCGGTTGCAGCTCGGCCCAGGCTTTCTGCGCGTGCAGGAAATCGGCGCGGGCGGTTTCCAGGGTTTCCTTGCCCTGGCAGTAGGCGAGGGCGCTGACCGCCAGTTGCTTGTCGGCCTCGACCCAACGGGTGTAGGTCGGCAGGATCACTGATTTGGCGATGGCCGCCGACGTGACCGCTTGCGGATCCTGCGGCGAGCAGGCACCGAGGGCGAGCGCGGCAAGGCTGGTGAACAGTAGCTTGGGACGGAACATGTCGGGCTCCCGATTCTTTTCAGTGTTTAAAGTGAGTTCAAAAACGCCAGCAGCGCGGCACGCTGCTCGGCATTGAAAGACAAAACCTGTTGCTGCGCGGCTTGCGCTTCGCCGCCATGCCAAAGCACCGCTTCGAGCAGATCGCGCGCGCGACCGTCATGCAAAAACTGTGTGTGGCCGCTGACGGCTTGCGTCAGGCCGATCCCCCATAACGGCGGCGTGCGCCAGTCGCGGCCAGAGGCCTGGAATTCCGTACGGTTGTCGGCCAAGCCGTCGCCCATGTCATGCAGCAACAGATCGCTGTACGGACGAATCACCTGATTGGCCAGTTCAGGTTCGGCTGCGTTGGCGACGGTGGTGTATTTCGGCGTGTGGCACGAATCGCAACCGGCCTGGAAAAACAGGTTCTTGCCGGCCAGCACTTGTTCATCGTTGACGCCACGCCGCGCGGGTACGGCGAGGTTACGGCTGTAGAACAGCACCAGACGCAGGATGTTGTCGCTGACTTCCGGCTCGCCGTCCGGGCCATTGCCGTTTGGCGCCTGTTTGCAGGCAGTTTGCGCCTCGGTGCAGTCATCGAAGGGGCGCAGGCTGGTGGTGAGGCCCATGTCACCGGAAAACGCGTGGACGTTCTGTTGATTGAGGTTCGGTTGTCCGGCTTTCCAGCCGAATCTGCCCATGACGGTCTTCTGCAACGCATCATCCCAGACCTGATTGGGACGGCCATTGATGCCTTTGTTGTCTTTGGCTTGCGCGGTGGCGTTGGCCAGAATCGCTTCTTCGGGGATCGCTTCGAGCAGGCCCAGACCAATCATCGGCGGCGCGACGCGGGCCGAGAAACGCGTGTCCGGGTGCATCGGGCCGTAGCCCAGTTGGGTGATCTGCAACACTGGCTTGCGCAATTCGACTTCGGTGCCGTCCTTGAAACGCACGGGCACAGGCGTGTAGTCGACGCGCACTTTGCCTTCGGGGGCTACGCCGGGCACGGCCATGTCCTGGAACTGGCCGCCGTAGACCGGCTCCGGCACTACGCCGACCTGCTCAATGAGCTTGGCGAATTGCGGCGCATCAGGGATCGACAGGCGCACCAGCATCGACACCGCGTTGGCGGCATCCGGCGTTGGCGGATGGCCGCGACCGTCCTTGATGTGGCAGTTCTGGCAGGCGTTAGTGTTGAACAGCGGGCCGAGACCATCGCGCGCAGTGGTGGTCGACGGTGCGATCACCCATGGGCTGCGGAAGAAACTGTTGCCGACACTGAAGTCCACTCGCCGTGACGGTGGCAGGTTGGCCGAGGGCAGGGAGAATGCGTTCTGATCGGTCTTGCGCACGGTCGCTGCACCGCCCGAACGTGCTTCACCCGGCTCAGCCTTGGTGAAACGCGGGGCGTCATCGCACGCACTCAGGCCCAGGGCCAGCAACAGTGCGGACAAGCGAAGAGGCAGCGAGGGCATCAGACATCCTGCGGACGGGCGAAAATAAAGGCGCAAAGTCTAACAGGGCGAAGGAGTTTGAATAAGAGGAATTATCGTTTGCTTGATACAACGCGAATCTGAAGGCCTATGCAAAACCCCTGTAGGAGCTGCCGAAGGCTGCGATCTTTTGATCTGTCTTTTTAGAAGCAAAGTCAAAAGATCGCAGCCTTCGGCAGCTCCTACAGTGAGCCGTGTACGGCAGGTATGAAAAAGGCGACCCGAAGGTCGCCTTTTTTTGACGCAGACGCAGTTGATCAGAACTCGTGATCAGCGTTGTCCGGGTTCAGGTCGCTGATGCCCAGTTTACCGGCAGCGGCTTCGATCGAACCGGTCTGCTTGACCAGCGATGCGATCGCGTCGCGAACGATCTGGTTGCCAGCGGTGTTGCCGGCAGCGATCAACTGGTCGTAGTGCTCACCCTTGTTGGCGTGATCGACCATGACCTGGATCTTGGCTTCAGTGGCGGCCAGATCGGCTTTCAGTGCGGTGTCGGCAGCCGGGTCGGCCTTGGCCACCAGCGACGACAGGCTGGCGCCGGTCATTTTGGTGCCGTCAACACGGGTGTACTCGCCCAGGTAGACGTTACGAATGCCTTTGGCATCGTAGAAGTGCGAGTTGTGGGTGTTGTCGCTGAAGCAATCCTGCTCGTCTTCAGGGGAGTTGGCTTCCAGGGAAACCTTCATACGCTCGCCCGCCAGTTCACCCAGGGACAGGCTGCCCATGCCGAAGAGCATTTTGCGCAGACCGGTTTCGCCCGGCTCGGCTTCCAGGGTGGCGCGGTAGTTGTCAGCCACGTTCGGCTTCCAGTTGCCGACCATTTCTTCCAGGTCGCTGACCAGCAGTTGGGTCACGGACTTCAGGTAAGCACGACGACGATCGTTGTGACCGCCAGTGGCGCCGGCGCCTTCCAGGTAGTCGGAGGCCGGACGGTTGCCAGCGCCAGGGCCGGTGCCGTTGAGGTCTTGGCCCCAGAGCAGGAATTCGATCGCGTGGTAGCCGGTGGCGACGTTGGCTTCGGAACCGCCCAGCTCGTTGAGGCTGGCGAGTTTTTCCGGGGTGATGTCTTTGACGTCGACCTTGTCTTCGCCGACCTGAACTTCGGTGTTGGCGATGATGTTGGCGGTGGCGCCCGGGTTACCCAAAGCGTGCTCGTAGGATTTGTCGACGTAGTCGATCAGACCCTCGTCCAGAGGCCAGGCGTTAACCTGACCTTCCCAATCGTCGATGATGGTGTTGCCGAAGCGGAACACTTCGCTCTGCAGGTACGGAACGCGCGCGGCGACCCAGGCAGCCTTGGCGGCTTTCAGGGTGTCGGCGTTCGGCTTGGCGAGGAAGGCGTCAACGGCGGTTTGCAGGGTTTTCGCGGTGGATTCGGCGTCGCTGTAAACGGCGAAGACCATGTCGGCGTAGTGCGCGACCACAGCCTTGGCGGCGGCTTCGTCGACTTTACCGGCAGTGGCAGGCGCCGCCGCAGGTGCGGTGGTGCTGGCGGCTGGGGTCGGTGCGGCCGGAGCGGCGGCCTTGTCTTCGCCTTCGCCGCAACCGGCGAGGGAAATAGCGATGGCCAGCAGACTGGCGGTAGCCAGAGGCATACGAATCATGGCGAACATCCTGCTTCGATAGTTGAGTGGACTCGCGCTGGGGGTGCGCAAAACTGCGACATAATGCAAATCTTTCGCATTATGTGTAAAGGGTTGTGGCTGGAAATATTTCTTATTTACGCAGATCAAAAGATCGCAGCCTGCGGCAGCTCCTACAGTGGGAACGCATTCCAAATGTAGGAGCTGCCGCAGGCTGCGATCTTTTGATCTTCTAGAGAATGGCCGCGTTACTGCGTTGCGCCTGTTTGAGATAGGCGCCCAGTTCCCGGGCCGGCAGCGGTTTGCTGTAGTGGTAACCCTGACCTTCGTGGCAGCCTTCGGAGATGATGTAGCTTTCCTGTTCGGCGGTTTCCACACCCTCGGCAATCACCTGCATGCCCAGGCTCTTGCCCAGTTGAATGATCGCGCGAACGATGGTCGCATCGTCGTCGTCATCGAGCAGGTCCTGAACGAAGCTCTTGTCGATCTTGATCTTGTCCAGCGGCAGGCTTTTCAGATAGCTCAGGGATGAATAGCCGGTGCCGAAGTCATCGATGGCGATCAATGCGCCAGAGCGGCGCAGGCTGAGCAAGTGCTGGGCGGCGGTGCTGATGTCTTCCATCAGGCCGGTTTCGGTGACTTCCAGTTCCAGACTGCGCGGTGGCAGGCGGTACATCTGCAGCAGGTTGTTGACCACTCGCGGTAGCTCGGCGTGGTGCAATTGAACCGTCGACAGGTTGACCGCCATGCGCAAGTCGACGAAGCCCTGATCGTGCCATTCGCGCAATTGCTTGCAGGCCTGATCCAGCACCCATTCGCCAATGGCGATGATCGTGCCGTTCTGCTCTGCCAGCGGGATGAACAAGTCCGGCGGCACCAGACCGTGTTCCGGATGCTGCCAGCGAATCAGCGCTTCGACGCCGACCACGCGGTGATCGCGATAGCTGATCTGCGGTTGATAAACCAGATAGAACTGATCGCGCAACAATGCATCGCGCAAGTCTTTTTCCAGCTCGCGACGGCGGCGCATCTCGCTGTCGACGCTGGCGATATAGAACTGATAACGGTTGCGCGAGCGGGTCTTGGCCAGGGTCATGGTCTGCTCGGCCTTCTGCAACAGCTTCTCGGTGCTGTCGCCGTCCTCCGGGAACAGGGTGATGCCAATGGTCGCGCGCAGGCGGATTTCCTGATGGTCGAGGGCGAACGGCGCCTCCAGATCATCAAGGATGCTTTGCGCCAGTTCGGCCGCTTCGTAAGGTTGCTCGATATCCGCTTGTACCAGTGCGAACTGGTCGCCGCCGAGACGAGCGAGGGCGCCGAGGCGACCGCTGTGGGCGCGCAGACGATCGGCCAGGGCCAGCAACAATTGGTCGCCGGTCTGGTAGCTGAATTGCTCGTTGATACCTTTGAAATCATCCAGCCCCACGCACAACACCGCGACCCGGCGTTGCAGCTTGCCGGCGTCGACCAGAATCTTGTCCAGTTGCTGCTGGAGTTGCTGGCGATTCGGCAGGCCGGTGAGGAAGTCGTACTGGGCCATGCGCAGCAGACTGTTTTCCGCTTCATGGCGCAGATGAGTGTTGCGTTCGATCGACTCGAGCAACTGATTGGCGGTGTTGATCCAGATGCCCAGCTCGTTTTTTTCGTGGCCCTTGAGCTGCGGAATCTTGTGTTCGCTGGGGCGATCGGGGTTGATCTCGGTGAGGTGTTCGATGATTCGCGACAACGGCTTGGTCAGCAGCCAGTGATAGACCAGATACAACACCAGGCCCATCGCCAGTGCGCGCAACACCCCGGAAATAAAGATGATCACCGAACTGACGATAAAGCCCTCGCCATAGGTGGCGGTGTCGAGGGTGATGCTCAGGTCGCCGTAGTACTCGCTGTACGGACCACGCCCTACCAGTTGCGTGGTGAAGGTGCGTTCCTGGCCGAGAATCAGGTCGGTCAGCCAGCGGCTGTTGGACTGCTGCAATTCGCGGGATTTCTGCGCGAGCATGGCTTCGTTGGGATGGCCGATAGAGGCCTGACGCACGGCATCGTCCTGGAACAGGCCTTCGATCACCTGCATGCCCATTTCCCGGTCGAGGCTGTAAACCGCCTGGGTCGAGGGATCGCGGAACATGTCGAGGATGCGTTCGGCGTCGCCGGCAACGGCCTGGCGGGTTTTGTAAGCATCGAAAACGATCTGTGCGCAGCTCAAGACTACGCCGACGATCAATGCCGACAGGAGCACGACCCGGAGCAACTTCACCGACAAGCTGTTCTTGAGTTCCAGCTTCAAAGGGTTATTCCTTGTTCCGTGCGGGTAGCGTCAAGTTGCCATGAGTATTGGCAATCCCGAGTTGGCAGTCAAAGGGACAATCAGGCCGGGGATGATTTGCCCGTGGTCTCGTCCGAAATGCTGCTGTCTGGAGTATTAGCCCTAATTTGTACTATGTCGGTAGTTTCGCCCCTCAACTTGAGCGGTTCGCAGCATTTTTTCCTCTTTTTGATGTTAGCCCGCAGTGGCACGGCAGCAAGCGGCCTGAGGCTGCATTTTCTGTTTGATCGTTCCCACGCTCCGCGTGGGAATGCCTCCAGGGACGCTCTGCGTCCAGTGACGCGGAGCGTCACGGGCTACATGCCCACGCGGAGCGTGGGAACGATCATCGTACGGGGTCTATCCGGGCATAAAAAAACCCGGCAAAAGCCGGGTTTTTTGACTGGCGCGCAGCTTAAGCGGTGAAGGTTTTGCCTTCGAACTGCTCAGCAACGAACTTCCAGTTGACCAGGTTCCAGAACGCTTCGACATACTTCGGACGAACGTTGCGGTAGTCGATGTAGTAAGCGTGTTCCCAGACGTCGCAAGTCAGCAGCGGGGTGTCGCCGCTGGTCAGCGGGTTGCCGGCGCCGATGGTGCTGGCCAGAGCCAGGGAACCGTCAGCCTTTTTCACCAGCCAGCCCCAGCCGGAACCGAAGGTGCCGATCGAGGTTTTGCTGAACTCTTCCTTGAACTTGTCGAACGAACCGAAAGCAGCGTTGATGGCTTCAGCCAGCGCGCCGGTTGGTTGACCGCCGGCGTTTGGCGCCAGGCAGTTCCAGTAGAAAGTGTGGTTCCAGACCTGAGCGGCGTTGTTGAAGATACCGCCCGAGGAAGTCTTGACGATTTCTTCCAGGGTCTTGCCTTCGAACTCGGTGCCTGGCACCAGGTTGTTCAGGTTCACGACATAGGTGTTGTGGTGCTTGTCGTGGTGGTATTCCAGGGTTTCCTTGGAAATGTGCGGCTGCAGGGCATCGTGTGCGTAAGGCAGCGGCGGCAATTCGAAAGCCATGATGATTCTCCTAATCAGGTCTGTTGCGGTGAGCGCAAGGCCGATCACGGGCGGCCAGAAATGCACCGGCGAGTTTTTACTCTTTGCGGCGCAGGGTTTCGATCATAGCACCGGGGTTGCGCCATAACCACGCAACAACTGTGTGGGATAGAGGTTCAAGGGGATGCCCTCACTAAATGACGGATCGCGTTGGAACTGTGATCGTGCCAAGCAAGGCGCGGGACGAAGAGGATGCTTTTTGCCTCTTCGAGTCCTGCAACGCCGCTTGGCACGATCACAGCTGGCGGCCGCCCCGTAAAGCGCAATCCGTCGTTGTTCGTCGCTCATTTGGCCCGCCAAACCACGCTCCTCACGCCTAGTCTTGCGCTTTACGGGGCGGCGGCGCGACCGTCATTTAGTGAGGGCATCCCCTTAGCTGTTTGGAATAAATCAGCTGGCGAAAATTAATTGCCCAGCCACGGTAAACATCATCAGCGCCACCACCAGATCGAGAATCCGCCAGGTACTCGGACGTGCCAGATATGGCGCCAACCACGCAGCACCCAGTGCCAATGTGAAAAACCACAGCAACGAAGCACTCGCAGCACCGACCACATAAGCGCCGGGCACCGATTGCTGCGCGCCGAGCGAGCCGATCAGCAACACCGTATCCAGGTAAACGTGCGGATTCAGCAGCGTCACCGCCAAAGCGCTGAGCATCACCGCCCGCAGGGAGCGCACGGTCTGGCTCTCGCCCTGACCCAGGCTCTGTTTCGAACAGGCCCGGCGCAACGCCTGACTGCCGTACCAGATCAAGAATGTCGCGCCACCCCAACGGGCAATCGCCAGCAGTGTCGGGTTCTGCGCCAGAATTGTTGCCAGCCCGAACACCCCGGCCGCGACCAGCAGCGCATCGCAGACCACGCACAGTGCTGCCACCGGCAGGTGATGTTCACGACGCAAGCTCTGCGCCAATACAAAAGCGTTCTGCGTGCCGATCGCCATGATCAGCCCAAACGCCACCAGCAGGCCGTTCACATAGCTTTGCCACATAACAATTACTCCGCTTTGGCTGCGAGATCGCGCAGCACTTGCATGGCGCGTTCGGCGTCGGCCTGGCCGACGAACAAATGGTCGTGGTAATAGCCGGCAATCACGTTGCAACTGATCCCGGCCTTGCCCAGTGCCGTGGCGAATGCGGCGGTGAGGCCCACGGCTTCGAGAGCCGAGTGCACGTTGAGGGTGATCCACGCGGCGACGTAGTCGAAACTGAAACCGGCCTGTTCAGCTTGGGAGCGTTCGAGAATCACGGTCAGGCCTTCCTGTTCGCGGAAGCTGCCGACGATCTCCAGATCCCTCGGTAACACGCCATCGGGCAGGGTGCAGAATACGTATTCGCCGGCGTTCAATTGCGGGCTCATGCTGCGCAACAAGGTTGTGAGTGAGGTTTCGCCAGCCATTGCAGTGATCCTTGATAAAGAGTGCTTGCTGGCTATTCTCCGGGCGAAACCTGTATAAGAAAAACCAATAGTGCTGATCGCTCATTAGGAAAACTGATGTTCGACTACAAATTGCTTTCTGCTCTGGCCGCCGTGGTCGAGCAGGCCGGATTCGAACGGGCCGCGCAAGTGCTGGGTTTGTCGCAATCGGCGATTTCGCAGCGGATCAAACTGCTCGAAGCGCGGGTCGGCCAGCCGGTGTTGATTCGCGGCACGCCACCGTCGCCGACCGAGATAGGCCGGCGTCTGCTCAACCATGTGCAGCAGGTGCGTCTGCTTGAGCGTGACCTGCAAACCCTTGTGCCCGCGCTGGACGAGGAGGGTTTGCCGGAACGTTTGCGCATCGCTCTTAATGCCGACAGCCTCGCCACGTGGTGGGCCGAAGCGGTGGGAGATTTTTGCGCCGAACAACATTTGCTGCTCGATCTGATTGTCGAAGACCAGACCGTCGGCCTCAAACGCATGCGCGCCGGTGAAGTGGCCGCATGCCTCTGCGCCAGTGAACGGCCGGTGGCCGGCGCACGCAGTGTGTTGCTCGGGGCGATGCGTTATCGCGCGCTGGCCAGCCCGGCATTTATCGAGCGACATTTCCCCGACGGCGTGCGCGCCGAGCAACTGCCACGCACCCCGGCGCTGGTGTTCGGCCCGGACGACTTCCTCCAGCATCGCTACCTCGCCTCGTTGGGCGTCGATGGCGGATTCGAACACCATTTATGTCCGTCCTCGGAAGGTTTTATCCGCCTGATCGAAGCCGGACTGGGCTGGGGCCTGGTGCCGGAACTGCAAGTGCGCGATCAATTGCAACGCGGGTTATTGCGTGAACTGCTGCCAGATAAACCGATCGACGTGCCGTTGTACTGGCATCATTGGCGCAATGGCGGTCAACTGCTGGGCTTGCTGACCGAGCAATTGCTGCGTTCTTCGGCGCAATGGCTGGTGCCGTTGGACTGACGGCCAGCGTCAAGACACACGAATCAGGCAAAACGAAAGACATCGGAGCTTTACATGAAAATTCTGGTCACCGGCGCAAGCGGCTTCATTGGCGGACGCTTTGCGCGTTTCGCCCTGGAGCAGGGCCTGGACGTGCGGGTCAACGGTCGCCGGGCCGAGAGCGTCGAGCATCTGGTGCGCCGTGGCGCCGAGTTTGTCCCCGGCGACCTGACCGATCCCGATCTGGTCCGCGAGTTGTGTTCCGACGTTGAAGCCGTGGTGCATTGCGCGGGCGCCGTCGGGCTGTGGGGCCGCTATCAGGACTTTCATCAAGGCAACGTGCAGGTCACCGAAAACGTTGTCGAAGCCTGTCTGAAACAGCGCGTCCGCCGTTTGGTGCATCTGTCGTCGCCATCGATCTATTTCGATGGCCGTGATCATTTCAACCTGACCGAAGAGCAAGTGCCCAAGCGGTTCAAGCATCACTACGCCGCGACCAAATATATGGCTGAGCAAAAGGTTTTCGGTGCGCAGGAGTTCGGCCTGGAAACCATCGCCCTGCGCCCGCGTTTCGTCACCGGCGCCGGCGACATGAGCATCTTCCCGCGCCTGCTTAATATGCAGCGCAAGGGCCGCTTGGCGATCATCGGCAATGGCCTGAACAAAGTCGATTTCACCAGCGTGCAGAACCTCAACGAAGCGATGCTCAGCAGTTTGCTGGCCGCCGGTTCCGCACTGGGCAAGGCCTACAACATCAGCAACGGCGCGCCGGTGCCGCTTTGGGATGTGGTCAATTACGTGATGCGCAAAATGGAAGTGCCGCAGGTCACCAAGTACCGTTCGTATGGTCTGGCCTACAGCGTCGCGGCGCTCAACGAGGGCGCTTGCAAACTCTGGCCGGGGCGCCCGGAGCCAACCCTGTCGCGCCTGGGCATGCAGGTGATGAAAAAAAATTTCACCCTCGACATCAGCCGCGCCCGGCATTATCTCGACTACGATCCGAAAGTCAGCCTGTGGTCGGCGCTGGATGAGTTCTGCGGCTGGTGGAAAGCTCAGGACATCCGTTGAAACGATTCGGCCGGGCGGCAATGAACCGTGTAGCCGCTTGGGGGTCAATCCCTGCGGCTGCGGCGGTTATACTTCGCAGCATTTAGCCATCACCGCGTTTCACAAAGGTTGCCTCAATGTCCATGCGTAATGATGCCCACGACGATTTCGATGATGTCCCGAGCCTGCGGGCCGACACCTTCGACGACGATGACATTCCGACCACCGCTCGCACCTCCGTGCACTCGCGCACGCCGCCCGTGGTCAAGGTCAAGGCGGCCAGCACCGGCCCGTTGTGGGCGTTGGTCGGCGCATTGTTTTTCGCCTTCGTCGGTCTGGCTTGGTGGAGTTTCCAGCAAATCTCGTTGATGGAGCAGCAACTGGTTGCGACTCAGGAAAGCTTCGCGCGCATCAGTGAAGAAGCGGCGGGGCGCTTGCAGGACATTTCCGGCAAGGTCGTGGCCAGCCAGTCCAACGTCACCAGCGACAGCGAAGCCCTCAAGCTGCAGATCAAACAGCTTGAAGGCAAGCTGCTCGATCAGAGCAAACAGCAGCAAGGCGTCGCGGGGCAGGCCAGTGATCTGGACAAACGACTGGCACAGATGACCGCGCAGACCACTGAACAGCAGAATGCCAATACCCAGTTGCAGGCGCAGGTCAAAGCCTTGACTGCGGAACTGGCGACGGTGAAAAGCACACCGGCCGACACCAGCAAGGTCGATGCTCAGTTGAAGGCCTTTGACGCGCAGTTCAAAAGCCTCGGCGCCGACATCGCGGCGTTGAAGAAGCAGGGCAACCCGAGCGCGGCGATCGATCGCCTCGAACAGGAAATCGTCGTCCTCAAAAGCGAGCAGGACAACCGCCCGGCAGCCCCGCAAGGCGGCAATACCGCCGAGTTCGACGCCTTCCGCGGGCAGATGACCCGCAACATCAATACGTTGCAGGCGCAAATCCAGAATCTGCAGCAGCAGATCAACGCCCGCCCATAAGCTTTGTTGATCAGTGCAGGGGATTCTGTAATCCCCTGCATCATTCTGAATACTCGTACATCACCCCAAGCCGTCTACGCTCTTGAAACACCAACAAGAACGAGGGATGCGCTATGGGGTTTTTGCATAAAGTGGCCTGGCTCGGCGTGATATTACTGGCCGGTTTCGGCCAGGCCAGCGCCGCCACGACCGCCAAGGATGACAGTCAGGCCGCCATCGCCTTGCTGGAAAAAGCCCTGGCCTATTACCACGACAATGGCGACAAGGCGTTCGCCGCGTTCAGCCGTCAGGGCGAGTTCGTCGACAAGGATCGCTACGTGTTCGTGGTCGACACTAAAGGCGTGATGCTCGCCAGCGGCGGGCCTTCATCAGCGTTGATCGGTCGTGACGTCAGTGAAGTCCTCGGCCCGGATTTGCAGAAAACCTTCAAGGACGCGTTGAAAGTGCCGGAAGGCAACGGCATCCAGCAGGCAGAGTATCGTTGGCAGAACTGGTCGGACGGCAAGGTCGAGCGTAAGCATGTGTTTTATCAACGCATCGGCGAGCGGATTCTGGCGGTGGGTTACTACTTGCCGCGAGCGTCGGCCGAGCAGGCCAAGGCGTTGCTCGACAAAGCGGCGACTGATTTGGGCAAAGACGAGAAGGGCACGCTGACCGCGATCAATTCGCTCAAGGGCGGCTACTTGCAGGATGACTTGTACGTGTTCGTCGTTGATCTGAATACCCAGCGTTATGTCGCCCACGGCACCAATCTGCGCTTGATCAATACCGACTTCGGCAAGGTCAAGGATCCGGAAGGCAAACCGGTGGGCGAGCCGATTCTGGCGCTGATCGGCAAGCAGGATGAGGGTGAATATGAATACCGCTGGAAGAACCCGGTGACCGGCAAGGTTGAGGATAAACATGCTTACCTGAAGAAGGCCGGGCACTTCCTTGTCGCCGTGGGTTACTACAGCCCTTGAAGGATGATCGTTCCCACGCTCCGCGTGGGAATAATGCAGCCCAGGACGCTCTGCGTCCCATCCAAAGCCGAACGCAGAGCGTCCGTTGAGGCATTCCCACGCAGAGCGTGGGAATGATCAAGGGGAGACAGTTATTTTGCGCCGTGCTCGCGCCCGCGCAGCAGGTTGTTCGGCATCGCAATCGCTGCCGCCAATCCCAGCAACGACACCGCCGCACTTACCCACAGCAAATGCCGGAACGTCACCAGCAACTCCGCACGCAAGGCATTTTGCGCATCCCCCGGCGCGGCGTTCAGACCATCCAGCAGGACGTTGCCCGAATGGCCCTCGCTCATCAGCGAACTGCTCGCCAGATGGGCGAAGCTGGAGTCCTGCAGCAACGCCAGCAACAGCGCCGACATCAGCGCCACGCCCACTGCGCCGCCGAGGGAGCGAAACAGGTTGGTGGTGCTGGTCGCAACGCCGATGTCGCGTTGCTCCACCGAGTTCTGTGTGCCGACCAGCGAAGTAGGGAATTGCATGCCGCTGGAAATACCGCAGAGCAACATGAACAGACCACTGACCAGCGTCGCCTCGGGCGGGCTGAGCGCCATGCCGAAGATCGCAACCGGCATCAGCATCGCACCGGTCAGAATCTGCGGTTTGTAGCGCCCGGTGATCGACGTGCGACGCCCGGCGAAAAACGCACCAATCGGCAGCCCCATCGCCAGCGGCAGCAAGTGCAACGCGGCACTGTCGGCCCCGGCCCCGGTGACACTCTGAAAGCGCAGCGGCATCAGCACGATCAACGAAATCGCCTGGAAACTGGTGAAGAAAATCGTGCACCAGCACAGCAGGGCATTGCGGTTGGCAAACAGGTGCATCGGCAGCAACGGCTCGCGCGCCCGACGCTCGTGCCAGACAAACAGCGCCAACACCACCACCGCACAAGCGAGCAGACCGAGCACTTCGCTGCTGCGCCACGAATGCCCCTGACCAACCTGAGTGATGCCCAGCAGCAGGGCGGTCAGGCCGATGATCATCAGCAGCGTGCCGAGGTAGTCGATGACCGGTTTGCGCTGGGGAATCGGCAGGCCACGCAGATTGCGGCGGGCCACCCACCAGGCACCGAGGCCCAGCGGCAGGTTGATCAGAAATACCCAGCGCCATGACAGGTATTCGGTCATGTAACCGCCGAGTACCGGGCCGGCGACACTGGCCACCGCGTACATGCTGCTGAAGTAACCCTGATAGCGCCCGCGTTCGCGCGGCGGCACGATGTCGCCGATGATCGCCTGACTCACCGAGATCATCCCGCCGGCGCCGATGCCCTGAAGGATCCGCGCCAGCACCAGTTGCTCCATGCTTTGCGCCATGCCGCAAAAGAGTGAGGCGAGGGTGAACAGGCCCATGCCGAACAGCATCAGTTTGCGCCGCCCATACAAGTCGCCGAGCTTGCCGTAGATCGGCACGGCCACCGTCATCGCGACCATGTACCCGGAAATCACCCAGGCCAGCAGGCTGACGTCCTTGAACTGCGCAGAAATGGCCGGCATCGACACGGCGACGATGGTTTGGTCCAGCGCGCCGAGAAAAATCGCCATCATCAGCGCGACCAGCACGCTGCGAATGGCCGGTTTGGGCGTTTCGGGGTGATTGAGATTGGTCACGGGCAAAACCTGCGGGCAGTGAGAGTCCCGCAGATCGTCAGGCGAGCGGGGATGCTCGCCAGTGTAAGTCGGTAGCAGGCTATTCGATAGCCTCATAAGGAAGTCCGACGTAATTTTCTGCAATGGTTTTTCGCCCTGCTTCTGAACTGACAAAGTAGTCCAGTTCCGAGGCGCTGATGCGCTGGCTGAACGCATCGTGATCATCGAAGCGATGCAGCATTGAGGTCATCCACCAGGAAAAGCGCTCGGCTTTCCACACGCGGCGAAGGCAGATTTCCGAGTATTTCTCCAGCAGATCGGTGCGGTCGTCGCGATAAACCTTCAACAGAATATTGAACAGCGTACTGACGTCGCTGGCGGCCAGATTCAAACCCTTGGCGCCGGTCGGCGGAACGATGTGCGCGGCGTCACCGACCAGAAACATCCGCCCGTACTGCATCGGCTCGACGACAAAACTGCGCAGCGGCGCGATGCTTTTTTCGATCGAAGGGCCGGTAACCAGTTTCTCGGCAAGCTCCACCGGCAGACGATTTTTCAATTCATCCCAAAAGCGCTGATCGCTCCAGTCATCGACATTTTCATCCGCCGGCACTTGCAGGTAATAGCGGGTGCGCGTCGCCGAACGCATGCTGCACAACGCAAAGCCACGTTCATGGCGGGCGTAGACCAACTCTTCATGCACCGGCGGTGTGTCGGCCAGAATCCCCAGCCAGCCAAACGGATAAACCCGCTCGAAGACCTTCAGGCTATCGGCCGGAATCGACTGCCGCGCGACACCGTGGAAGCCGTCGCAGCCGGCGATGTAGTCGCAATCGACGCGAAAGATTTCGCCGTCCTTTTCGAAGGTGACAAATGCCTCGTCGCTTTTCATGTCGTGAGGAACGACATGGCTCGCCTGGTAAATCGTCGGCGCGCCAGCCTCCCGACGAGCGGCCATCAGGTCGCGAGTGACTTCGGTCTGGCCGTAGATCATCACGCTCTTGCCACCGGTCAGCGCGTGCAGATCGATGTGCACCTGACGTCCGTCCAGGGCCAGATCGAAACCGCCATGCACCAGACCTTCGGCGTCCATGCGCTGACTCACGCCAGCCTGACGCAACAGCTCTACCATGCCTTGTTCAAGTACCCCGGCGCGAATGCGTCCGAGCACGTAATCAGGTGTCTGGCGTTCAAGGATGAGGGTGTCGATACCAGCGTTGTGCAGCAACTGGCCGAGGAGCAATCCGGATGGACCGGCGCCGATAATGGCGACTTGGGTTTTCAGCGTTTTCATTGTTTTTATGGCTCGCAAGCTTCACGCGACAAGCGCCGGTGAATATTTTTTATGGATCGAGTGCTTGCATTTTTCCCTTGCGGGTCTGTCAATTGAAGGTGAAAACTGAGCTGATACCTGTACATTCTGCCAATCGGTGCGATTATCGCCCACAACCCCGAGGCCTGGATTGAAGTGATGAACAAGCCTGAGCTGCCTTCGATTCCAGTGTTCAAGCTCTACGGTGAAAGCCTGGACTGGCCGACCCCTGACTTGCTGCACTGTGAAACCATTTCCTCCCGCAGTCGCGAACATGAGTGGGAAATCAAACCCCACCGCCATGCTGATTTGTGCCAGTTGCTCTTCGTCTTCAAAGGTCAGGCAGAGCTTGAGATCGAAGGGCAGCGCACGCAACTCCAAACCCCGGCGATTCAAGTGCTGCCACCGTTATCGGTGCACGGCTTTCGCTTTTCCGAAGACGTCGAAGGGTTCATCGTTACCCTCGCCACACCGCTGATCAATCACTTGCAGGCGCAACTGGGCGATTCGGTGCACGCACTGGCCAGTGCAGAAAACTACCCGGCAGGCACCGACGGTGATTACCTCAACAGCCTGTTTTCGGCGTTGCAGGCTGAGTACAACGGCCACCAACCGGCGCGGGAAATGCTCATGCATTCGCTGGTCAGCGTGATCATGGTCTGGGTTAGCCGTCAGGCGATCGTGCGGCACAAAGCCAGTCAGCGGCCGCAACGTCAGCGCGAATACCTCAATGGCTTTATTCAATTGGTCGAGGAGACTTACCGCCAACACGTGAAGGTTGAAGACCTTGCGCATCGGCTGGGGATTTCGGTATCGCACCTCAACGGCACTTGCCGTGAACTGGCGGGGCAACCGGCGTTGCAGATCATGCACGAGCGTCAGTTGCTGGAAGCCAAGCGCTTGCTGACCTACACCAGCATGACGATTTACGAGATGTCGGAGTTGTTGGGATTTTCCGATCCGACCAACTTCACGCGCCTGTTTCGGCGCCGGGTGGGGATTTCACCAAAGGCTTTCCGCGACCGTCTGAAGGCCGAGCAGTAATCCACTGACATCACAACCCTCCCTGTAGGAGTGAGCCTGCTCGCGCCTACAGTTGAATATCAGCGCAGCGCGTTCAGCGTGGCATTGTGCGGAATGCAGCGCTCGAAGTTGCAGCTCGCATACTCGCGCGGCAGTTGTCGCAGCTGTTCGACCCGCCAGGCGGCGGTGCCGTACAGCGCCAGCGTGGCGGCGCAGGTGATGAAAATCGCGACGTACCTTCTTGTTTTGATGTTCATGGCGTAGACCTCTGAACGACATACCCTGCGGTATTACTTTCAGCATAGGTCAGCGCTGGGGAGTTGCCAGCGAGTGTGCTTGAGGATTTAACCGGCCATTCAGCACATTGATAGCCAGTGTGGGAGCGAGCCTGCTCGCGAAAGCCGTGTCTCAGTTACTGAAAAGTTGGCTGAACGGACGCTTTCGCGAGCAGGCTCGCTCCCACAGGGGATTGGGTTTACAGGCCGGTATCCCATTCGGGGTTTTCGGGGAATCTGAGCACCAGAAAATCCAGCATGCTGCGCAGCGCCGCCGGCATGTGTTTGCGTGAGGCATACACCGCATAGATGTTCATCTGTCGCGGCTCGGCATGGGGCAGCAGGCGGACCAGTTCGCCGCTGTGAATATGCACCCCGGCCTGATAGGTCGGCAGCATCGCCACCCCGGCGCCGGCCAGGGTGGCGCGCAGTAACGTGCTGGCCTCGTTGGCGCTGATATTGCCCTGCACCGGCACTGAAACCGGTTCGCCATCCTCCTCGAAATGCCACAGGCTTTTGCCGAAATACGAGTGCGTCAGGCAGTTGTGTTGGCTCAACTCTTCGACCCGCAATGGCGCCGCTTGCTCCTGCAGATAAGCGGGCGCGGCGCAGACTACCGAACGACAAACGGTCAGGCGTCGGGCGATCAGGTTGGGGTCGAGATCGTTACTCGTGCGAATCGCTAGGTCGATGCGCTCATCGACCAGATTCACCGTGCGATCGAGCATTTGCAGATCGATGCTCACCCCCGGGTAGCGTTTGACGTAAGCGGCCATCGCATCCGCCAGTTGGGCCTGGCCGAACGAAGTGCTGACGCTGATCCGCAGCAGCCCGCGCGGGGCGTCGTGGGGTTCGCTGACGGAGGCCTGCATGTCCGTCGACAGTTCTAGCATCTGCCGGCAGCGCGGCAGAATCTCACTGCCGGCGGCGGTCAGGCTCAACTTGCGCGTGGTGCGGTGCATCAGGCGCGCGCCGACCCAGTCTTCCAGCTCTGCCAGATAACGTGAAACCACCGGCCGCGAAAGGTCCAGATGATCGGCCGCTGCCGACTGGCTGCCCAGATCCACCACGGTGACAAACACCCGCATTGCTTGGAGACGATCCATGATTTGCCCGCTTTCAGAAACAAACTATGTTCAAGCATCGCATTTTTTGTACTGAGTCAGGCAACTAAGCTCTGTTCCATCGCCAAACACGGCATTCGGACACCGGAGCAACAGATGATCGGTTTCACCACACTCAAACGCGTTCTGCTCGCCACTGCTTCTCTGGGTTTCGCCGCGCATGCAGCGGCTGCCAATCTGACCCTGGATGTCTACAACCCAGGGACAAACGCGATTTTCCCGGTGACCTCGGTGCTGGTCAGCGGTGAGAAAGACGCGATCCTCGTTGATGCGCAATTCGGCAAATCCCAGGCCGAGCAAGTCGTGGAAAAGATCCGCGCCAGCGGCAAGCACCTGACCACTATCTACATCAGCCATGGCGACCCGGATTACTACTTCGGTCTTGATACCCTGACCAAGGCATTCCCGGAGGCCAAGGTACTGGCCTCGCAACCGACGGTTGATCACATCAACAAAACCGTCGCCGGCAAACTGGCCTTCTGGGGCCCGAAAATGGGCGCCGACGTTCCGGCGAAAACCATCGTGCCGGGCGTGCTCAAGGGTGACAGCCTGATGCTCGAAGGGCAGAAATTGCAGGTCATCGGCCTCGACGGCAAACAACCAGATCGCAGTTTTGTGTGGATCCCGTCGCTCAAAGCCGTGGTCGGTGGTGTGGTTGTCGCCGAGAACATCCACGTATGGATGGCCGATACCCAGAGCGCGCAATCCCACGCCGACTGGCTGCAAACGTTGCACTCGATCGAAACCCTCAAACCGAACACCGTGGTGCCGGGTCACTACCTGGGTGACAGCCGCCGCTCGCTGGCCAGCGTGAAATTCACCGCCGACTACATTAAGGCGTTCGACGCGGAAACCGCCAAGGCCAAAGATTCCGCCGCACTGATCGCCGCGATGAAAAAGCGCTACCCGACACTCGGCGAAGAAAGTTCGCTGGAGCTGAGCGCGAAAGTCGCCAAGGGCGAAATGCAGTGGTAAGCCGATTCTGAAAACGCAGCACTCTCAAGCCAACTGGAGAATGTCATGAGCAAGATCGCAATCATTGGTGCCACCGGCCGTGCCGGTAGCCAACTGCTGGAAGAAGCCCTGCGTCGCGGCCATAGCGTTACCGCTATTGCCCGCGATACGTCGAAGATCGGCGCCCGTGCCGGTGTGGTCAGCAAGAATGTCGATGTGCTGGATTCGGCCGCGTTGCAGGGCGCGGTGGCCGGTCACGATGTGGTGATCACCGCCGCGCATTTTGCCACCGTGCCTGCGGCGGCGATTGTCGGGCCAGTGAAGCAGGCGGGCGTGCAGCGCTTGCTGGTGGTCGGCGGTGCTGGTTCGTTGTTGCTGCCGGACGACACTCGGGTGATCGACAGTGCGGGTTTCCCGGCGGAGTACAAAGCTGAAGCCAGCGCTGGCGCGGTTTTCCTTGATGCCTTGCGTTCGGAGAAAGATCTGGACTGGACCTTTCTGTCACCTTCGGCAGAGTTTGTCGAAGGTGAGCGCAGCGGCAAGTTTCGTGTTGGCCAGGATCATTTGCTGGTGAGTGCCGAGGTGCGTAGCTGGATCACCTTTGCCGATTACGCGATTGCGCTGATCGACGAGGTGGAAACGCCGAAGCATTCGCGTCAGCGGTTTACTGTCGGGTACTGAGGCGTTTCTGAGGGATGGGTCTGGCTCTAGATCTTTCCCCCCTCACCCCAGCCCTCTCCCGAGGGAGAGGGAGCCGACCGAGGTGTCTGGCGTTGTATATCGACCTGAGTGATCGAGTCGATTATGGATTCAACGCAGTAATTTCACGTCGGCGTATCTCCAGAGCATCCCCCAATCAGTCCCCTCTCCCGGAGGGAGAGAGAGGGAGCCGACCGAGGTTTCTGGCGTTGTATATCGACCTGAGTGATCGAGTCGATTATGGATTCAACGCAGTAATTTCACGTCGGCGTATCTCCAGAGCATCCCCCAATCAGTCCCCTCTCCCGGAGGGAGAGAGAGAGGGAGCCGACCGAGGTGTCTGGTGTTGTACATCGACCTGAGTGATCGAGTCGATTATGGATTCAACGCAGTAATTTCACGTCGGCGTATTTCTAGAGCATCCCCCAATCAGTCCCCTCTCCCGGAGGGAGAGGGAGAGGGAGAGGGAGCCGACCGAGGTGTCTGGTGTTGTACATCGACCTGAGTGATCGAGTCGATTATGGATTCAACGCAGTAATTTCACGTCGGCGTATCTCCAGAGCATCCCCCAATCAGTCCCCTCTCCCGGAGGGAGAGAGAGGGAGCCGACCGAGGTGTCTGGCGTTGTATATCGACCTGAGTGATCGAGTCGATTATGGATTCAACGCAGTAATTTCACGTCGGCGTATTTCTAGAGCATCCCCCAATCAGTCCCCTCTCCCTCTGGGAGAGGGTTAGGGTGAGGGAAAAAGCCTCACCGCAAATGCGCCTGCTCTACCAGCCAGATCATCAGTTCCTCCAACTGCGGCGAAGGCTCGGTTCCCGCAGGCACCACCACGTAATACGCCAACCCCGTCCTCACCTTCAACGCAAACGGCATCACCAGCCGTCCGGCACGCAAGTCGTCGCCGATCAACGACCAGTCGCCAATCGCCACCCCCGTCCCATGCGACGCCATCGACATCGCCTGATCCAGCGTTTCGAAATGCTGGCCCATGTTCACATTGTTCAATTGCAACTCGGCTGCCGTCAGCCACACCGTCCAGTCCTGGATATCGCGGGTCGGATGCAACAACAGATGCTGTTGCAGATCGGCCGGGTCGGACAGTTCCGGTGGGCCTTTCAAAAGTGCCGGTGAGCAAACCGGGGTCAGTTGTTCATCGAACAGATGCAGCGCGGTCGAGGAGTTGTCCGGCGGCGTTCCGTAGATCACCGCCGCGTCGAACTGCTCGCGCTGAAAATCCACGCCATGGGCCAACGTCGTGGTCAGTTTGACCGGCACATCCGGGCGTTCCTTTTGCCATTGCAGCAGGCGCGGCACCAGCCAGCGCATCACACAACTTGGCGCCTTGAGTTGCAGGGTTTCGCGCTTGAGACCGATCTGCTCGGTGGCCTCAGTGATCAGACCGAAGACCTTCTCCACCCGTGGCAACCACTCCCGGCCTTCGGCCGTCAACTCCAGGCCACGGGCCAGACGAATGAAAAGTTCATACCCCAGATGATCTTCCAGCCCGGCGATCTGCCGGCTCACCGCGCCCTGGGTGATATGCAACTGCTCGGCGGCCCGGGTGAAGTTGCAGCACTGCGCTGTGATCAGAAACGTATGCAGGGCGGGCAGGGGAGGCAGTCGTTTCATGGGGATCCAAGGTATGACGTGAGGACATGGCTAGTATGACTTTTAATCGATTGTTGCCGCTACCTGCCGACCGTTCAATGAGCCCATGTTCAGGTCATGTGGGAGCGAGCCTGCTCGCGAAGGCTGTTTCACATTCAGCATTGATGTTGGCTGATCCAGCGCTTTCGCGAGCAGGCTCGCTCCCACAAGGGATCTGTGTTTTTAGCTGACAAAAGGGCAATGACATGGCGACGTGTGGCGAAGTACTGGTCAAGTTACTCGAAGGTTATGGGGTCGAGCAGGTGTTCGGCATTCCCGGCGTGCACACCGTGGAGCTGTATCGCGGGCTGGCCCGTTCGAGCATCAACCACGTCACCCCACGACATGAACAGGGCGCCGGTTTCATGGCCGACGGTTATGCGCGCACCAGCGGCAAACCGGGTGTGTGCTTCATCATTACCGGCCCGGGCATGACCAACATCACCACCGCCATGGGCCAGGCTTACGCCGACTCGATCCCGATGCTGGTGATCTCCAGCGTACAGAGCCGCAACCAGTTGGGCGGCGGGCGCGGCAAGCTGCACGAGTTGCCGAACCAGAGCGCACTGGTCGCTGGCGTCGCAGCGTTCTCTCACACCCTGATGTCGGCGTCGGAATTGCCCGGCGTGCTCGCTCGCGCATTCGCCTTGTTCCAGGCCGGGCGTCCGCGTCCGGTGCACATCGAAATTCCGCTGGACGTGTTGGTGGAAGAGGCCGATGAGCTGCTCGCCAGTATTCCGGTCAACATCGACCGCGCCGGTGCCGCGCCCGCTGCCGTAAGCCGTATGAGCGCGTTGCTGGCCGGCGCCCAACGTCCGTTGATTCTCGCCGGTGGCGGTGCGATCGATGCCGCAGCAGAGCTTACCGAACTGGCTGAACTGCTCGACGCACCTGTAGCGCTGACGATCAACGCCAAAGGTCTGTTGCCGTCGACGCATCCGCTGCTGATCGGCTCGACACAAAGCCTGGTCGCCACCCGCGAATTGGTCGCCGATGCCGATGTGGTACTGGCGATCGGCACCGAACTGGCCGAAACCGATTACGACGTGACCTTCGCCGGTGGTTTCGAGATTCCCGGCAAGCTGCTGCGCATCGACATCGACGCCGATCAGACCGTGCGTAACTATCCGCCACACGTCGCCCTGGTTGCCGATTCGCGCAATGCCGCGCAGGCATTGCTCAGCGCCTTGTCGCACAAAACGCTGGCCGAGCGCCGCAACGATTGGGGCCAGGTACGCGCGGCGCGTCTGCGTGATGATCTGGCCGCGACCTGGGATGCACCGACGCTGGCGCAAACCCGTTTCCTCGAAACCGTACTGCACGAATTGCCCGACGCGGTGTTCGTCGGCGACTCCACGCAACCGGTGTACACCGGCAACCTGACCTTCAATCCGGAGCGTCCGCGTCGCTGGTTCAACTCGTCGACCGGCTACGGCACCCTCGGCTATGCGTTGCCGGCAGCGATTGGCGCATGGCTCGGTGGGCAACCCGATAAAGGTGCACGGCCACCGGTGGTGTGCCTGATCGGCGACGGCGGTCTGCAGTTCACCCTGCCGGAACTGGCCAGCGCCGTCGAAGCGCGCACCCCGGTGATCGTCCTGCTGTGGAATAACCAGGGCTACGAAGAGATCAAGAAATACATGGTCAACCGCGCCATCGAACCGGTCGGCGTCGACATCTACACCCCGGACTTCATTGGCGTGGCCAAGGCCCTCGGCTGCGCCGCCGAAGCGATCAACTCAGTGGAACAACTGCGCAGTGCACTGCGTGCCGCGACCGATCGCCAAGGCCCGAGCGTAATCGAAATCGACCAGAACCAGTGGATGCAGGCGGTGGCCAAGTGATCAATTTTCCAACCACACTCGACGGCCTCTACATCAACGGCCAATGGTCGGCCGGCCGCGAACATCTGCGCGTGATCAACCCGGCCACTGAGGCGTTGCTGACCACGGTCAATGGTGGTGACGAGCACGCGGTGAGCCAGGCCGTGAGCGCTGCGACTGAAGCATTCAAGGACTGGTCGCAAACCAGCGGTGCCGAGCGCGGCGCGATTCTGCGCAACATCGCCAATGGCGTGCGCAACGGTCGCGATCACTTGATGAAACTGCAATCGAGCAACAACGGCAAACCGCAGTTCGAAGCGGCCATCGACGTCGACGATGTGATCGCCACCTTCGAGTACTACGCCGAACTCGCTGAAGGCCTCGACGCCAGACAGGACAGCAACGTGCCGCTGCCCAGCGATGATTTCAGCGCACGCTTGCGGCGCGAGCCGTGCGGCGTGGTCGGGCTGATCGTGCCGTGGAATTTCCCCATGGTCACCACCGCGTGGAAACTTGCGCCGGCCCTCGCCGCCGGGTGCTGCGTGGTGCTGAAACCGTCGGAAGTCACGCCGCTGCCAGAGCTGGAGCTGGCGGCGATCATCGCCGAAGCCGGCCTGCCCAACGGCGTGTTCAACGTCGTTTGCGGTACTGGCCTGGCGGTCGGTGCACCACTGTCGGCGGATCCGCGCATCGCCAAGATTTCCTTCACCGGTAGTAACGCCGTCGGTGTCCAGGTGATGCAGCGCGCCGCCGAAACGGTGAAGGGCGTGAGTCTGGAACTGGGCGGCAAATCTTCGCTGCTGGTGCTCGAAGATGCGGATCTGCAACTAGCGGTCGAGTTGGCTTGCGGTGGCGGTTTCTTCAATGCCGGGCAGATGTGCTCGGCCACCAGCCGTGTGTTGGTTGCCGATCAATTGGCGGATGAATTCCTTGAACGTTTGCACAAGCGTGCGCAGGCGATTCGCGTGGCGGATCCGTTCGACCCGGACGTGGAGATGGGCGCACTGGTCAATCAGGCGCAATACCAGCGCGTGCTTGGTCACATCGACCGGGGTCTGAGCGCTGGCGCGAAGCTAGTGTGCGGCGGCAATCGTCCGGCAGATCTGCCGCGCGGATATTTTTTGCAGCCAACCGTGTTCACCGACGTGCCCCTCGACAGTGCGCTGTGGTGCGAAGAGATTTTCGGTCCGGTGCTGTGTGTGCGCCGTTTCAGCAGCGAAGCCGAGGCAATTGCCCTGGCCAACGACAGCCAATTCGGCCTGGTCGCCAGTGTGGTGACGCGTAACGCCGAGACCGCCGAGCGGGTCGCCAACGCCCTGCAGGCGGGGCTGGTGTGGCTCAACGCGCCGCAAGTGATCTTCCCGCAAACCGCGTGGGGCGGTTACAAGCAGAGCAGCATCGGCCGCGAATTGGGACCGTGGGGCCTGGCCGCGTTTCAGGAAATCAAACACGTGATCCGGGCGCTCTGAACGCCCGAAAAAGGTGAGCGCATGCCTCGCAACGAGGCATGCGTCGACGTCATGGCTTCAATGAGTTTTTTTCGATAGTCAGGTGTTTTGCACGACCTCAGGATGAACCCGTCGGCAGCGCTGCAGGCCTTTGAAAACAAGGCCTGCAGCGGATCCGGCCGCGCGGATGCAACGGTTGCGACCAACCTCATACTTAAAAGAACAAAGGGAGTCCGTCATGGGCGAGCACGATCTGAACAGGCGTCAATTCATTAAAACCGTCGGCGTCGCCTCGGTGGCTGCGGCCGCCCTGAGCATGCCCTTCATCCGGGCGAGCGCCAGCGACACGCGGTTCGCCGGCAAGACCCTGCGTTTGCTGACCTGGTCGGATGACACCGGCCTCGCGGCACTGCGCAATATCGCCGCCACGTTCGAAGCCAAGACTGGCGCCAAGGTCATCGCCGACCGCACCGGCAGCACTTCGGAAATGGTCGCCAAACTCAAGGCCGGCGGTGATCGTCCGCAGTACGACATCATCACGTTGGCCGGCGTCGGTGCCGAAGGTCTGGCGGCCGCCGGGCTGCTGGAAAAACCCGACCTCAACCGTATTCCCAACCTGATCGACGTCCCGGAAAAATACCGCACTGGCGCCAATGGCCACGGCATCGGTTACCTGTTGTGGTGCAACAGTCTGGTCTACAGCACTCGCACCCAGAAAGAGGCGCCGAGCAGTTATGCCGCGTTGTGGGATGCCGATCTGGCGCCGAATATTTTCCTGCCTCCGCCGAACTGGACCGAGGCGATGGACCTGATCATCATCGCCGCGAAACTGGCCGGCGGTGACGAACACAACATCGAACCGGGCTTCAAGAAACTCGCCGAACTCAAGGATCGCGTGGTGACGTTGGGCGAAAACCCGAACCAGATTGCCGAGCTGTTCCGCACCGGTTCGCTGGACATGGGCGGCCTCTATGCCCCGGCATTTTTTCCCAAGCAGATCCGCGATCCGAACTACGGCCTCGGCGCTACGTTCGGCATGAAGGAAGGTTTCTACACCGACCTGATGCTTTCGGTGATGCCGAAGAATCGGCCGGGAGATACCGATCTGGCTTACGCGTTTATCGACCACTCCCTCGACCCGCTGGTGCAGGGCAAGATGGCCGAAGACATCTTCAACGGCCCGGTCAACGCCAAGGCGATCATCTCCGCCGAAGCGCGCAAGAGCCCGTTCATTCTGACGCCGGAGCAGATTGCCGAGAAGGCGATCATGCACGACAACGCCTTCCTGGCCACCGTGCATGACCAATGGATTCGTCGCTATACGGAAATTTTTTCTTCCTGAGCCGAACACAAACCTTCAGAACACCGCAAACCCTTGTGGGAGCTGGCTTGCCAGCGATGACGGCCTTCCTGTCGACAATGATGTCACTGACAGATTGCTATCGCTGGCAAGCCAGCTCCCACAGGTTTCTCAGTGAATATGAAGGTTGTGTTTGTCAGTTGTTCTTCCATTGACGAGATCATTGCTATGGAACATCAATCCCTGACCCAACCGGTTGGCGCCGGCGATGTGCGTCCGGCGCGCGGTATTTCTCCGACAGCGCGGGCGTGGCTTTTCCTCACGCCGTCGATGCTGTTTCTCGGCGTGCTGATCGCCGCCAGCCTGTTGGTGCTACGCATGAGCGTCGGCACCAAAGGCGCGGAATGGAGCGGTTTCAGCCTGGCCAGTTATGCCCAGTTGCTCGAACCCTATTACCTGAAATCCTTGCTGCTGACCTTGCGTCTGGCGCTGATCAGCGCGGTGATTGCCGTGGTGCTGGCGATCCCGGTGGCGTACACCATGTCGCGGCTGACCTCGCCGTTTCTGCGGCGGATTTTCCTCGCAGCGGTGCTGTTGCCACTGCTGGTCAATCTGCTGCTGCAAAGCTACGGCTGGCTGGTGATTCTCGGTCCCGGCGGCATGCTCAATCAGGCGCTGATGGGCCTCGGCCTGATCAAGCGGCCGATCATGTTGCTGTACAACCAGAACGGCGTTCTGATGGGCCTGGTGCAAACAGCGTTTCCACTCGCGGTGTTGCCGATTGCCAGCGCCATGCGCGGCGTCGCGCGAAGCTATGAAGAAGCAGCCGCAACCCTCGGTGCCAGCCGTTTTCAAGTGTTCCGCCAAGTGGTTCTGCCGATGAGTTTGCCGGGGATCATCACCGGTGCAACGTTGGTGTTCGCCTACAACGCCAGCAGCTTCGTGGTGCCGTTGCTGCTCGGTGGCCGTCGCGTGCCGATGCTGGCGGTGATGGTGCATGACCAGATCGCGCCGCTGATGAACTGGCCCGCCGCGTCGGCAGCCGGGGTGGTGCTGATTGTCGCCACGCTGGCGATCATGACTCTCTCTGAATACATCACTGGCCGTCGTCGGCGTCTGCTGGAGGCTTCGCAATGAGTGCCCTGACCAAGAAGCGCATGGTGCTGTTGCCCGGCGAAACCGGCAAGTTCGCCGGCATCCTCTCCGGCTTCATTCTGCTGCTGGCGGTGTTGCCGATCCTGACCATGATCGTCATGTCGTTCAGCGGTGCGTCGAACCTCGACTTCCCACCGAGCAGCTACAGCCTGCAATGGTACAAAGCGGCCTGGCACACCTTTGTTTCGCCGGACGCCAGCGACGTGCTCAGCCTCGGTCAGGCCATGGCCACCAGCCTGTTGGTGTCGTGCCTGACGATGGTTTTTGCCACGCTGATCGCGGTGCCTGCCGCGTATGCGCTGACCCGCTGCGAATTCCGTGGCAAGGCCGTGGCGCTGCAACTGATGTCGCTGCCGCTGGTGTTCCCGATGGTGGTGTTAGGCCTGGCCTTGCTGCTGGTGTTCGACAGCCTGCCGTTCCACCTGACCACTTCGCGGCTGGTGATTGCCCACGTGATTCTGGCGCTGCCGTTTGTGGTGAAGAACTGCACCGCAGCGATGCTTTCCATCGGCAGCGAGGTCGAGGAAGCGGCGCGGATGCTTGGCGCTTCGCCGTTGCGCGCAATTGTCGATGTGGTGGTGCCGTTGATGAAATCGGGGATTCTGGCCGGCATGCTGCTGGCGTTCATCGTCTCGTTCAACGAATTCACCGTGACCTATTTCCTCTACACCATCGACGTCATGACCGTGCCGATCTGGATGTACAGCCGCACCGTGTCATCGCTCGACCCTACCGTGTTCTCGTTTGCCGTGCTGATCGTGCTGATCGACTTCGTCCTGATCTGGGCGCTGGAGAAGCTGGTGGGCGAGGGCGGCGTTTCCTTTTGATTTGAGGTGCAACATGACTGGTCTGATTCTGGAAAACGTCGAGAAATTCTACGGCTCGGCGTGCGCGGTACAAGACGTCAACCTGCATTTGCCGGAAGGCAAACTGGTGTGTTTCCTCGGCCCGTCCGGCTGCGGCAAAACCACCTTGCTGCGGATGATCGCCGGGCTGGAAACCTTGAGTGGTGGCGAGATTCGTCTGGACGGCGAAGACATCGGCCAGACCCCGGCGCACCTGCGCAACTTCGGCATGGTGTTCCAGTCGCTGGCGCTGTTCCCGCACATGACCGTTGGCGAGAACATCGCCTACCCGCTGAAGTTGCGCGGCGTCAGCAAGGCTGATCAACACAAGCGCGTGGTCGAGTTGCTGGAGCTGATCCAGTTGCAGGCGATGATCGATCGCCCGGTGGCGAAACTTTCCGGCGGCCAGCGGCAGCGCGTGGCGATTGCCCGGGCGATTGCTTCGCACCCGAAAATCCTCCTGCTCGATGAGCCGCTATCGGCGCTCGACGCCAAGCTGCGCGAGTCGATGCAGGTGGAAATCCGCCAACTGCAGCAGCGCCTGAACATCACCACGATCATGGTCACCCACGATCAGCGCGAAGCGATGACCATGGCCGATATCGTCGTCGTGCTGGGCGAACACAAGGTGCAGCAGGTCGGTACGCCGATCGAAATCTATCGGCATCCGGCCAATGAGTTTGTCGCGGACTTCATCGGCTCGGGCAATATTTTCCCGGCCACGGCGCTGGGCGATGGCAAGGTCAGCCTGCCGGGTGGTGACGCGCTGCAAGTGCCGATCTGCAGCAGCATTGTCGTCGGGCAGAAGGTGAAGATGCTGATTCGCCCCGAAGACCTGCAACTGTCCGCACCGCAAGCGACGGCGGGGAATCGATTGCTCGGCAAGGTGACGTTTGTGCGTGATATCGGCGCGACCATCGAGACGACGGTGGAGTGTTCCGGGGTGACGTTTACGGCGCTGAGTACGCCGTGTCAGGGGATCGGGTTGGGGATTGGGCATCCGGTGTCGGTGACGTTGCCGGCGGACGCTTGTCGGGTGTTGGGGGCTTAGATTGGGGGCTGACTCCAAATCGCCCCTCACCCCAGCCCTCCCGAAACGTCGGACCGCCCGGAGGGAGAGGGGGCCGACCGAGGTGTCTGGCGCTATCCATCGACCTGAGATATCGAGTCGGTTATGGATTCGGCAAAGTACTTTCAGGTCAGCGTACTTCTTCAATATCCCCCATTCAGTCCCCTTTCCTGGGGTAGAGGGAGCCGACCGAGGTGTCAGGCGTTATCCATCGACCTGAAAAATCCAGTTGATTGTGGATTCGGTAAAGCACTTTCAGGTCGGTGAACCTCTCCAATATTCCCCATTCAGTCCCCTCTCCCTCTGGGAGAGGGTTAGGGTGAGGGGCTCTTGAAGTTCACACCGAAAGTCTCAATCGCGCCAAATCCCTTAACGGCGGTGCACCAAACAAGCGGCTGTACTCACGGCTGAACTGTGACGGACTTTCATACCCGACGCGATACCCCGCCGCCGACGCTTCCAGCCCCTCGGCCAGCATCAGGCGCCGCGCCTCTTGCAGGCGCAACTGCTTCTGATACTGCAACGGACTCATCGCCGTCATCGCCTTGAAACGGTGATGCAAGGTCGAGACGCTGAGGTTCACTTCTTTGGCCAGGTCATCAATGCGCAGCGGCTGTTCGAAGTTGCCGTTCAACCATTTGATCGCCTGACTGATGCGATGGCTCTGGCTGTTGGCGATCGCGATTTCATACAAACGATGGCCCTGCGGGCTGCGCAACAGGCGATAAAGAATCTCCCGGCGAATCAGCGGCGCGAGCATGGCGATGTCTTTCGGTGCATCGAGCAATCGGGCCAGACGCAGCACGGCATCGAGCATCGAACTGTCGATCTGCTCGACATACAAACCCCGCCCGGTCGGCCGCGTCGGCACGCCCATCGGGCCGGCGTCGGCGATTAGCGCGGTGATTTCGGTCGGGTCGATATCCAGGCGCACGGCGAGGATCGGTTCTTCCGGCGAGACATTCACCACGCGCCCGCTTAACGGCATCGAAACCGACACCACCAGATAATTCAGCGGATCGTAATTAAAGAACTCGTCGGCCAGCCGCACTTCCTTACGTCCCTGCGCCATGATGCACAGCGCCGGTTGCGCGAGCACCGGGGCAAAGTCGTGGGATCGGGTGTGGCGCGACATGAACAGCGAGCCGATGGCGGTCTCGTAGCTGCCATCGTCGGTGGTGTTGCGGCGGATGATCGCCGCCAGTTCCGCGCGCTGTTTTTCCATGTCAGCGCTGGGTTCGGCTTGAAAACGATCGAATGACGTCATGCACGGCATCCTCGGCAGGGGAGGTGGAATGGAGCAGAGCATATGTTTGTGCAAGCGCCAGCGGTAGACACATCCTGCGAAATGCTTGCCTGATTCTGCATGGGATTGTGGGCGGGCTCAGCCATAGCAGGATGTAGGGCGGCAAAGTTGCTTGATACGCCGTATGACAACCGTGTGACGCAGTTTTACAGGTTGTTACAGGTCTTCTGCGCAGTCTCGCAGGATTGTGCAACGCAGCGACAGGAATCGACTAACGGCGGCTGGCGTGCGGCCCTTAACCTTTGATCCTGTCGCAGCCCGTCCCCCGGCTGCCACGCGACTCCCTGGGAGGGTTGAACATGTCCAAGCAGATTCCCGTCAGTCATATGGCCTTCGTTCGAGCGCGCGCCGGGCGTTCGGCGGAACTCGGTGTACGCCTGAGCGCGTTGATCGAGCCGTCCCGCGCCGCCCCCGGTTGCCTGAGCTTTGCCTTGCAGCATTCGCAGTGTGATCCCGAGTTGTGGCTGGTCTGCGGGTTCTGGAGCAGCCAGCAAATGATGACCAACTATTTCAACAGCCCGTCGATGGAAATCTTCGCCGAGCTTGTGCAGGAACTGGTGGTCAACAGCCTCGACTTCCACACGTTCAAGGACGTATCGGCGGCGCAAGCCCTCGGTCAATGCCCGGCGCCGGTACACAAACTCGTCGGTTGAGGGTTTAATGTCCGGCTTGTTTGTCTGAGCCGGGATATGTGACATGGCACGTAAAGAGTTCGAACACTTCGAAGCAGTTTCCGCAGTCGTCCCCGTCGAGTTGGGCGGCAACAAGGGCTATCACGCGGCAATCGCGGTCAAGGCCCTGGTCGATGGCGGTGCACCACGCTTTCACAAACTGTTGAATGACCAGATCTTCCCCGGCGCCATTGCCGCTGATGAAGCGGCCATCAATGAGCTGGATAACCTCAAAGGCGTCACTGAAGACGCCGAGTTGATCTGGTAACGCGTTACTTGTTTGCGCCCGGACGCCACATCTTGAACAGGGCCTCAGGCCCCAACTGGAAATAATCCGCCGGTCCGCCGCCGCGCAGAATCGGTTCTGCTGCGGCGGTGTCGTAAATGCCGTCCTTCAACAGCCACTTGGCGATATGCACGGCGACCACTTCGCCGAGGATCAGCCAGCTCGGCACGGTTTCGCCATCGGCGCGCTGCAACTGAATGATCTGCGTGACCTTGCATTCAAAGGACACCGGACTTTCGGCGACCCGTGGTACTGAAATCACCTTTGACGCCACTGTCGTCAAACCCGCCAATTCAAACTCGTTGACCTCAGGCGCGACCATCGCGCAGCTCTGATTCATCTGCTCGGCCAGCGGGCGGTTGGCGAGGTTCCAGACGAACTCGCCGGTCTGCTCGATGTTGTTCAGGCTGTCTTTGCGCCCGACGCTGGAAAAACCAATGATCGGCGGAATGTAGTTGAAGGCATTGAAGAAGCTGTACGGCGCCAGGTTCAAGCGGCCGTTGGCATCCTGCGAGGAAATCCAGCCGATGGGGCGTGGGCCGACGATGGCGTTGAACGGATCGTGGGGCAGACCGTGGCCGTTGGCGGGTTCGTAGAAGTGGATGTCATCGGGCATGGTGGGTGAATTCCTGAGGCTGCGTTTCGGATGCAGCCATAGTGCAAGGACGCCCCGCATATTTCCAGCCAGACGCAAAACCCCGTGTAGGAGCTGCCGAAGGCTGCGATCTTTTGATTTTGCTTTTAAAGATCAAGATCAAAAGATCGCAGCCTTCGGCAGCTCCTACAGTGGATTTGTGTGTATTTGAGAAAATTGTCATCCCCCAGAAATGACTAAGCCCGGCCAAGGCCGGGCTGTGGGACGAACGCTGAAAATTAGCTGATGGCAGCCGCGGTGCCGGTTTTATCGAAACCGTCAGCCGCGACGGTTTTACCCAGGTTGGTCTTGTCGAAACCATCAGCAGCCACAGCTTTGCCAAGGCTGGTTTTATCAAAACCATCAGCGGCATAAGTACCGGTGTGGCTGGTTTCGATGGCGGCGCTGGCGCCGTTGATGAAGTCGGCGGATTTGGTGCGATCCGAGCCATCGGCAGCAAAGGTATTAGCGGCCAGTACGGACAGGGTCAGGGCGAGGATCAGTTTGGTTTTCATGTCGGTTACTCCAGATTCGTTGGCGGTGTGTCTTGCATGGGTTTAATGCTACGCCAAATAAGTTGATTAAAAAGCGCAAATTAATGCTAAGAACAATCGATTAACTTGATGTTAAGGGCGGCACGTTGAATTCGCTTTCGTCGTCGGAGCGAGCGTCGCGCAGGTCATCGATCAGGTGATTGCAGAATGAGGGGGCAGCATTAATTAGCGATTAATCGCTGTGCGGCGTGTGTGAGGGATTTTTCATGCAGGTCTGGATAACGCTGTGACCCAATTGCGAGCAGGCTCGCTCCCACAGGGAAATGCATTCCAGATGTGGGAGCGAGCCTGCTCGCGAAGAGTCCATCACAGCCACCATTGCAGTGGCTGTGAAACCCGATCAGTCAGTCACGATCCGCGAATGCTTCTGGGTGTCCTTCATGGTGATGTACACCAGCAACGACACCGCGATGCATGCCGTCACATACCAGTAGTAACCGGTTTCCATGCCGATGCTCTTGAACCACAGCGCGATGTATTCAGCGGTGCCGCCGAAGATCGACACGGTCAGTGCATACGGCAGGCCAACGCCCAGGGCGCGGATCTCGGTCGGGAACAGTTCGGCTTTCACCACCGCGTTGATCGAGGTGTAGCCGCTGACGATGATCAGCGCTGCCATGATCAGGAAGAACGCGCCCCACCAGGTCTGAATGGTGTGCAGGGTCATCAGGATTGGCACGGTGAAGATCGTCCCCAGCACGCCGAAGGCGATCAGGATCGGACGACGACCGATCTTGTCCGAGAGGCCGCCGATGATCGGTTGCAGGCACATGAACAGGAACAGCGTGGCGGCAGAGATGGTGGTCGAGTCGGAGATGCTCATGCCGACGGTGTTCACCAGGTATTTCTGCATGTAGGTGGTGTAGGTGTAGAACGCCAGGGTGCCGCCCATGGTCAGGCCGACCACGGTCAACAGTTCTTTGGGGTGGCGCATCAAGGTGCGCATGGCGCTTTCCTTGGACTTCTCTTTTTTGGTGAACGACTCGGTTTCTTCCATGCCGCGACGCAGGTACAGCGCCACGACCGCACACAGCGCGCCGATGGCGAACGGAATACGCCAGCCCCACGCGTACAGTTGTTCAGTGGTCAGCACGTTCTGCAGCACGATCAGGACGCCCAGCGCGATGAGCTGGCCGGAGATCAGGGTCACGTACTGGAAGCTGGAGAAGAAGCCGCGACGTTCCTTGGTCGCCATCTCCGAGAGATAGGTTGCCGAGGTGCCGTATTCGCCACCGACCGAGAGGCCCTGCAGCAGACGGGCGAACACCAGCAGGATCGGCGCGCCGATGCCGATGGTTTCGTAGTTCGGGCTGAGGGCGATCAGCAGCGAGCCGAAGCACATCAGGTAAACCGAGGCCATCAAGGCTTTTTTACGGCCGACCTTGTCGGCGTACATCCCCATCAGCCAGCCGCCAATCGGACGCATCAGAAAGCCGACGGCGAAAATCGCGGCGGTGTTCATCAGTTGGGCGGTGGTGGAACCGGCGGGGAAGAAGGTTTTCGCGAAATACAGGGAGAAGGCGGCATACACATACCAGTCGTACCACTCGACCATGTTGCCGACGGAACCGCTGAAGATCGATTTGATCCGGCTGGCGGTGGTTCTTTCTTTGGCCGGCACGGCAGCCGACCCAAGTGGCAGGGCGTTGGAGTTATCCATTGAAGGATCCTTCGTTTAATTGTTTTTGTGGAGCGCGTCGAAACGCAGCCTGCGAGGGCTATAGCAGGAGGTGTGCCAACGGGGGGAGGGCCGGTTTAGAGGGCGTGGCGGGATTGGGTGAGCGGATTTGTGCCGATGGAATTGATCTTGTGAGCGGATTTCCGCTTATTGGGGCTGAGATCAAAAGCCCCTCACCCTAACCCTCTCCCGGGGGGAGAGGGGACTGATCGAGGTGCTTTTGATAGTTACGCCGACCTGAGATACCGAGTCGAACTCAGGTTTCGAAAAGCATGAAGATCGGCTCCCTTTCCCCCTCGCCCCCTTGGGGGCGGTCCGACGTTTCGGGAGGGCTGGGGTGAGGGGGATGGTTTTCAGCCGCAGCAAAAATCCCGACCCAGCCTCACTCAGCCAAAAACATCTCCCGACTCAACCCATGCCGCTGCAGCTTTTCATTGAACGTGCGGCGCGGCAGTTGCAACTCTTCAAGTACCGCTTTCACATCGCCCTTGTGCCGGGTCAGCGCCGCACGCAAACACTGCGCCTCAAACGCCTCCTGCTGCGCCGCCAGCGATTGCCCCGGATCAATCCCCGGTGCCGGTTCATCCAGGCCCAACACCTGACGTTCGGCAACGTTCGCTAGTTCGCGTACGTTGCCCGGCCAGTCGTGGCTGAGCAGATGACTCAACTGCGCGCCACTCAAGGGCGGAAACGTACGCCCCAGGCGCTCAGCGGCATTGTGGGCGAAGGTTTCGAACAGCAGCGGAATGTCTTCGCGGCGATCGCGCAAGGGCGGCAAACGCAGTTCGGCGACGTTCAGGCGATACGCCAGATCCTCGCGAAATCGCCCGGCCCGAGCTTCATCGAGCAGATCCGGTTTGGTCGCCGCGACAATCCGCAGGTCAACGCGAATGCTCTGGTTCGAGCCCAGCCGTTCAAGCTTCTGCTCCTGCAACACGCGCAACAGTTTCACCTGCTGTGCCAGCGGCATGCTTTCGATTTCATCGAGAAACAAGGTGCCGCCATCGGCGTATTCCAGCTTGCCGATGCGCTTGCCCGAGGCGCCGGTAAATGCACCGCTCTCGTGACCGAACAACTCCGCCTCGAACAACTGCTCAGGAATCGCCGCGCAGTTCAGCGCCACAAACGGCTTGGTAGCGCGCGGGCCGAAATCATGCAGGCAGCGCGCGACCAGTTCCTTGCCGCTGCCGGTTTCGCCACGGATCAACACATTGACCGGCAACGCCGCCAGGTCCAGCACTTGCCGACGCAACGTCTGCAAACCACGGGACACACCGAGCAACGTCGCATCGAGTTTCGCGCGGTTGTCGGCCTGCTCGTGCAGCGCACGGTTTTCCAGAATCAGCCGGCGTTTGTCCAGCGCCCGGCGCAAGCTGCCGAGCAGGGTTTCCGGGCTGAACGGTTTTTCCAGAAAGTCGTAAGCACCGTCGCGCATCGCCTCGACGGCCATCGGTACATCGCCATGACCGGTGAGCAGAATTACCGGCAGGTCAGCGTCGCGTTTCTGCACTTCGGCCAACAACGCCAGGCCGCCCATGCCGGGCATGCGCACGTCGCTGAGGATGACCCCGGCAAAGTGCGCGGGCAGGGCGGCGAGGCATTCTTCGGCGCGGCTGAACAACTGCACCTCGAAGCCGGACAGGCTCAGCCACTGCTCGACGGCGCTGCGAATGCTGCTTTCGTCATCGACCACCATCACTGAATTGAGCATCAGATGTGTGCCTCCAGATCGATCGGCAAAGTCAGGCTGAACACCGCGCCGCTGTCGCCATTTTCAGCACTCAGACGGCCGCCGGATTCATGCACGATGGCGAAGGATACCGCCAGGCCGAGACCCAAACCGTCGCCCACCGGTTTGGTGGTGAAGAACGGATCGAAGACCTGGCCCAAATGGTCTTCGGCGATGCCGCCGCCATTGTCGCTGACGCTCAGGCGCCACAGTTGTTCATCGGCTTCCAGACGGATTTCGAGACGCTTGCACGCTTTGCCCTGCATCGCATCGAGGGCGTTGCGCAGGAGGTTGATCAGCACCTGTTCGAGACGAATCGCATCACCGCGCACCCATGCCGGACGCGTCAGGTGCAACACCAGACTGACCTGCTCGTCACGCAACCGTGCATCGAGTAACTGCAAAGACTGATCGACCACCGTCGCCAGATCCAGGCGCTCACGCAAGCCGCTGGGGCTTTTGCGCGCGAAGGTCTTGAGGTGGCCGGTGAGGGCAGCCATGCGCGTGAGCATCTCGTCTACCGGTTTCAAGGCTTTATAAGCATCGTCGACCCGGCCATGCTCGAGCAGCAGGCGCAGCGTCGCCAGTTGCATGCGCTGAGCGGTCAGCGGCTGATTGATTTCATGGGCCAGCGCGGCGGACATCTGGCCGAGCGCGGCGAGTTTGGCCGATTGCACCAGGCCGTCCTGCGCGGTGCGCAAATCGCGGGTGCGTTCTTCCACCAACTGTTCAAGTTCTTCGCGGTTGCGCTGGCGGATTTTCGACAGGCGCCAGCGCTGGTTGAGAAACAGCAACAGAAACACCAGCGCCAGCCACACCCCGGCGGCGGCCAGCCCGGCGTTGCGCAGGTCTTCGAACGCCACTTGCGGATGGCGCAGCAGGTGCAGGGTCCAGCCTTCGGCGCTCAGGGGCAGCGATTCCCATAGATAATCCGCCGTGCCTTGCGGGCCTTCGACGCGGCGCAGGTCGCTGTTGTCATCGAAGCGGCGCAGCGACAAATGAGTCAAGGGCTGCAGCGATTGCTTGTCGTACTGCCGGGTGGCTTTGATCTCATCGATGTCGCGGGCGCTCAATGGCCGCAGCGCGCGATAGCGCCAGCCGGGCTGGTTGGCGATGAAGATGATCCCGCGCGCATCGCTGACCAGCAGTGTGTCATTGCCCTGACTCCATTCGCGTTCCAGCTCGGGGAATTCCAGCTTGACCACCATTGCGCCAAGGAACTCGTCGTTGTCGCCGAGCACCGCGCTGGAGAGGAAATAGCCGGGAATTCCGCTGGTCACGCCCACCGCGTAAAAACGCCCGGTGCCTTGGGTGCGGGTCTGGCTGAAGTAGGGGCGGAAACCGTAATTGTGGCCGACGTAACTGCTCGGCAAGCGCCAGTTGCTCGCTGCCACGGCGAGGCCCGTGTGATCAAGCAGTTCAAGGGTCGAGGATTGCGCCGCGCCGTTGATCTTTTCCAGCTTGAGATTCAGCGCCGCCTGCTCGTCGGCATCGACCGGCCCGGCCAGCGCCGAACGCAATTGCGGGTCCAGCGCCAGCACGGCGGGCAGGGCGCGGTAGCGGTCGATCAGGGTATGCAGGGAGTTGGCGTACAACGCCAGTTGCTGGTTGGCACGGGCGGCATCCTCCTCCAGCGCCTGACGTTCGGCGTGGCGGATCGCAAGCGTAGCGGCAAGCGCCGCGCCGGCAATGATCAGCAGGGTATACAACGACAGACGCAGGGTACGGGAAGTCGGCAGCATGCTGGGCGCAGGAATAAGGACGGGCAGGCACCTTACCATGAGCACTGTTCAGGCCAGGAGTCGCGTCGTCACCTTTTCATACGGCAGTAAAAGTCGACGAATTGGAATGAAGCACGGTCCTCAGGTTTCGAAGCCTTTTTATTCGCTGTCCTGTGTCGCGTTCAATGCGTTCAATGCGCTTAGAGGGGTCAGTACGACTCAGGGTCTTGACCGTTTCGATTAAATGTTCCGAGCGATACTGCAGCATATTAATCGTGTCGGTAATGTCGGCATCCAGTGCAGTCACCTCATCCTCGGTAAGATCATTTGCGCTGGTTGCTATTTCATTCAAGAGATCGAGGGTGTCCGGAATCACCTTGATAGTCGGCCCGACGTAGGGGATCTTGCCAGCGCCTGCCAGCGCCAATTCCTTGCCAGCCGCGATGCCGCCTTGTTTGATCTCTTGCCGTCCTTCGGGTTTGAGCGGGTTGTAATCGGCGATAGCTTTAAAGTTAACCACGGGCCCTTGTTCGGCCTGTGTTTGCTTTAACAGCCTGGTTCCTTTCAATCGATCCGGTTGCAAGCTGATGGAGGTGTTCAAACCGGTTTTTCTGCCGATCGCTTTCGTCGTTTTACTCACGGTTTTTCCGACTAGGAAACCAAGAACCCCGCCAATCAGCATTCCCAGAGGGCCGCCAGGGATTCCCAGTGCTACCCCGGCTGCGCTCATGCCTATGCCAACCGCGTTGGATGTGCCCTTTTCCGCAAGAAAAAAACCTGTACGTTTCGCGGTTGATACCCTGCTGTTGGGCTCAGAGCGATGATTGAGTATTTGAGTGGTGACATCCCTGACAGCCAGATCGACGGCTGAAAGCAGCTCGTTATGGAAGGCCAGTTTCTTCTGCATACGCTCTGTGGGAGTGTTTCCGGTAATAAATGCCCGAACGCCTGCGCTTGACGGTTGAGCTTCTTCTGTTTTGTTGCCTGTCGTGTCGAAGTAAGTCATGGGATTGTTGCGCACAAACCCATATAGGTTCAGCCCATCCACATCCCCTGCCGGGTCGGCACTGACCCAGCGTTGCAACCACGGCGCGTAATAGCGGGCGCCGTAGTAGTACAACCCGCTGACATCCATCTCCTTGCCCGAATAGCGGATGAAGCGGTACCTGGTTTCCGAATTCGGTGCCATCCACGCGGTTTCGCCAAAGGGGTAATAGCCTTCCTGGCTGATCATGACGGCGTCTTGATCCAGTTCCATCACGCTGGAGCCGAGATGATCTTCAAGGTTGTAACGCAATTGATCGCTGTCGATATCTTTGGGGTTGTTCTTTGCCCAATGCAGGCAGCGGGCGTTACTGAGGGTGATGACGTGCAGTTCTTCACCGTTGTCGCGGGTGCGGATTTCAAGCCCGGGCAGGTAGCGCACCTGGTGGAAATGTTCGGCGTTGGCAGCGAAGGTTTCGTGGCGTTTGAACACGCGAATGCCCTGGCTGTAAAGGTAATGCTCGGCGTCATTGCGATCGTTTTCACGCTGGATCAGCGTCACGCTCTCCACCTCATCGCGGGCATTCCAGATCAGCGGCTTGCCGGGGTGCATCGCTTTCTGGTTACCGTGACTGTCGAACAGATCGCCAAACACCGGTTCCGGGTCGCCGGTTTTCCAACGCACCCCGCGATTGCTCTTCAGATCGATGAACATTTGCCGGGTCGAGTTGTTGCCGGCGCGTACGTGACACAGTTCGATCAGGTTGCCACCGTTGTCGTACTGGTAGGTCTGGGTGTAGTTGAGGCGATTGTTCGGGTCGCCCGGTTGCGGCAGGCCGGGAATGTCCGGCGGCGGGGCGTCGTCGTAGCCGGTGGCGCTGGTCAACCGATAGAGCGAGTCGTAGGTGAAGTCGCGGTGGCCATCGATCAACTGATTGGCGAAGTAACGTGGTTGAAAGGCGTGGTCTTCGATGCGGGTGATATTGCCGACGGGATCGTAGAAATATTCGAGGTTCTGCAGCACTGCGCCGGTGTCTTTGCGACTGGACTGAGTGTGCAGACGACTGTCTGCAGGGTCGTACGTCCACGTACTGAGGACGCGATTGCCGGCCAGTTGTTCAATGATCTGCTCGTTGGCGTTGTACTGTGCGTCCAGCAATACCGGTTGCCAGTCAGACGTATCCTTGATCAGCAGTTCCGTTTGCTTGAGTTGCCCGGCCAGGCCGTAGCGCGAGCGTCGCCGATGGCCACCGGCGTCGGTCTGCTCGAGCAGCGCGCCGAGCGAGCTGAACACATGGTGAGTGGTGAACGGCTCACCGTCGTGGAACGTGCGGGTTTCCCGCAGCGGCTGGCCGGTCAGGGAAAAGCTGTTCGTGAGCAGCGAACCGGAACGGTCTTTCTGTTCCAGCAACTGGCCGCGACGGTTGTATCCGGCTTCGGCCGAGGCATCGGCGTAAATGAAAACATCGACATCGGGTTGGCCATTTTCCTCGACCGCGACCACCCGCAGTTGCTCATCGAAGATCGTCTGCCACTGGCTACCGCGCTGATCCCAGCGCCGCAACGGCTCACCCGCCAGCCCCGGCAGGATCAGGCGCCAGCCGGCGTCGACGCTGTCGGTCAATACCCCATCACCGTTTAGTGAGTAGACGTTAATGAGGTTCGCAGTGGGCAGACGCGGATCCCGCTGCGCCACCATACGGCCGACCACATCGTATTGCTGAAGCGACACGAGTGCTTTTGGTGTGTCGTCTGCCAGAGTGCGCAAGTAACTGACCTGACGGATCGGCGAGCCCCGGCCATCGATCACCGCCACCGTTGGAGTGCGCCTATGAACAGGGTCGTATTTCATGCGAATTTGTGTTTGGTGAAGGGCTGAACAAATGTCTGAAATTTCGACGCTGGTTTCGCTTGTTTGCGCAAAAATCTGTTGTCTGTCAGCAAATCTTCTTTGTGCCACTTCAGGGTGGTCTGGCTGCTTTCGATATATCCCAGGATTGCACTGGTCTGCTCTCGCAAGGTATCGAGCCGAATGGTCTTGGCAGCCATTAAGCGGCTCTTGTCAGGTAGCACGTCAGCCGAATTGATCGTGTTTTGTCCTACGCGTCTGAAGGCTTTCTCAATATCGGCCATTCGCGAAGTGAGGACTTGTTTCCAGTCGGCGAGCATCGTTTCGATTTTTTCAATCTTGACCGGATCCAGACCCTGTTTAATGTCCTCCACCTCCTGCACCCGCGAACCGATATTAAGTGTCGCCCCCACGCCTGGAACAAATGTTCCGACGCCGCGGTTCAGTAAGGTGTTGGCGGCATCGGCCGGCGTGAAACTCGATGAACGCTCTGTGATGCCGACCTTTTGATCAATGGCTGCGACGCTCATTGCCGAAGTTTGTGGAATCAATGGGACTGTCATATTTGCAAAGGACGTGTATTTGCTGGCGATCTCCTCGCCGATATCGCCGCTGATGTGCATGGCAATCATCTCCGACAAGAAGCCGACGGCGGCGGGCATAGCAGCGGTAAGTGTTGAGCCTGCGAACCCGCCGCCGAAATAACCAGCGAAGAAGCCGGCAGTGCCTATCAGTGACTCTGCAACAATATTCGCCAGCAGTTCAGTCCCGTACTGTCCGCTTGATACTTTCAGCATTTGGTCCAGCGTTGTGGCTGAGTAATCACCGAGAGTGGTCACGAAGTTTGAGAAATTTACGATATCGAATTTCTCTTGGCTGTTGCCTTGCACATCCACATAAGTTAACGGGTTGTTCAACACCATCGCATACAGATTCAACCCATCCACATCTCCGGCCGGATCGGCACTGACCCAACGCTGCAACCACGGCGCGTAATAGCGTGCGCCGTAGTAATACATGCCACTGACGTCCATCTCTTTGCCCGAATAACGGATGAATTTATAGCTGACCCCGGTCTCTGGAGGTGGGGTCATCCACGCCGTGGCGCCAAACGGGTAATAGCCTTCCTCGCTGATCAGTTGTGCTTGCTGATCCAGTTCCATCGCACAGGAACCGAGGTGATCTTCGAGGCTGTAACGCAATTGATCGCCGTCGATGTCTTTGGGATTGTTCTTTGCCCAATGCAGGCAGCGGGCGTTGCCGAGCGTGATGACGTGCAGTTCTTCACTGTTGTCGCGGGTGCGGATTTCAAGCCCCGGCAGATAGCGCACCTGGTGGAAATGCTCGGCGTTGGCAGCGAAGGTTTCGTGGCGTTTGAACACGCGCATACCCTGGCTGTAACGGTAGTACTCGGCATCATTGGAACCGCCATCGCGCTGGACCAGGATCACGCTTTCCAGCTCATCGCGGGTATTCCAGAGCAGCGGTTGGCCCGGTTGCACGGTCAGTTGATTGCCGTGGCGATCGAACAAAGTGTCGAAATCCGGCGGCTCGTCGCCGGTTTTCCAGCGCACCCCGCGATTGCTTTTCAGATCGATGAACATTTGCCGGGTCGAGTTGTTGCCGGTGCGTACGTGACACAGTTCGATCAGATTGCCACCGTTGTCGTACTGGTAGGTCTGGGTGTAGTTGAGGCGATTGTTCGGGTCGCCCGGTTGCGGCAGGCCGGGAATGTCCGGCGGCGGGGCGTCGTCGTAGCCGGTGGCGCTGGTCAACCGATAGAGCGAGTCGTAGGTGAAGTCGCGGTGGCCATCGATCAACTGATTGGCGAAGTAACGTGGTTGAAAGGCGTGGTCTTCGATGCGGGTGATATTGCCGACGGGATCGTAGAAATATTCGAGGTTCTGCAGCACTGCT
>NZ_FYDH01000004.1:0-229602 GCF_900187475.1 Pseudomonas sp. Irchel s3h9 | reverse complement strand
CGTAGGTGAAGTCGCGGTGGCCATCGATCAACTGATTGGCGAAGTAACGTGGTTGAAAGGCGTGGTCTTCGATGCGGGTGATATTGCCGACGGGATCGTAGAAATATTCGAGGTTCTGCAGCACTGCTCCAGTGTCTTTGCGACTGGACTGAGTGTGCAGACGACTGTCTGCAGGGTCGTACGTCCAGCGACTGAGGACAAGATTACCGGCCTGCTGCTCGATGATCTGGTCGGCGGCGTTGTACTGCGCATCAAGCAACACGGGCTGCCATTGGCTCTGGCCGCTGATCAACAGTTGTACCTGCCGAAGGTGCCCGGCCAGGCCGTAGCGCGAGCGTCGCCGATGGCCGCCGGCGTCGGTCTGCTCGAGCAGCGCGCCGAGCGGGCTGAACGCATGGTGAGTGGTGAACGGCTCGCCGTCGTGGAACGTGCGGGTTTCGCTCAGCGGCTGGCCGGTCAGGGAATAACTGTCCGTGAGCAGCGAACCGGAACGGTCTTTCTGTTCCAGCAACTGGCCGCGGCGGTTGTACCCGGCCTCGGCCGAGGCGTCGGCGTAAGTAAAAACGTCGACATTGGACTGACCATTTTCCTCGACCGCGATCACCCGCAGCTGCTCATCGAAGCTCGTGCGCCAATGGTTGTCGCGCTGATCCCAGCGTTGCAATGGCTCACCGGCCAGACCCGGCAGGGTCAGGCGCCAACCGGCGTCGACGCTGTCGGATTTCAATACCGTGCCGTCCAGGCTGTAAACCGTGGTCAGGCAGGGTGCCGACAAGCGCGAATCCCATTGCTCGATCAGACGGCCGGCGTAGTCATGCTGCTGACGGGTTACCAGCGCTACGGGGTTGTCGGCCGTCACACTGCGCAAGTACCCGACCTGCCGCATTGGCAAACCACGCGCATCGCTTACCGCCAGCGCAGGTGTACGGCGATGCACGTTGGCAATCATGGCTGCGATGCCTTGGTTGGCGATGACGGCTCGGCGGTGTCGTTGAAGTCTTCGCTGGTGTGATACCAAGGGTGGTACGTCTCTCGGGAAAAGTCGCCCTTGGCATTGACCATTCCGACCTGCCGGCTCTTGACGTCATAGCGAAGCTGATCGTGATGGCTCAGTGTGCGCAGGGACTGATCGTTGACGTAGGTATAGGTGTTGGCGAAAAACGCGCGGTACTGACGAACGGGCAAGCCTTTGTTGTTGTATTCGACCCGCTCGCTGATGCGCCAGCGCGGGTTGGCATCGACCACTTTGATCTGGCCATCCTCGACGATCAGCGAGCCGTCGGCGTCCACGGCATAGGCCTTGCCCGGATCGACCAATTGCTGGGTTTGCAGAGCCCGGCCAAAACCGTCGACGCAGGCTTTGGTGATCTGGATCTGCGCATCCACCTCGTCATCAGGGTAGCGGTCGGCACTGAGGATCACACTGTGCACCGGTTCGCGATGCACTGTTGCGATGGCGTCTTGCAGCGCCTGTTCATCAGGCGTCAAGGCGCCGCTGCGCCGGGTCAGTTGGCGGCGTGTACTGGCCCTGATGTGGCCGCTGGGCAGCAGATAACCCTGAGCGATCCATGCCAGGGCGGCGCGGGTGTCGTTGGCCATCTGCCCCATCCAGCTGAACAGATCCTTGCGCAGGGTACTCGCGGCTTTTTGCACGGCATCGGTCGGGTTGGCAATTGCCGTAGCCGGGCTCCGGTCCTCCGGAAGTTTGTATTCGCTCAGTGGCCTGAAACCCGCTTCTCTGTTGTTCTCTGAGCCATAAAAACTGGTGGCCAGGGGCTGATTGGAGGGTTCATACAACGCCTGATGAGTATTCAGGTTGGCATCGATGATTTTCAGCGGTTGCAGCGCGTGGTAGTCGTACTCGATACAGGTGGTACAGCCATCTGGCAGTTCCACGAGGGTGACAGCCAGCGCATACGCGTCGTATACGGCGTGAGTGAAGCCATGGCTGAGGGTTTCGCGATAGCGCCGGACCTTGTAGAAACCGTCGAGGCTGGCGTATTCGGCGTAGCCGAAATTCGCCGACCACAGGTCATGCTCCGTGCTGCCCAAGGGATTTATCCAGAACAGAAACGGCATGGGCAGATAGCCGATCTTCTTCAGTTCGTCGCGCACGTTGAAGGGCGCAGGCAGCACGCTGTAAGCGTCCAGCGCCGTCTTGTCCAGTTGTGCCACTTCCAGTGGACCGACCAGGGCCTCGAATCCGGCAACGCCGTCGTCCAGCCGTTGGCCATCGGTACTCAAGTAGCGCTGTACAGACTGCGTGGTCAGCACCCGTTCAGCGTTCCAGTGCGCCGAATCCTCATGTGCCTTCAGGCACTCATAGGACACTTGCGCGGCTTCAAGCCCGGTGGGCAGGGTGCCTTTGGGCAAGACCAGTGCATTGCCACGCTGCTGATAGGGCAAACCGAGACGCCAATGCTGCCGGTCCTTGTCCAGATCGATGAACGCTGAACGGCTTTCATTCAGGTAGAACGATTGTTGCGCCGGGTCATGGGCGTCGAACCACCACTGCTGTACATCCGGGTCGTCGAACGGTGGTGCATCTTTTTCGGTCAGTCGCCGGGCGTAACTCACCGTGATGGCGTGCGTCGGCTGGCCGTAAGTGTTGTAGCGCAGGACCACATCGTTGCGACACATGGGGTCATCGACGAAACCGTCGTACTGGTAGCTGATCCTTTCCACCACCAGTGGCAGCAAGACGGCGGTGGCATAAGGACCTTGCTCGCGAACCTCGCGCACCTGATATCGCACTTCTTCTACGGCATAAGGCGTGGCAATCCCGGGGGCGTCCATGTCTGCATCAGCGTAGGTTTCGCTGCGGACCATCGAGCCGACCAACGCTCGGGAGAGCTGGTATCGGCTGTCTTCATCCTGCACCGGAATCAGTTCATCGGCATCGTCTTCCGGGTGATGGCGACTGAACAGGGTGTTACCCAGGGCTACCGCTTGTGCATCCTGATTGAAGTAGTCGTCGCGCGGCCGGTCCATCGATTGCCCGGTATGAAACCAGGTGCAGACACGCACCGGCTCGCTGAAACCTTCGCTCTCATCTGCTCTGGCGCTCTCACTGTCGGTTTGTTGCAACAGACCGAAACCGCGGAACTCACGCTCGCGGCTGTCGTAGACGCCTTCACGCCAAGTGAAGGTCTGAGTCAGGCAATTGCCAGTGATTTCATCCAGCTGCCGTTGTTTCTTGACCACCGCCACCGGGAACGGCAGGTGGCAAGCCGGCAAACGCTTAAGGGTGAGCAAACGGTGTTTTTCATCCAGCCATTCCTGCGCCGAACTGCGATAAGCGACGCTGGCACTGCAACCCATGTTGTTGTTACTGCTGGTCAACAGATACGGCTTGGCCGAAACGAAATCGTAGCGCCAATGCTGCGGCTGCATGTGCGTCACCGTAAGGATCAGACTGGCGCAGCCCAGGCCTTGCAGATCGGCGAAACTCACCTGACAGAGGCGATCGTAGCGCACGCCGTCGGGCCACGGCACGCTGATCGGTATTTGCTCCAGGCCGTTGCCGCCACGATTCAGGTAGATCTCGAAGGTATCCGACTTCAGATAAATCAGCGACGCGGCACCGGAGCCGTCGAGGTCGGCAAGGCGCACCCGGGACGAATCGAATTGCTCGTAGTTGAAGGGCAACTCGCTGATCTTGCGACCCTTGCCAAACCGGCCGTGGCCCAGGTTCGGCCAGCAGCGGATTTCGTCATGGCGTATCCGACACAACTCGGGCATATCGCTGCCCAGCAGGTTGCCCAACAGCACCAGTTCTGTGCGCGAATTGCTGAACAGTGGCAAGCGGTCGTCGTCGGGTTCGTGCAGCACCTCTTCAGGCGCGGCGAAGCCTTGTTCGCGCTCGTTGGCATACAAACGCACGGAGCTGGGCCCGATCAACGCCAGGCTACTCAAGCCGTCACCGCTCAAGTCGCCAAGTGTCGAGAGAGTGTTGAAAAACTCTGGTGGGAATTTGCCGAAGGGGACGAAGTCGGCAAACTCGCGTTGTTCTGTCAGGGTGCGAAAACCACTGATACCCGGTTGCGCGGTGACCCAATCGAGCCGACCGTCACCGGTCAGGTCGGTCAGCAGTTGCTGGACCGGACGGTTGCGATCGGCGAGCGGAATCTTTTCCAGTGCGGTCCATGGCCCATAGCCGATTTCATCGGTGCCCTTGGTCGCGCGTAGTGGTTCGCGGTAGTACCAGGCCTGGTCATAACGGCAGAGGAAACCCGGCACACCTTCGCCATAAAGATCCACACACTGGTAAAAACCACCGTCCTCGATACCCGGTTGAACATCGGGTTCGAAGAAGCGCGCCGGGGTTTTATTGATGTCGAAGGGGGCATAGTCGAACTCGACCGGCGGCGTGTTTTCGACAATGCCGCTCGCATCGAATGCCTGATAGTGCGCCGCGCTGATCTGGCTGTAGGCCCACTGCGCGATATTTTGCGGTTGGTGATATTCCAACAGCAGGCGGCGTACCAGTTTCGGTTGGTCAGTCGATTGCTCGGGAAAATGATGAAACAGCAATGCCTGTTGGCAGAGTCTGCGAGTGCCCAGTTCAAAACCCTGACCGTGGGTTGAAAAGCTGTCTGGGCGAACGGTCCAGGGTTTGAGGGGGGCACCGTCATATGCCGGGATGTCGGTCAGTGACGTGCTGCGCTCGCCGTAATCGAACAGCAGATGAAAGTGCCAGCCCAGTTCGGCGGGATTGTCCGTCGTCCAGCTGTACAGATCGCTGCTGGCCGTGAAGTTGCCGTAACACACGCGGCGCAGATAACGCTGGGCGCGATAGTCACGCACGGGGGCGGGATCCTGATCATCGGCCTTGTATTCAAAGCAGATGTGTTCGCCGCGCGCGTTCATGCTTTCGCACAGCAGCCATGTGGCGATTCGTCCAGGAGCCTGGGGATCGGCAATTCGTGTGGCTTCGGTTTTGCCGTAAAGGTGCAGCGAGCCGTCAGCGCCGTGTATCAGCCAGAATACCGGTGGATCGGCTTCTCGGGTCTGCCGCTGCCAGCGCTCGCGCAAGGCAAAATCGCTTTCCACTCGAGGCCAATAGCGCACGACTCTGTGCGGGCCAATGTCGACGCCGTTGTAGACGCTTTCCTCTCGGAACTTGAGTTCACCATGCTCATCGAGCTCCGGCATCCACACTTCGCCATCGGCACCGACGATCTCGTCGTGATCGGTATAACGTGGCACGCCTTTGTTGGTTCTGCGATTGATCTGACCCACGCCGGCCAGGTGCCAGGAAAGGCCGAATGGACCGTTGCCACTCTGACTGCTGTAACTCAGCGAGAACTGAGGATCCCAGCCCCGCCCGGCAGACGTTGGAATCGGCAACTCGAACGAGGCGGCTCCGGTCGGGCCCACAGCGCCCCAACTTTTGCCGATGGTGGCGATCGATGCGCTTTTGGCGATGGAAGGGGTGGTGATGCTCAGCTCTTGTTGATCAGGCATGGTCGAATCCATTGCGCACGGGGTGGGCGTGAATGGACTGACGCTAACAAGAATGGCGGGTAAATGAACCTGTCAGATCTGACAGGTGCGCAAGATCATTTTGTATGCTTCGGCGCTTTTTTTATCGCGAACGGTTGGCCCCTGTGAAAACGGCCGGGTCATCGTTGCAGATGAACCGGCCGTTTTTATGGCAGCGAAGGGCTTATTGCACTTCTACCGCCAGGCTTTCGCTGATCTTCTGTTGCCAGATCGCAGGGCCGGTGATGTGCACCGACTCACCTTTGCTGTCCACCGCAACGGTGACCGGCATGTCCTTGACCTCGAACTCGTAGATCGCTTCCATGCCCAGTTCGGCAAACGCCAGCACTTGCGACTTCTTGATCGCCTGAGCGACCAGGTAAGCAGCGCCGCCAACGGCCATCAGGTACACGGCTTTGTTGTCCTTGATCGCTTCGATGGCGGTCGGGCCGCGCTCGGATTTACCGATCATGCCCAACAGGCCGGTCTGCTCGAGGATCTGCCGGGTGAACTTGTCCATCCGCGTCGCGGTGGTCGGGCCCGCCGGGCCAACCACTTCGTCACCGACCGGATCAACCGGGCCGACGTAGTAGATGAAGCGACCTTTCAGATCGACCGGCAGGGTTTCACCCTTGTTGAGCATCTCGACCATGCGCTTGTGCGCGGCGTCGCGACCGGTGAGCATTTTGCCGTTGAGCAGGACGGTTTCGCCCGGCTTCCAGCTCTGCACGTCTTCCGGGGTCAGGGTGTCGAGGTTGACACGGCGAGCCGACGGGCCGGCTTCCCAGACGATTTCCGGGTAGGCGTCCAGCGGCGGCGCTTCCAGCGAGGCCGGGCCGGAGCCGTCGAGCACGAAGTGTGCGTGACGGGTGGCGGCGCAGTTCGGGATCATGCACACCGGCAGCGAGGCTGCGTGGGTCGGGTAGTCCATGATCTTCACGTCGAGCACGGTGGTCAGGCCACCGAGGCCCTGGGCGCCGATGCCCAACTGGTTGACCTTCTCGAACAGCTCCAGGCGCATTTCTTCGATGCGGTTCTGCGGGCCACGGGCCTTCAGTTCGTGGATGTCGATGGATTCCATCAACACTTCCTTGGCCATGACGGCGGCTTTCTCGGCGGTGCCGCCGATGCCGATGCCGAGCATGCCCGGTGGGCACCAGCCGGCGCCCATGGTCGGAACGGTCTTCAATACCCAGTCAACGATCGAGTCGGACGGGTTGAGCATGGCCATTTTCGACTTGTTCTCGGAACCGCCGCCCTTGGCCGCCACGTCCACTTCCACGGTGTTGCCCGGGACGATGGAGTAGTGAATCACGGCAGGGGTGTTGTCCTTGGTGTTTTTCCGAGCACCCGCCGGGTCGGCGAGGATCGAGGCACGCAGGACGTTTTCCGGCAGGTTGTAGGCGCGACGCACGCCTTCGTTGATCATGTCGTCCAGGCCCATGGTGGCGCCATCCCAACGCACGTCCATGCCGACGCGCACGAACACGGTAACGATACCGGTGTCCTGGCAGATCGGGCGATGGCCGGTGGCGCACATGCGCGAGTTGATCAGGATCTGCGCCATCGAGTCACGGGCCGCTGGCGATTCTTCGCGCAGGTAGGCTTCGTGCATCGCCTGGATGAAATCCACGGGGTGGTAATAGGAAATGAACTGCAGGGCGTCGGCAACGCTCTGAATCAGGTCGTCTTGCTTGATCACGGTCATGAGTCGCGCTCCTCTAAAAGACGGGAACATTCAATAAGGTGCCTGCGGCTTGGGTGCATCGGTCGGTCGCAAGCACCTTTCAAGGCACGCCGGGGCTGCTGGCGCGACGCTAAAAAGGCGCGGCAGTATAACGCGCCTCGGTGGGGCGTACACGCGCCGGCAATCATTCGTTGGTCGCATGGGTGGGCGAATATCGGACAGCGGGTTTGCACTTCAAGAGCTACCCCCTCACCCCAGCCCTCTCCCCCAAGGGGGGCGAGGGGGAAAGGGAGCCGATCTTCATGCTGTTCAAACCTGTGCTCGACTCAAGAAAGGGAGCCGATCTTCATGCTGTTCAAACCTGTGCTCGACTCAAGAAAGGGAGCTGATCTTCATGCTGTTCAAAACCTGAGTTCGACTCAGGAAAGGGGGGCGATGTTCAGGCTGTTCAAGTCTGAGTCCGGCTCGGTATTTCAGGTCGGCGTATCGCCAACAATCGACTCACCCTAGCCCTCTCCCTCTGGGAGAGGGCTAGGGTGAGGGGCTTTTGGCGGTCTACGCAGGCCACACTTTTGACGTCAAATTTCGGGCCCGAAAATCGGTGGTCATTTATCGACTACGCCTCTAAAGTGGCAGCCGGTCTGTAGAGTAGGACACTCGGTCAGCCTCTTATCGCACGGTGAGTCAACGATTGACCCATAACGCCATTCAACGTCTTTTGCTCAAACGCTTTGCCCTCGCTGCGGCCACCTATGGATTGGCTTTGCTGCTGCTGTGGCTGGCATTTTTCACGGGGCACTACGAGCAGTCCCTGACTTCTGTGGCCGTCGGCAGTGCGCTGGTGGTGATCAGCCAGTCGGTGCTGTTCGCACTGTTCTGGAGTGGGCGCAACCTGCGCTTTGCCGATCCCAGCCTGACCGAAGCGCAGGTGTTGATCGGTCTCGGCTGGCAGACCTGGCTGATCGCCCATCTGGATGAAGCCCGCGGCGCCTTTCTGGTGTTCTACGTGCTGATCCTGCTGTTCGGCCTGTTCCATCTCAGTCGACGGGCGTTCATACGCTGTGCCCTGCTGGTGTTCTTCAGTTTCTGTGCCATCACGCTGTGGGACGGCTACTACTTCCGCTTGCGCGAGCCGGCGCTTGCCGCCTTGCAGGTGTGCATTCTGGCAATGGTGCTGGCGTGGCTGGTGCTGTACGCGCGCTTCGTCCAGGTTTCGCGGCAACGCCAGCGCCAGCGCCGGTTTGCCTTGCAGGCGCATCAGGACACCCTGCGCGGGATGATGCGGCAGTTGGAAGATCTGGTCGCCACCGATGAACTGACCGGGCTGTTCAATCGTCGGCATTTTCTGCGTCTGGCCACGCGAGAGCTGGATGAAATGGACGACGATGTGGTGCACGGCTTGGCGCTGATCGACCTCGACCATTTCAAACGCATCAACGACCTGCACGGCCATGCCGCCGGCGATCAGGTGTTGCAGGCCTTCGCCGGCGTTGCCCAGGCGTGTCTGCGCGACGGTGATGTGCTGGCGCGTTATGGTGGTGAAGAATTCGTTGTGTTGTTGCCCGATTGCGACGCCGAACGGCTGACTACTTGCTGTGAACGTCTGCGTATTGCCTTTACTGACGTTGAACTGGTCGGCCTGAATGTGCGCAACCTCAGCCTGTCGGCCGGCATGACGCTGTTGGTGTTGGGCGATGATCTGGACGACGCCTTGCAGCGCGCCGATCAGGCCTTGTATCGGGCCAAGCGTGACGGGCGCAATCGTTGTGCGGCCGCGTGGGAGAACGTCGATGCCTGAACTTCGCGTCGGTGAACGACAATGGTCAGTGGCAGCGGGCAGCAATCTGCTCGATGCCCTCAATCAGAATGGCGTCGCCGTGCCTTACAGCTGCCGCGCCGGCAGTTGCCATGCCTGTCTGGTGCAATGCGTGCAAGGCCTGCCCGCCGACAATCGGCCGGACGCCTTGAGCGCCGAACAGCGTCAGCAAGGCTGGCGCCTGGCGTGTCAGTGTCAGGTCGTCGAAGATTTGCAGGTGCACACCTTCGACCCGATCACCGATGGTCGCCCGGCAGTGGTCGAAGCGCTGGACTGGCTCAGCGACAGCGTCCTGCGCTTGCGTCTGACCCCGCAACGGCCGTTGCGCTACAGCGCCGGGCAACATCTGGTGTTGTGGATCGGGCACATTGCGCGGCCGTATTCGCTGGCGAGCCTGCCGGAGGAAGACCGCTTTCTCGAATTCCATCTCGATTGCCGCCAGCCTGGTGAATTCAGCGATGGCGCACGAAAATTGCAGATCGGCGATCCGATCCGTCTCGGCGAACTGCGCGGCGGTGCTTTGCATTACGATCCCGACTGGCACAGTCGCCCCTTGTGGCTGCTGGCCGCTGGCACCGGTCTGGGCCCTTTGTTCGGCGTGCTGCGCGAAGCCTTGCGCCAGGATCACCAAGGCCTGATCCGCGTCATTCACGTGGCTCATGACGATCGCGAGCACTATCTGGCCAAACCCCTGGCGGCACTGGCTGCGCAGCGGGAAAACCTCAGTGTCGAGCTGTGGACGGCGGCCGAGTCAGCCGCCGCTTTGGCGCAACTGCGCCTTGTCTCCCGGCAAACCCTGGCCTTAGTCTGCGGCTCGACGGCCAGCGTCGACGCCTTCGCGCGGCGTCTGTACCTGGCCGGATTGCCGCGCAATCAACTACTGGCTGACGTGTTCCTGTCCCGTGGTTGAGCGCTGATATTTCAGACGCGAGACACATCATGACCGAAGCCATCCTGCTGGAACGCGAGCGCGGTTTGCTGACCCTGCGCCTCAACCGTCCGGACAAGAAAAACGCCCTGACCCGCGCCATGTACAGTCGCCTCGCCGAGGCGCTGAAACAGGCCGATAGCGACCCGGCGATCAACGCCGTGCTGATTACCGGCAGCGCCGAATGCTTCACCGCCGGCAACGACATTGCCGACTTCATCCAGCAACCGCCGAGTGACCTCGACAGCCCGGTGTTTCACTTCATGCTCAACCTGCTTGAGTGCCGCAAACCGGTAATTGCCGCTGTAGCCGGCGCGGCGGTGGGCATTGGTACTACATTGTTGCTGCACTGCGATCTGGTCTATGTGGCCCGCGATGCGCGGTTGCGCATGCCATTCGTCAACCTGGGTTTGTGCCCGGAGTTCGGCTCCAGCCTGATCCTTCCACGCCTGCTTGGGCAGGCCAAAGCGGCAGAGTTGTTGTTACTGGGCGAAGGCTTCAGCGGTGAACAGGCGGCGCAGTGGGGGATTGCGACCGAAGCATTGGGTAGCGGCGCTGCGGCGCTAAGCAAGGCGCGGGAAATGGCGCTGCGTTTCGATGAACTGCCGGCCGAAGCGGTGCGTATCAGCAAGCAATTGATGCGAGCGCCGGATCGCGAGTTGATTCGTAAGGTGATCGAGGAGGAGGGCGCATTGTTCACCCAGCGCCTTCGTTCGCCAGAAGCAATGGTGGCGTTGACCGGATTTATCAAACGGCATTAAAAAGCCAACCCTCATCGGAACGCCGCCCGCCCAGCCCTCTCCCAGAGGGAGAGGGAGACGACCGAGGTGTAATGCGCTACACATCGACTTGAAAGAAACGGTCGGATTCAGCGCAGAGCTATCAGGTCGGTGCAATTCTGCAATATCCCTCACCCTAGCCCTCTCCCTCTGGGAGAGGGCTAGGGTGAGGGGCTTTCGATTCAACGCAGACAACAAAAAGCCCCGGCACTCACATGCCGGGGCTTTGGTTTTTCAGCGCGTCACTCAGACCTGCGGGTCGCCCACGTGCAGGATCTTCATGCCGTTGGTGCCGCCGGTGGTGTGGTAGCTGTCGCCCTTGGTCAGGATGACCCAGTCGCCTTTTTCCACAACGCCGCGTTTGGTCAGCTCGTCGATGGCCTTCTGGCTGACTTCGTGCGGTTCCAGCGAAGCCGGATCGAACGGAATGGTGTACACGCCACGGAACATTGCCGCGCGGGCCTGGGCTTCGCGGTGCGGGGTGAAGGCGTAGATCGGCACCGAGGAGCGGATACGCGACATGATCAGCGGAGTGAAGCCACTTTCGGTCAGAGCGATGATCGCTTTGACGCCCGGGAAGTGGTTGGCGGTGTACATGGTCGCCAGCGCGATGCTTTCGTCGCAGCGGGTGAATTCCTTGCCGATACGGTGGCTGGAGGTCTTGCCGGTCGGGTGCTTCTCGGCGCCGACGCAGATGCGCGCCATTGCCTGCACGGCTTCCAGCGGGTACAGGCCAGCGGCGGATTCGGCGGACAGCATCACGGCGTCGGTGTAGTCGAGCACGGCGTTGGCTACGTCGGACACTTCAGCGCGGGTCGGCATCGGATTCTGGATCATCGACTCCATCATCTGGGTCGCGACGATCACCGCCTTGTTGTGGCGGCGTGCATGCAGAATGATTTTCTTCTGAATGCCGACCAGTTCGGCGTCGCCGATTTCCACGCCCAAGTCACCACGGGCAACCATCACCGCGTCGGATGCCTTGATCAGGCCGTCGAGGGTTTCGTCGTCCGCTACGGCTTCAGCGCGTTCGATCTTCGCCACCAGCCAGGCAGTACCGCCGGCTTCGTCGCGCAGTTGACGGGCGTATTCCATGTCGGCAGCGTCACGCGGGAAGGACACCGCGAGGTAGTCGACTTCCATTTCTGCAGCGAGCTTGATGTCGGCCTTGTCTTTTTCAGTCAGGGCCGGCGCGGTCAGGCCGCCACCGCGACGGTTGATGCCTTTGTGGTCGGACAGCGGGCCGCCGATGGTCACGGTGCAATGCAATTCTGTTGCGGTGGCGGTATCAACGCGCATCACCACACGGCCGTCGTCGAGCAGCAGCTCGTCACCCACGCCGCAGTCCTTGACCAGATCCGGGTAGTCGATGCCGACCACTTGCTGGTTGCCTTCGGTCAACGGATGGCTGGTGGAGAAGGTGAACTTGTCACCGATCTTCAGCTCGATCTTCTTGTTGGCGAATTTGGCGATACGGATTTTCGGGCCTTGCAGGTCACCCAGCAGGGCGACGAAGCGGCCGTGCTTGGCAGCGAGGTCACGCACCAGTTTCGCGCGAGCCTTGTGCTCGTCGGGGGTGCCGTGGGAGAAGTTCAGACGGGCAACGTCCAGACCAGCCAGAATCAGCTGTTCAAGAACTTCCGGCGAGTTACTGGCCGGGCCAAGGGTAGCGACGATTTTGGTACGACGGACGGACATGCAAAGACTCCTGAGTTCAAGCGCTAGCGAAGGCTACTATGCTCTTGGGGTGTAGTCATTGTTCGTTTGCACTACTTATTACTTTCTTTATTGAACACGACGATTGGCGCAAACACTTCTGAAGAATTCCCGGCAGGGGTCGATACAGAGCACAAGACAGGAGAACCCCCATGCGATTGTTGCCCATTGCCGCCCTTGCCCTCAGCGTCCTCGCCGTTTCGGGCTGCACCCGTTGGTCGATGAACCACCATTTGAACAACGCCTACAGCGCCTATGACCGCGGAAACTGCGAGCAGGTCATGCTCGAACTGTCCAAGGTCGAACGCGCCAGCCGTGCCCGCCCGTACGTGTGGCCGGAAGTGTCGATGATGCGCGGCCAGTGCCTGGAACGGCAGAAAATGTTTGTCGACGCGGCGCAGACTTATCAGTTCATCATCGCCTCGTACCCGAACAGCGAATACGCCTACCGTGCCCGTGCCCGTCTGGAAACCTTGCAGAGCCTGGGCCACTACCCGACGCGCAGTGCCGCTGCCGTGGTGCGCCCGACCCGTTTCTGATCACAGTTGTCATACAAAATCTGGCTGTGTGTACAAGCTGAGCTATAGTCGAATAACCCGGATTCAGCGTCAGGTTCCTGAATCCGGAGCAACACCCGCGACTGGCAGTTGTAAGGTGACGGCGACGTAGCGACCGTTACACCGGAAGCGGGGAGAGCGGCCGGCGAAACCGGCTCGTTCCGAAGCAAGGGTGCGGCTCTGTGATGGAGCCTTGCATGGCGAACTGCGCATGTTTACCGAACGGATCGAACGGCATCAGTTGCCGTATTTCCTCAGAGTGTTCAACAGCGTCACCGACAAGCCCATCGGTTTTCTCGGCAACCTCTCCGAAGACGGGCTAATGCTCATCAGCCAATTGCCCATGATGGTCGGCGTGGACTTTCAGTTACGCCTGAAAATCCCCGCCAGCGATGGCTGTCAGCAGGTAATCGACCTCACGGCGTGTTGCGTGTGGTGCCATGAGGACGCCACGCCGCTGCACTACGACGCCGGCTTCGTCCTGCAACGCGCACCGCCGGAATTTGGGCAACTGGTGCAGGCGTTGCGGCGTTATTTCAGTTTTCAGCCGTTGCCGGCTTCGGCCTGATTCAAACCCGCTAAAAGCTTCGCGAGCAAGCTTGCTCCTACACTGGATCCGGTGCACGTGGATCCTCTGAGCTTGTCGACGAACGCGTCCTCCCCGGCACACGAACACTGACGGACAGGCTCTGTCATTTGGCCGTTCGTGATCCAGGTTCTATGCCAGCCACATTCTCATCTCGCTCAACTGATTGATCCCATCGCGAGACGCGGCGGCCTGTCAGTTCGATCCGTAAGCGTACAGACCACCAGACTCCAAGAGATGCGCAGGTAATGGTTGTGTGATGTACCCACTGGCTGCAGTCGCATGACGTTGCCGGTTTGATCTACCGCTCGTCGGGACTGTCAGATTTTACAGGTGCCTAGGTATCCGCGTGTTCTGTAAAAACAAGACTTATCGGCCGAAGGCCCAGGCGAAAGGCGCGCGATCATGTCAGAGAATACTTTTAATCAGAAGGTTGAGCATGCTCTGAACGAGGATGACGGGAATTCAGATGTTCGGGCTTGGAAACCTCTCCAGTTTCTCCACGCAGACAGCACGATTCTTGTTAGCCCCGATACGCCGCTTAAATTCAGTATCCCATCGTATGTCGGAGAACATAATCAGGTGTGGATGGACTTTCATTCTGCAAACTCGAGCAGGAAGATTCTTGATGGAGACTGGTTTCAGGCAGTTCATTGGAACACTATTCAGGTCAATGGACTTGTAGAAGGGAAGGCCAAATTTGATGGTGTCTGGAGGCGAGGTGACGAGTGGGCTCCGTGGACTTCCCAGCATGTTGAAGTGAGGAAGCCTGCCGCGTTTGATGCCGCTAATGTGGTTGGCGTAAGGGTATCAGGCACTGCAAGTCCTGGCAGTGTAATAAGGCTTGTGCGTCCTGCCGACAAAGCCGTAATGAGCACCACGCACACCACTCAATCTGATAGGCGCTGGACTGTCACATTATCGACGGGTCTTCCCCAAGGTGTGCGCGAGCTACAAATCCGTGAAGACGTCGACGGAACGGTGGGGCGATATACCCAGACGAAGACGTTCACCGTTTTAGGCAAAATCAAAATTACGTCCCCGGATATCAATCTGCCCGTCGAGAGTGTTCTACCCGTGTTCAAGGGCAACGGGGCGCTGCAGGGAACCCGCATCAGTGTTTTCTTAGTAAATCCCCTCATGCCTGTGGCCTCATCCGATCCGGTTGATTCCGACGGCGAATGGCTTGCAACCAGTAGCCATACTTTCGCGCGAGGGGCACGTTACACCATTATTGCCAGACAGAATCTGGGTGGCGGCTACTCCGAGTGGAGCGATCCTCAAGAGTTTTATCTTATTGGTCCTCCCGTGTTTATAACGCCCAGACCCAATCCCGCGTCGCCGCCAATCGTGGAAATGAAATCGATGTTCGAGGGGATCGGCGCCACCGGTTTTTATCAGAACAGAGTCGACGTGTATTCAGAGCAGATGGGGGACGATGCCGTGGCTGTGGGCTGGCCACATCCCGACACTGGTGAATGGCGCCGAGAATGCACCCTTACGCCCGGCCCTCATTCGATTTTTGGCACGCAGACAGTCAAGGGGATTACCTCAATAACGAGTGAACCCTTCGGCATACGGGTACGCCCGGGCAAACCGACGGTCGAGTACACCCTCAATCAGGAAACCATGACGTTTTTCAGTAGTGGCCATTACGACCAGTACCTCGAAACGCAGATTCAGTTCACCATCAAGAGCTATCCGGGCGACCTGCCACCGAACACGCCGCCTAATGCCATTGTGCGAGCCGATGGTAGCTGGACAACAACATCGACAGGCTGGGCTTTGGGGGCTTTTTCAGTCGAGGTCGTGCAGAAGATCGTCGACAACGCCAGTGGCTGGATCGAATCGCTGCCTCTTGAATTCAAACTCCAGAACGACATGCCGGATGTCACCGACGTGACCCACACCAAGGCTTATCGGCCGGTCTTCAGCGGTAAGGGTTACAACGGCGCCACCGTGAGTTTTTACCATCCTGATGGCGACCTCAAGGCAGCCCCTGATGCAGTCGTGAGCGGTGGGACCTGGTCGAGCACAGCCAATGAAGACTGGGGGCCGGTGAAGGATCAGGAAGTCCATATCCAGCAGTGTCTGGAGGAGCATTGTTCACTCAACCGTGTAGTGTTGAAGGTCTCGATTCCACCCCTGCCTCCCACAGTGAACGAGCCACCCCGGGAAGGCCTGACACCGATGTTCCGCGGCACCTGTCTGGAAGGCGCAACAGTGAGCATCACCTTCAGCGGTGACAGCAGCGTTTATGCCGGAATCGTCGACAACGGCACATGGACGTTCCAGCGAACAGAGCCGTTTCCCGCGGAGGTCCTCCAAACCATCTTCGTTACCCAAAGGGCAGCCGAGCAAAACTCTGAGGCGCAATCCAGAAACTTCACGCTTTACCCGGCCATGCTCAAACCGGTCATTACCTATCCGGTCGAGAGCGGTGACGTGGAGCCGGACGTGATGATCAAGGGCATCGAAGGTGTGAGCGGCGCCTTGATGAAACTGCACGAGTCTCAGTTTGGAAACGAAATAGCAGAAGCTCAGCTTGTCGAGGACGGTGAATGGGCCATCCAGCTCACTGATTTGAAGTTCGGTGAGTCTACGATCTTCGCGAAACAGGAGCGCAACGGGCGTCCGTCCGAAAGAAGCGACCATCGAACCTTCAACGTGGTGGTGCCGCCACCGCAGATCACCACGCCGCAGGACGGCGGCAACCTGACGCGTACTGCCACGCTCAGGGGTGTTGGTTTCCCTTCAGCCCAGGTCGAGATCTGGTTCAAGGGCACTGACGTACCGTGGTTGAGCGATATTACGGTGCCCGGTAGCGGTGACTGGCAACGGGAAGTCACGCTGCCGGTCGGCAACTACATTATCCGCGCCCGACAATTGTTCACGGAAAACAACAAGACACATGAATCTGCCTTCACAGACGACTTGACCTATGAGGTGGTCCCGGCAGCGCCTTTTGTCGAAACCCCAGTCGAAAACGAACAGGTTGGCCGGCAGTTGGTGGTGTCAGGTTTCGGTGTGCCGGGCGATACCGTCACGGTGACGCTGGGGAGCGCCACGCCCAGTGCTGTCGTCCTGGAGGACCGAACCTGGTCGATCAACGTGGAAGCTCAGACCGACGGCGACATGGTTCTGGAAGTGACATCAATGCTTGATGGTTTCGAGTCAGGCGCTGCCGTGCGCAAGGTCGTGGCGGGGCTGTATCTGCCTATCATCGCTGAACCGGCAGCGGGACGCTGGGTGCATGATCCGGTGGCCTTTGCCGGTACGGGCGAGGGCGGTGTCGGGCAAGTCGTGAGCTGGTTCAACCCGGAGCAGAAATGGACGCCGCTGCTTACCGTCGCCGGCAGCGCTTGGCGCGGTGAGTCCGCTGTGTCGTTACCACTGGGCGGCAGATGGTGCCGTTTCCGGCAAACCCTCACGCCGGGAACAAGCATGTCCGATTGGGCCGAAAGCGCACGCTTTGAAGTTGTGCAGGTTCCCCCGGACCACTGAATCGCGAAAAGCCGACGGGCGGTCATTAAACCTGTCATTTCTGACAGTAGACGCTTCGGGCTATCCAGCGCCAAATTGTCCTGAACACATGTGCAGCCTGACGAACACGTCGGGCAGTTCAGGCCCGCTCTCGACCCAAGGAATTCGATCATGGCTGATTCGCGCCTTCCCGGTCTGCAACTGTACAGGCAGTTGTTTCCAGAAGAGGAAAATGCTAACGACACTGTTCTGCAACCACTCCACGCCTACCTGAAAAACGGTGGCTCGATTTTCCCGCTGGTGGAGAAGGGCGTGGAGCACCTGGCCAGCCAGTATCAAATGAACCGGGAGGACGCCCATCGGTTTTTGCGCCGTGCCAACAGCATGGCCACTTACGTGAGCCGTCAGTTCATCGAACAGCAGATGAGCGGTGGCGATGGTGTGCCTGAGCCGGCGGGCGGATTGCTATCGTGGGTGACCGGGCCACGATATGAGCTGCTTTTCAAGACCGACTTCGAAAAGCGGGCTCTGCCGGAGTCTCTGGAGTCCATGATATCCCCGGTGGCCTACCTGATCTTTCTGTTGCTCTGGATCCGCGACCGGATCGAGTCCGTAAAGCTTGATCCACCGGGCTTCCCCCTCGAAGAGCGGCGTGCTGATCTGATGGACCTGTCCGTGGATTTCAATGCCGTGTTCCGGCCGGTGTCTTCGGTGGACATCATCGTCTCGGTTCTGGAACGCTTCATTGCTGAACATTCAACACAAACCGATCCGCCAGAGACAATCGAAGACGCGATGATTGAAGCGCGTTATCCCAATGGCCTGCCGTACTACCAACACTGGGTCACCCTTGACGGTGTTGCGCAACTCAACAATCTGTCAGTAGGTGATTTTGCCCGCGCGGTCCATTTGGACTACCCCTACTTTTTGCAGTCCGGCACCTGGATTGATTTCGCCGAACGTGCGCTGGCGCATTCCTCGCGATTCGGCCCCTATCAACGGAACGTATTAACGGAGCCTCCCGTAACGACTCAAGACCGTGATGCATTTTATCGGGACAACTATGGCTCAGACATAGAACATGATGCGGGGCCGCAGAACCTGAATCAGGTTCCGTACTTCGGCGAACACACAAAGCTCGACACGCTGGCGATCGAACGTTTGCTGTCCATTCGTGATTTCGCCCCGGTACTATCGGCCAATTTTGACCCCGAAGATCCTCCTCCGTTACCTTCTACCCCTGCCAGGGGCGCCGAAGTTTCCGTCTCGCCTCTGCCAGAAAGCGGGCGTTCTGGGTCGGTGTACATCAACGCCAATGCCCACCCCGGCGTGAATATCAACGTTGCGGATGAAAATCCTGCGTCTCTGCATCGATTATCTGTTGTTTACAACGATGACAAGGGGCTTGCCACCTTCGACCGGATGAACCGCATGATACGCCTGTGCAACTGGCTGGAACTGCCCAGTGACCAGGTGGACGTCTTGGTGGCTGCTGCGATCAGGGCTGAAGTGCGCGGCGGTGCGGATGAAGGGAAATGGTGGATCACGGACAACGTCGTGCATGCCATTGGGCTGTTCCAGACCTTGCGCGAACGCTACAACTGCACAGCGGCAGATTTTGCGGTATTCATCGATCAGTTGGCCATTTACGGGCGCGGCGAAGCGTTATCGCAATTCGATCAAGTGTTCAACAGTCAAGGCCGCTACCGGGAACCTTTGGTGCTGGATGACGGCGATTTTCCGGTAACGCCCGGACCGGGCGAAGTCAATCTGACCATCAGCCAGTTGTGTAATAGCCTGGGGATCGACACACAGACTTACCAGTATCTGGCGTTGCAAGTGGCCACGGCCCACGGCATCAGCGACAACACGTTCAAGCGCAGCCTGCCGATCATTTCCAGTTTCTATCGACTGGTGCGGTTGTCCCGATTGCTGAGCATGACCCCCGTTGAAGGCGTGCTGATGCTGCTACTGGTGGGGGGGGAGGCCTGGCTCAAAGAGTTGGCAGGCACTCCAAAAATTGCTTCGGCCGTCAGCCAGACGCCTGATGTTCTGAACATCATTGACGCCCTGCAATCGTGCGTGCAGTGGTGCGAGCAAAACAACTTGCCTGTGCTGTGGATGTTGCAACACGCGGCAACACCGCAAGCCGCCCGTGAAGCCTCTGAACAGGAACAGCAGCTGTTTGATCAGATACGCAATCTGTTGCCCACGGCGCTGTTCTCCAACGCGGCTGTATTGATGGCTGGTTTACCGCCCGCCGGTGCGGCCAGTTGGCTGGATTTCTTGGTATCACCTGAAGACGAACTGGAGCCTGTTGTCGATGCCGATGGGTTGATGTTGGCGCCCATCGGCACGCCGGAGCAGTATTTGATCGATATGCTGAGAAGGGTCGAGTGGGCAGTCGATCACGCACTGGGTAACCTGGAACCCGGAGTGCGCACGAATTTAGTCAATACCCTGCTCCAAGTCCTGCTCGACGCCAGGGATGCTCAGGCATCGCTGGTGAAGGAAACGCTGGCGGTCTATGCCGGTATTGAACCGGATCAGGCAATACCGGTACTGAACTGGGCCGACAAAACGGTTTACCAGTTTTTGCGCCAGGTGAAATCACGCATCGATTCGAGTACCGAACCATCCAGGCGCAGTCCGGATTCCGATGTGTTGCTTACGCTATTGGCCGAGGTTCGGCGGCGCAGTGAGGTGGTTTCAACGCTGGGGCTGAGTGCCACCCTGCTCCAGGATTATCTGGATTACGGTTTTCGGGCCTGGATGGGGCAGTCCGACAAGTATGCACTCACGGTCACCACGCTTTATCACCTGACCACGCTGACCCGGGCATTTGGCCTGAGCACGCAGCCGGCGCAACAGTTGCTCGACTACCTGCGCGAAGCCAACTCACTGGAAGCAGTGCTTGGCGAGGATGCGTCGCGACTGGCGGAACAGGCTTCTACCCTACGTCTGGCCGAGTTTTTCGACTGGAGCGTGCAGGAGGTGCGTGAGTGCGTCAGTCGCATGGATCCGATTCCGCCGGTGCTAAGCAACCTTAGCCAGTTGGCTGTGCTCATCCGCGTCCTTGAGATGTCCAGGAAAACGGGGATGGATGCGCTGACAATCTTCCTGCTGGGCCATTTGCCTGAAGCGGTGAGCAAGGAGGCCTACGCCGAGGCCGCTGAACTGGCCTTGCTGAGTCAGTCCGAGGCGCGTACGCCGCTCGCGCAAGTGCCGGGGGATCTGCGGCAACTGGTGACCATCAGTTGCGATGTGCAACCCTCCGAGCTGATAGCTCGATCCACCAACACCGCTACTTACACGGTGACGCTCAAAGATCCCGCAGGAGCGCCTTTGAGCGGTATCCGCGTGCATTTTCGCGCCAGCCTGGGCGACATCGAAACCGGCTATACCGGTCATAACGGGCAATTCGAGGCCACCTACACCCCCGGCGCCAAAATGGGCGAGGACACGCCCGTTTTCTGGCTGGACCTGTTTGAGCCCGAGAACGCCAAAACCATCAAACTCATTTCCCACGATAAAAGCCTGGATTTTGTCACGATGCTGAAGTCGCCGGTTCCATCGGGGGTCGTGCCAAGCGGCAGGGAAGTCGAGCTCTATGCAACGTTGATGGATGAGTTCAAGAACCTGGGTGTAGACGAGCTGGTGGATTGGGCTGTCGAAAGTGGTGAGGACGAAACGCACAGGGTGATCTTCCGGGGACGGCACGGGAGCACCAATCAGGAAGGGCTCACGCGCGTCTACGTTTCCAGCGCTACGGGCGGCACATTCAGGTTAAGCGTGCTCTGCCAAGCGAGTGAAAAGCAAGCCTACTTCGATGCCATTACGTTCGAAGGTAGTGCATCACCCAACTGACATAGCCGGTGCAGCACTCACCCCCGGAATTTGATCAAGGAGCCAGGATCATGGCATTGAATTACATTGGCGATCTGCAGGAAAAACGGCGTTCCGCTTTGCTTGAATATTGCATCGGCCATGCCAGCCAGGTGAAGTATCCCTTTGTGAAAACGTCGGCAGACCTCTTCGAACTGCTGCGCATGGACCCGTTGGACACCTTCGCCGTGCAAAGCTCCTGGGTGGCCGAAGCGACCAGTTGCGCGCAGCAATACATTCATGCGGTGTATCGCAAACTTGAGCCCGGATATACCACCCACCAGTTTCCCGCCAGCGATCTGGCCGAGTGGGAACTGTGCAACAACTATCCCGACTGGGCGGCGGTGCATTTGATTCCGCTCTACCCGGAAAACTTCATTATCCCGTCTGTCCGCCAACGCAAGAGCAGTCTGTTCAAGATCCTCGAAAACGATCTTAATCAGACCCGTTTGACGACTGATTCAGTACAGCTGGCGTTGCAGAACTATCTGCAAGCGTTCGAGCAGGTCTGTGACCTGGATGTCATCAGTTGCTACATGGACGGCGTCACACCTGACCGCGCCGATTACTACTTTGTCGGCCGTCAGCGGGTGCCACCCTACCAGTACTTCTGGCGCAAGGCCGAGATTGAACTCACGCCGAGCTGTGTCGCTGTCAATCCAGCTGCATGGGGTGAATGGCAGGCTGTGGAGATTCAGCCAGCGTATCGGGTGCTGGATATTCGCCCGGTATTCTGGAACGGCCGGTTGTGCCTGGTCTGGGCCGAGTGGAGTGACAGGGTTGAAGGCAAAACGAATGACGAATTCATCCCCGAAAAACTCAGCGTCAACCTGGCGTTCATGAAGCAGAACGGTCAGTGGTCGGCACCGCTGAGTTTGTACAGTGCACAAGCCGAGCCGGGTGACGACAAGGGGTTTCAGTTGATTGCCTCGGTGTGGATCGATCTGGATTCTCCCAAGGGCAAGCTGGGGGTGTTGATTCCGCTGGTGGACAAGGAATCAACTCCGGAAAAACCAGTGATATACAGGATTTATGACGTACTGATGCGGCCCGATACCACTGAAGGAGGTGGCTGGCTGGATTTCGCGAAAGACCGGTTTGTCACGCCCGAGACGGTGCAGCACTCATTCGGCAGCCAAGTGACGATGACCTCGGAGGATCAAACGCCCGGTTCGATGTCGCGTTATCTCGGCCTCCGGGCCGCGGCCCAGCGTGTAAACGGTCAGGATGTGTTGACCGTCAACGGGTTTTGCAGGCCTACCGGGTTGTCCGGCGGCGTTACTCCAGAGTTCGAGTTGACGCTGGTGGGCAGAACCGGTACGGACCCTGCGCCTTTAAAAGCGCAGTTTTCGCAAGCCGGAGACTGGGCCACGGCATCGCTGGAGTTCAAACGTGACCAGGGGTCATGGCCCGCAGACACCACCGTCACTCTGAAAGCTACGGACACGCAGTATGGCGGCAAGGCATTCAAACTCAAGATCGTCAATCTGGCGAACTTCACCGTGCCAACGCTTGTGAAAAACACCCGCGATGCCGCGCAATTCATTGCCTACGGGTTGCCGGCTCCCTACCTCAAATACAGCCGGCTGAACTCACTGTTCGGCCCTGAACTGGTACTGCGTGCCAGTATTTCCGTTGAAGCCGTACTGCACTGGGATACGCAGTTTCTTGCCGAACCACCGCCGACGGGTAGTGAGTTTATCGAGCCCAACGGCGCCTTCGATGGCGCCAATGGCCTGTTTTTCTGGGAGTTGTTTTTTCATGTAGCGCACCTGTTGTACACGCGGCTGCACGTTGAAGGGCGTTTTGCCGAAGCGCAGAAATGTTTGCACTACGTATTCGACCCGCAAGCCATCGCGGAACCGGACAGCCCCGTTCCCAAAGAGGCGTACTGGCGCTGCCGGCCGTTGGCCCTTGACGCTGGCAATTCAGGTTGTGAGGCGCTGGCCCCTGCCGATCCGGATGCCATCGGCTATTCGGCGCCCAAGCACTTCAGGATTCTGATGTTCTGCGAGTACGTGAAAAACCTTATGGCCTGGGGCGATTGGTATTACCGTCAACTGACCCGAGATAGTCTGGTGGCGGCCAAGTTGTGTTACGTGCAAGCCGAGTTCCTGATGGGCAGGCCGCCTCTGGCCCGTGCGGTGAATCGTTGGCAAACCACGACAGTGAAAGAAATTTTGGACGCAAGCAGTAGCCGTCCGGCGCTGGAGGCGTTTGAACAATCGCTCGAATTCGATCTGGCGGATGTCCCGGCCGGTTCCGAGCGTGCGCCAAGGCTCGGTTTGTTGGCTTACGGGCCATTCAGGATTCCGATCGATCACTCGCTGGAGGACTTGTTTGCCGCCCCCGGTCAACGCCTGCATAACTTGCGTAACAACCTCACGCTCGATGGCAAACCGCTGGATATCCCGTTGTTCAGCCCACCGTCCGATCCGAACGAGTTGCTGCGTTTTCTGGCCTCGGGTGGCGTCGGTGGGCCACGGCCGATGGGCGGGCGGCTGGTGGTCGGCGCATTCCGTTGGCGTCCGGTCCACGAAATCGCCTTGCGTGCGGTGCAGGTGCTACAGGATTTCGGCAGTCAGGTGCTCAATATGCTCGAACGACGTGATCGTGCCGAGCAGGAAGAATTGCAGCAAACGCATTTGGTAGAGCTGGGCGACTACGCCCAGACCGTACAGGAGCAATCCATTGCTCAATTGGAGGTCAGCGTTACAGCGCTAGAACAGAGCCGGGTCGTGGCGCAACAGCGGGCGGATGCCTACGCGCAGCGCTACGACGAGAACGTTTCAGCGGTTGAGTATCAGGTCATGGCGAGCCTGAAGCAGTCGAAAACCAATGCCTTGACCGCCAAAGTCCTCAAACCCACCGGGGCGGTTATCGCGGCGCTGCCGAAAATCTATGGCATGTCCAATGGCGGGATGAAACCCGAAAATGCGATTGATGCGGTGTGTTTCGGCCTGGAAATCGCCGCGTCAATGTTGCAAATCGACGCCGACGACCAGGCCACTACCGAGGGTTATCGTCGACGTCGCAACGAATGGGGGCTGCAACGTGATCAGGCCTTGGCCGAGGTCGACGCGCTCAACGCGCAGATCGAGGCGCAGCGCCATGCGGTTACTGCGGCTCGCTCCAACCTTGCACAGACTCTGCGGGCCAACGCTCAGGCTTTGGCGGTTTACAACTTCCTGAAAAAACGCGCGAGCAATGCCGAGTTGTTTGGCTGGATGCTTGGCCAGTTCAAGGCTTTGCACTATCAGGCCTATGACGCCGTGATCAGCCTGTGTCTCAGTGCTCAGGCTTCTCTGAATGCCGAAACCGGCGATTACGACGCGCAGATCCCTTTGCCGAACGTCTTTCTGGAACAGCGTCATGGTTTGACGGCCGGCGAGCACTTGCGTGCGCATTTGCTGCGGATGGAGCGCGAATATGTGCAGCGCTACGAGCGCCGGCCGGAGTTTTTGAAAACCGTTTCCCTGCGCAAACTGTTCAACGACACGGTTGACCCGCAGCCAGGTATCGCCAACTGGGAGGCTGCGCTCACGCAGCTACAGACCACCGGCACACTGGAATTCCAGCTGACCCAGTTGCTCTTTGATCGTGATCACCCAGGCCACTTCTGTCGGCAGATCGACTCGGTGGAAGTCGACCTGCCGGTGCTGACCGGACCGTATGAGGATGTGCGGGCGACCTTGCTGCAGATCTCAAGCAAGTTGGCGACCCGGGCAACGACGCAGTCAGTGCAGTACTTGCATAAACCAGGGAACGTGGCGCCTGGCGACGTGTTGATCAATTTGCGCAGTGGCCAGCAAATCGTGTTGTCGGCAGGGGTCGCCGACAACGGTCTGACGGCCATGAAACCCGATAATGACTTGCTCAATCCCTTTGAGAAAACGGGTGCAGTGTCGAACTGGCAACTGACTTTTCCCTGGCATTTGAAACAACCGCAAGCAGGCACGCTGCGTTCCATGAACGACGTCATCCTGCGTATCCGCTACTCGGCCAAGGTTGGCGAGTCGACCTTTGTCAGCAAAGTCGAAGACCTGGTCAACGAAGCTGAAAATGCCGCGCGCAACACTCAGGTTAAAGGAGTGAGTCGTCATGAATGAGCCGATTGTTCAAGCCAACAGGAATCTGCTGTTCAATGGTGATTTCAGCGAAGGGACAGACGGCTGGAAAAAAAGCGGTCCTTCGATCGGTGTAGCGGGCGACTGGTACGCCGGGGATCGAATCCTGCTTCTGCACCTCTCTCATGAAAGTTATGTCAGCCAAGAGTTTGAAGTTCCCAGAAAAACCGCCAGCGATGCGCAATACCGGCTGAGTTTCCTATGCGAGACGATCCACGAACAGTCGGGATGGCTATACCTCTTCAAGGGCTCGGAAGAAATATTGAAGGTAGAGCTGAAACCCGCGACTGGCCGCAATCTTGAAGAGGATCTGGCCCGATTGGCGGTAGGGCAACCTCTGGATTTTGTCCCGATTGAATACGAACAAACGCTGAACTCATCGTTCGACGCCGGCGACACCCTGCGTATAGAGATCAAGAGCCCGCCAAACGATGATGACGACTATTCCTCGAAAGTCCGTATTACCCGCATCAACCTCCTGTTGCACCTGGCCCCGTTGAAACTGCGAACCATGAAACTGGATGATCAGGTTCTGGACGAGGGCAGCACGTTGTGTTTTTGTCTGGGGGCAACGGACGCCAACCCACACAGTTTGACCTTCGAACCTGAACCAGAGCATGCCTGGGAGAATACCGAGGCGGCACTGACGCTTACTGATAATCCACAGCAAGCAATCGTCGTCAAACCGGGGCCTGAGGTTGAACAGCTGCTGACAGAGCAGTGGTCGCTCGATTGTCCGGTGGTCGGTGACGAAGATCCTTATTCATTCACACTGAACCTGATCAACCGCTACAACGCAGAGCCTTTTACGATCCCGGTATCGCTGGGACATCATCGCCTGAAGTTTCGCGAGAGACTCGAAGCCGCGTATTACCCGGTACTGGAGTATCAGCAAAGCGTGCGTCTGGGTGTGCGGGTGGCGTCTTTCTATACCCAGCAGAGCGTCGCTGGCGTGACGGTCAATTGGTCGACGGCAGAGCGTGTGACAGCAGCCTCTGTTTCCGATGAGTACGGTTGGGCCTACTTTGATTTTCAGCCGACAGTGGCGGTAGAAGCGCTTATCGAAGCGTCGGTCGGGAGCCCTTATTACTCCAGCGGCGTTTACACCGAACAGTTCAACGTGCGGGTATTGGCCACTGATCCGTGGAAAGATCTGCGGGCCGTTGTCGATGAAGTCGAAACAGCCTGGGATGCAAACGGTTATCCGAACCGTGGCAGCACCCATGATCTGCTGGTACGTCTGCCGGATAACAGTCCATTGCTTGATACAGAGCTGTCTTTGCATTGGAGCGGCGACAGTCATGAACAACTGGGCGTTGACGTCAGCCCGCCACTGGAGGATCCGGTACAGGTCGCGCGGCCCGACATGCTCTGGACGCTGACCTGTGATGATGAGCTCGACGGCCGATTTCTGCTGTCGCTGGTTTGCTCGAAATTGCTGCTGCCATCGCCGGGCAAACCGATGTCGCTGGCGCGTAATCGGGTCAGGGTCGGCGAGGTGCACGAAGCCAACAAATTTCCGGTCGTGGACGAGCAGGAAAGCGTGCTGTTACGCGTGCAAGTGCTGCATGAAACGGCATCCGCTGACGGTGATCCGGTTCGTAACGCGCTGGTCGAATGGCACACACCTGAAGACGTTATTACTACCTATACGGGCTACGGTGGTTGGGCGAACGTGTTCTACACACCGCTGAGGGCCGGGGATTTGAAGGTCATCGCCCACGTTAAGGCACACCCGGAAGCCGTGCCGATCACTCGAGAGTTCGAAGTCACTGCGATCGCTACGAGCCCCTGGAAAACCGAGGTCGAGATCCGGCTGGATGGGGAAATTATCCAGCGCAATACGCTCGGTCTGGTGTGTAAGAAAGGTCTCCCGCACACCTTGAGTGTCGTTCCTGTCGCCGGCAGTTCGTGGATTGGCAAAGGTATCAGCCTGCAATGGCGTAACGATGATCCCGCTGACATCGGCTTGCAGTTCTCTGAACCGGGAGTCAGCAAACCGCTGACGGCAGAGGGGGTGCGATGGACACTGAGTTCAGCGGCAGAAGGCAGCATCAGCAGTCTGTTTGAGCTGGAGCTGCGCCTGCAAAGCGTCGAGATTGTTCGAGAGTTGTCCGGGCGCCTGTTGTCTGCGGATTTGAGTACGGAAGTCAGCCTGCTGCTGGATCAGATTCGGGCTGCGCCGGATGAACAAGCGCATTATCCGTGTCTGGGCGCCACTCACCGTTTCAATGTTCTGCCCAATGAGTTAAGCCCGCTGGTGGGTTTGCAGGCCGCGCTGAGCTGGTCGGGCACCTCGATGGATGACCTCGACGCCAGCGTCCGCCCCTCGTTGGATACTTCACAGACATTGAACGATGGGGGCACGATCTGGGAGCTGGACTTTTCCGCCAGCGAGCAGCCCGGCCGATTTGCGCTGACCCTTGCCTTGCCTGAGCTGGATTATGTCGCCCAAGGCAAGCCGATGGTGTTGGGCCATAACAAAGTGAAGATCCATGCCGTGCGCGAAGCCACCGTGGATCCGGTCGTGGGTCAGACACCCGCCTGGCTGTGGGTCCAGGTGTACTCGCATTTTACCGACCGCGCGGTGGGGCGGGTTCCGGTGAAATGGTGGGACGGCTTGGATGGCGCGACGACGTTGACCGATGCCGAGGGTTGGAGCGGTTTCGGTTTCCGTCCGGACACCGGCGATATGCATTCGGTGACGGCGCTGGTAGAGAGCTACTTTGATAACTTCGAAGACGCTCGCACGATAGCCGTCAAAGCGCAGCTAACGGATCCGTGGACCGAATTATGGGTCAGTTTCGACAACAAGCCGGCACAGCTGTGGGGTGAGAAAACCTGTTTCCCGCGCCGCAAGGGCCAGCACCGGATCGATGTGAAAGCCGCGGCCAACAGCGCGTTGCTCGATTGCAGCCTGGCACTGGGGATGACGGGAAACGGTCCAGAGGAATTGGGCATACGCTTCGATGGACCCATGCTCGGCGAATTCCAGCGTTTCACTGAGGAGGGACTTACCTACCTCTATTCGGCCGGCGACCTGAAGAACGGCCGCTTCGGGCTGTGCTTTGCCTGCGAACGACTGGCGAATCTTTCTCCCGTCAACGCGATGTCTTTGGGCGAAGGCGCCCAAGTGGTGAAAATCGCCGAGCGTTCGCGGGGCAGTCAGACGTTGCTTTGGGGCGAGGCTGTGTCCGAGCAGATCACCGTTGTTTCGGCCATCAGTGGCAGGCCGATGGCGGGGATGAACGTTGTCTGGCGCAGTGCGGATCTTGGCGAGGTGACGACGACCACCAACTTCTATGGCGAGGCGCGGATCCGCTTTGTGCCCAAGACGCCCGGAGCGGCGCAACTGACCGCGACGGTGGGGGATGCGCAGTATTCGGAATCGATTTCGTTGCCGTATTTCCTGCATGAACCTCGACAGATCAAGGAACTGTTCAGCGATGATTTGACCGGTTATCCAGGGCAAGAAATTTCAGCTCAGGCTTTGGTGGTCTCAGCCAATACCGGCGAGCCTTTGGCTAATGTCGAAGTGATGTGGGAATACAACAACACATCTTTACCGGCAACACTGACGGGTACCGATGGGATGGCAACGGTGCGTTTTGTCTTGGGCACTGCAAGTGAGGCAGCGTTGTGGGCGTCGGTAAAGGGCGGCTTGGCTGGCTGGGATGTGGAAACGCTGCGGTTGACTGTCACTGAACGTCCTGCGGTTGTGAAGTCCGTCGTCGCTGCACCGAATCCGGCTTTCGTGAACGACTGGGTAACCATGACTGCGTTGATCGTAGACAAGGCTTCTGGAGAACCGATGCCGAAAAGGAAAATTCTTGTCTCCATTAACGGCAGGCCATTCATTGATTCCAGTACAAATGGCAACGGTAAATACGAAACCGCTTGGAGGGTGGTGGAACTGTCGGAAACCGTTTCCCTTGACGTCAAAGTCGAGAATCCTGACGGTACCTCGAGCAGCGGATTTGTGCTCGTGCGGATCGAGAGATGATCAAAACGCCGCACTTCTCTTCCAACTGAGATACTGCGTCACCAGTTCGGCCCCCAACTCGGCGGGCCGGACATCCACCACCGGAACGCCATGAGCACTCAACCGCTCATGGAGTTCTGCCCGCTCATTCAGGTAACTCACCGTGCCGCAGTAAGCCAGCGCTTCGGGCAGCGTTTGCACCGTGGTCTGGCGTAACGTATCCAGCGTCTCTTCACGCAGGCTGGCGACCAGTACCCGATGTTGTGCGCTCAGGCGTTTGACCGCGCTCAGCAGTTCCTCATCGTCCTCATCGCGCAGGTTGGTTACCAGCACCACCAAGGCCCGGCGCTTCTGTCGCGTCAGCAGTTGATTGGCGGCGGCCTGATAATCGGCAGGGCGCTGCGTGCTGTCGAGGTCATAAACCGTGTTCAGCAGTACATTCAGTTGTGCGCTGCCTTTGACCGGCGCGAGATGGCGTGGGTGTTCGCTAGCGAAGGTACTCAAACCCACCGCATCGCCCTGACGCAAGGCTACATAACTGAGCAACAGGCAGGCATTGAGCGCGTGGTCGAAGTGCGACAGTTCATCGTCCTGGCTGCGCATGCGTCGGCCACAGTCGAGCATGAGGATAATCTGCTGATCGCGCTCGTCCTGATATTCACGGGCAATCGGTGAGCGTTGGCGTGCGGTGGCTTTCCAGTCGATCTGGCGCAGGCTGTCGCCTTCACGGAATTCGCGCAGTTGATGGAATTCCAGGCCCTGACCGCGCCGTTGCCGTTGGCGCACGCCGAGCTGGCTGAGCCAATTGTCCACCGCCAGCAACTCACCGCCGTAGAGCCGGGCGAAGTCGGGGTAGACGCGGGTCTGGTCGCTGACCCTGAGCAAGCGTTTGCCTGACCATAATCCCAAGGGGCTGGGCAGGTTGATTTCGCACTGGGTGAAGTTGAAATGACCGCGTTTGAGCGGGCGCAGACGGTAGCCGAGCAGGCTGCGCTGGCCGGGTTGCAATTCAATCGACAACGGCAGGTTTTCGAAGCTCAGGCCTTCTGGCGGATGGTCGAAGAGTTGAATGTGCATCGGCTCGCTGAAGTCGTGTTCGATTTCCAGGCGCACCTCACTCCAACGGCCGAGTGCCAGGCTGCCGGGCATCTGCCGAGTGATGCGCGGTGTTGGCAAACGGTGCAGACGCAACGCATCCAGCGCCGCCAGAGCCAGCAGCGCGAGCAGCAATCCCCAGTTGATCGATATCAGGCTCGCCGGGATATCGATCTCCAGTGCGCGCAACGTGCCCAGCACAATGCCGATGAGCAGCAGGAAGGCCAGCCAGATCAACAGCAGGCGCGAGGGTTTCACAGGCGCGGCGCCGGAACTTGGTCGAGTAATTGTGCGAGCACCTGATCGACCTGCAGGCCTTCGATGTCCAGCTCCGGCGCGATGCGTACGCGATGGCGCAGCACGGCCAGCGCGCAGCCCTTGATGTCGTCGGGAATCACGAACTCGCCGCCACGCAACAAGGCGCGGGCACGGGCGCAACGCACCAGAGCAATCGAGGCGCGCGGCCCGGCGCCCAGGGTCAGCCCCGGCCAGGTGCGCGTGGCGCGCGCCAGGCGCACGGCGTAATCGAGAACCTGATCGTCCAGTGGCAAATCACTGGCAATCCGTTGCAGGGCTTGCACATCCTTGGCTTGCAACACGGTGCGCAGCGGTTGCACATCGAGCATGTCGGCGCGGGTCGAGCGGCAGACCTGGCGCACCATGTTCAGCTCCTGATCGGCGTCGGGGTAGTCCATGCGCACCTTGAGCATGAACCGGTCGAGTTCGGCTTCCGGCAGGGGATAAGTGCCTTCCTGTTCGATCGGGTTTTGCGTTGCGAGAACCATGAACGGTTGCGCGATGGGCAGGGCACGACCTTCGAGTGTGACCTGACGCTCTTGCATCGCCTCGAGCAAGGCAGCCTGGGTTTTTGCCGGGGCGCGGTTGATCTCGTCGGCCAGCAGCAGATTGGTGAACAACGGGCCTTTGCGCAGCTTGAACTGCTCGGTTTGCAGGTCGTACACGGCATGGCCGGTGACGTCGCTGGGCATCAGATCCGGGGTGAATTGAATCCGCGCAAACTCGCCGCCGAAACAACGGGCCAACGCCCGCACCAGCAGGGTTTTGCCCAATCCCGGCACACCTTCGAGCAGCACATGACCGCCGGCGATAAGCGCCGTCAGCACGTCATCGATCACCTGGTTCTGGCCGATCAACGCTTTTTGCAATTCGCCACGTACTGCTTGCGCCAACTGGCTGGCACGCTGGCGTTGCTGGGCGGCGTGGCTGGCGCTGCCGGGCTCGATCTGTTCAGTCATAGCGTGTTCCTCAAAGTTTGCAGGTGGGCGACCTGGCGGCAGAAATCGGCACTGGACATGCGCCGATCCGGCACCGGGCTCAGGGCCTGGCTGATGGCGCGGGTGGGTTGTCGGGTCAGACGCGACAAAGCCAGCCATTGTTCGGCAACGTTTAATTGGTCAAAGCCGGGGTGACGGCGACGGGCACGGCGCAGAACGTCCTGTTGCAGTGCTTGCAGCAACGCCTGCTGGCCGTTGTGGCGCAACAGGAAATCGGCGCTGGCGCGCAGGTGTTCCTGCAATTGTCGGCGTCCACTCGGGGCGGGTAGTTGCAGTGGGCCGTGACGCACGCCGACGTGCCAGAGCCAAAGGCCGATCAACGCGAGCAAAGCGACAATGGCTTGCGGGAAGTAGCGCCAGAGCAAGGTCAGCAGGCCATCGTGCTCGGTGTTGTAGATCAATGTGACGTCGGTGTCGGCGCTCAAATACCAGAGCAGCCAGGCGTTGTCGTATTGGCTGATGGTCTTGTTCTTCCACAACTCGGCGTCGGTGACCACGGTGATCGTGCCCAGGCTGTAGGGCAGCTGCATCATGTGCGTGGCCTTGGCGCTGTTGGCCCACGCTTGCGCCAGATTCTTCGGGTCGTCGAGGTGGAAGTCGGTGTCGAAGCCAGCGTAGGCCGGTGCGTCTTCGTCTTCCAGATAGAGTCTGGTCAGTTGCGGGAAGCGCTCTGGTTCAGCGTCTGCGGGTAAGTCTTTCAGATCCTTGCTCAGGGATTGATGCAGTTGCACGCGATCGAGCAACAGATCGTTGCTTTGTTTGCTCTGCTCATCCCACAGCGACTCGGCGACGAACACCAGTCGCCCACCGGCCCGGGTCCAGTTCAACACTTGGTCAACCTGACGCGGGGTCATGTGTGAGCGGTCGTTGAACAACAGCAACGTGTGGCGGCGCGGGTCGATATCGGGGAGTGCCGCGAGGCTTTCGGCATGGCTGACGTTGAGCCCGCGTTCACGTAAAAACAGCTCGGCGGCCAGGTATGGATTGGCTTGCGCGGCGGGCGAGGGGCCGTGATCGACTTCTTCCTGATAAGGCGTGGCGTTGAGGTAGAGGAACACGCTCAGCGTGCCGATTAACAGGGCTATCAACGCAGCCACCCACCACAGTGTCCGGCGATTCAACGGGCGGCTCCAGGACCAAACAAGGCGCGCCAGCCATCGCACAGCTCCTGCTTCAGGGAGGCTGCCGGGACGCGATGCCCATAGGCCATGTTCTGCCAATGGGTGGTTAGGCTGCGGCTGAAGGCGAGCAGTTCCGGGCGTTGCAATTGTTCAACGTGCGCGAGCACCTGAAGTTCGGTGTCAGCGGGTTTCAGGGTCATATCGAAGTCGTGGAGCAGATGGCTGAGCAGCCCTCGATACAGCAGGCCCAGCGCTGCACGGGGTTGGCTTTGCCAGAGGTGTTCGGCGCTGCCTGCAATGTCGCCAGGCAAGGTGTCGCGGTTCAAGTCCAGACCGAAGGCTTGTTGCGGCACCGCGCGTTTCGGTTTGGCAGGCAGTCTCGGGCGGCGGCTGACGAACGCTTGGAGATAGTCGCGATAACGCCAGATCAGCCAGCCGAACGCAGCAATCACCGTGCCCCAAAGCAACACTTCAATGATCTTCGCCAGCACATTGAAGTGTTGCCCGTCGAGCCAATCCAGCAGGGTTTTCAGCCACTGCGGTGCTTCACCGGGTTTTTGCGCTGTGGCAGGTTTCGCCGGATCGTCGCTAAAGCGATAGCGGGTGACGGATTCCTTGTTCTTGAACGGCGGTTGCTCAAGCAGTGCCTTGATGCTGTCCCGTGAGGCCTGACTGGTCAGAGGCTGATTCAACAGTCGCGGTGCCTGTGGACTGTCATCCGGCTCTGCCGCCCACGCCGAAGGCACATTCGGCAGCGCCAGAAAGACCGCCAGCAGCACTCCCAATACACCGTTGTTCAGGCGCTGTCGCAAGCGGCGAAACACCAGTTCGATATCCCAGGCTTCCAGTTGTGTGCGCCGGTTCAGATAAAGACTGAAGCCGCAGGCGACATAGATCGGCTCCCACACCACCAGCACCAGTGCGTAGAAGGCATTGGTCAGGTGTTCGAGCCAGCGCCAGTCTTGATCCGCCGCGAGTATCAGCGACTGCCAGCTCCAGTCCGTTTCGATTTGCTGCGGCAGCAGCATGTAGAACAGCACCATCAGGCCGATCCACAACGCGGTTTCCAGGTGCACGCCGATGATGGTCAACCACTGCGCGGCACCGGCGTTGCGTTGCAGGAGCACGTGCAGGCGTTGTTGTCGGGCGCTGCCATCGAGGCTTTCGAGTTGCACCACCGGCAGCAGAAAGCTGCGGCTGAAACTCAGACGGCGCCAGGTCAGGCTGGCCAGCAATTGCGGTTTGAGCAGGCGCGGCCATTCGCGCAGGGCTTGCTTGAGTGTCGGCGTTTCGCCAAACAGCGCTTTCGACAGGATGTACAGCGGCAGGCGTTCATAAGCCGGTTTCAGCCACCAGAAGATAAACACCGCCAGTGACGGCGAATCCCACAGCAACAGACTCAGCAAGGCGAACAGCGGCAGGGTGACAATCGCCCAACTGGTCATCAGCAGACGCCGATGTTGCTGGCTCATCAGCACGCCCAGGTCCATGGCTTCCCAGGTCGTGCGCGGGCGGATCACCACGGTGGCGTCACTCAGGCGCATGGCGGGTCCTTCCGGCGAACAACAGATAGACCGCGACCAGAGCCCAAAGCGCGGCGCCGACCAGATACTTGGTCAGTGGTGTGACGCTGGTTTTCGACGACCAATAAGCTTCGATAAACGCGGCAATCAACAGGAACAACATCACGCCGCAGACCAGCAACACGCTTTTGCGTGCGGCGCGTTTCAGCGCTTCGCTGCGGGTCAGCCGCCCGGGCGCGATCAACGCCCAGCCGAGTTCCAGGCCGGCGGCCCCGGCGAGGGCGATGGCACTGAGTTCGAAGGCGCCATGGGCGATGACGAATGACCAGAAGGTCTGGCCGAAACCGATCTCGCTGAGGTGCCCGGCCACCGCACCGATGACCATGCCGTTGTAAAAGAGAAAGAACGCACTGCCGACGCCTAGCAACAAGCCACTGGCGAAAGTCTGAAAGGCAATGCCGATGTTGTGCATCACGTAGTAACCGAACATCACCCAGTCCTCGCTGGCCGCACGTTCGGCGGGGCGCCCGAGGTGTCCGGCGACCGGGTCGTACATGCCTTGCATCTCGCGCACCTGATCGGCGGGGAGCAGGTTGTAGACCAGTTCGGGAAAGAAATACACCAACACGCCGACGCCGATCAGACTGCCGAAGAACAGCAGGCTGGCGACCAGCACAAAGGGCCATTCGGCACGAACCAGGCGGGGGAAGTCGGCGAGGATGAAACTCAGCAGATTGGCGCCGAGTCGACTGCGGTGACGGTACAGCTGTTGATGGCCGCGTAGTACTTGTTGTTGCAGCGAATCAATGAGGAAACTGCTGTAGCCGCGTTCCTGCGCCAACGCCAGATGCTGGCAAAGCCGGCGGTAGGCTTTGGGGAAACCGGCGACTTGCGAGGTCTCCTTGCCGCGCTCAAGGCGTTCAAGGGCTAGCGCAAAACGCTCCCATTCGGCCTTGTGCCGCGTTTCGAAAAGACTTTGCTTCATGTCGGGCCCAACAAACCGCGAGCGATGCCATTGAGTTCAGCCACAGCCTTGGGCGCAGAAATGTGCAATGGCTGGGCGAGCAGGGCCGCCAGTTCATTGACCCGTGCTGGCGACAGTTCTTCTTGGCGTTCGGCAAAGCCCAGCACGGCGCGTTGTTCGGCGAGTGTCAGGGGCACTGGTGAGCGTCGAGGTTCGGCATCAGGCAGTTGCGGACGACTGAGCGGGCGTTCGCTGTAGACCACCAATGTGCCGGCGGCGATGTCGCCAAGGCGTTTGAAGGTCGGGTGTTGCAGGCAACTGAGGGTGCCGAGGAAGTAGCCGAAGGGCAGCAGATCGACAAAACGCAGCAGGTTGCGCAGCAGTGAGGCCGACCAGCCAACCGGGGTGCCGTCATCGTGCACCACGCGCAGGCCCATCCATTGTTTACCCGGCGAGCGGCCCTGACGCAGCACTTCGAACAGCACCATGTACCACCAGCTGATCGCAAACAGCAGTAGCGAGCCGAGGCCCATGCCGAGCTTGCCGAGAAACGCCAGGGCGATGAACAGCACCCCCATGATCACGCCGCGCAGGGCCAGATCGATCGCAAAGGCTACGGCACGCACCATTAACCCGGCGGGACGCAACGGCAGGTCGATGCCTTCCGGCGTTTCGACCTGATGCCGCGTATCCAGCGGCGGGGCCAGCGGTGCTTTCCTTGGCGGTGCTGTGGTCTCGAGCATGGGCTACCTGGTGTTCGCCTGTTCGGGGTGCAAGTGAGGTCGATGCTAGCAGCCTCTCGGGGGAAAACGACATAACTATGTATTGCACATCGTGAAGTACGAAGTGTTTGAATGACACGAGGCTGGCCGCGAGCGCGGTCGAGCGCCTAGACTTTGCCGATCTTCTGTTCAGGAACCGCCCGTGACTTCAATCTTCTGGTACGACTACGAAACCACTGGCATCAATCCGCGAAACGACCGCCCACTGCAAGTGGCCGGAATTCGCACCGACCATGCGCTCAACGAGATCGACGAGCCGGTCAACCTCTATTGTCAGCCCAGCGAAGACATCCTGCCGCATCCGGCGGCCTGCGCGATTACCGGCATCACCCCGAGCCAGTTGGCCGAAAAAGGCTTGAGCGAGGCTGATTTCATGACGCGGGTGCATGCCCAACTGGCGGCCCCCGGCACCTGTGGCGCGGGTTACAACACCCTGCGTTTCGACGACGAGATGACCCGTTACAGCCTGTATCGCAACTTTTTCGACCCGTACGCCCGGGAGTGGCAGGGCGGTAACAGTCGCTGGGATCTGATCGATGTGGTGCGCGCTGCTTATGCGCTGCGTCCTGACGGCCTGGTCTGGCCGACCGATGACGAAGGTCGGGTGACGCTCAAGCTAGAACGCCTGACCGCCGCGAACAATATCGATCACGGGCATGCCCACGAAGCGTTGTCGGATGTGCGCGCGACCATTGCACTGGCACGGTTGATCCGCGAGAAACAGCCAAAACTCTATGACTGGCTGTTCCAGTTGCGTAGCAAGCAAAAGGTCATGGATCAGATTCGTCTGCTGCAGCCACTGGTGCATATTTCCGGGCGTTTCTCGGCCGCGCGCAGTTATGTCGGTGTGGTGCTGCCATTAGCCTGGCATCCAAAAAACCGTAACGCCTTGATCGTCTGCGATCTGCACCTCGACCCGCAGGGGTTGCTCGATCTGGACGCGCAGACCCTGCGCCAGCGTTTGTACACGCGTCGTGATGATTTGCTGGAAGGCGAATTGCCGGTGCCGCTCAAGCTGATTCACATCAACCGTTGTCCGGTGGTGGCGCCGCTTGCGGTTTTGCGCGCGCAGGATCAGCAACGTCTGGGGCTGGACATGGCGCTTTATCAACAGCGAGCACTGCGGCTAACTGACGCACAGCAAGTTTGGAAAGATAAAGTTGCAGAGATTTATGTCAGCGAAGATTTCATTCCGAGCGAGGATCCGGAACAACAGTTGTACGACGGATTTATCGGTGACCGTGACCGACGTCTATGTGAGCAAGTGAGGAGCGCTGACCCGGCACAACTAGCGCAAGAGCAATGGCCTTTCGATGACGAACGTTTGCCTGAATTACTCTTTCGATATCGCGCACGCAACTTTCCCGAGACGTTGAATTTCGAAGAGCAAGAACGCTGGAGAATATTTTGTCAGCAGCGTTTGTCCACGCCTGAGTGCGGCGCACCGAATACCTTGAAATCTTTTAGCGAGGCGGCCGAGCAATGGTCGATTAATGCCACGCCGATGCAGAGTGAGGTGCTCAATGAATGGCAGAATTATGTCCAGGCATTGCGCAAACGTTTGAATCTTTGAAATCGAACATGACCGGGCTTAAATCCCGGGCATAAAAAAACGCCAGCATTCGCTGGCGTTTGTTTTTCGCGGATCGCTCTGCGAAGACGTTGCGGCTTAGCCCAGCAGGGTAGCCCAGCCTTCAACCACGTCACCGCCCCACTTGGCTTTCCACTCTTTCAGAGTTTTGTGGTTGCCACCTTTGGTTTCGATGACTTCGCCGTTGTGCGGGTTTTTGTATTGTTTAACTTTGCGAGCACGCTTGGTGCCGGTAGTTTTTACTGCGCCGCCGCGTACTGCTTTGGTTTTAGCTTCCGGATCCAGCAGCGCGATGATGTCACGCAGGGATTTGGAGTATTCGCCCATCAGGGTGCGCAGTTTGCCTTCGAATTCCAGCTCGGCTTGCAGTTTGTCGTCTTGGGACAGGTTCTTCAAACGGGCTTGCAGCTCTTTGATGGCTTCTTCGGTGGCGCGATATTCGTTGATCAAGGACATGATTACTACCTTAGTAGAGTGCGGGATGGCAGGGGGACAGTGCCGCAATAATAGTCAGGCTGTTTCATCAAGTAAACATTTAACCAGGGTTTTTATTTAAATTAGTTACGAGAAACTGCTCTCTATTGAATATTCAGTTAAATAGTGTGATCGAGTCATCACAGATATTCACAGTTGTCTGATCAAGCGATCCCGCAGGATCAGTACCAGTCTGTCGGTTACTCATCAAGAATCCGTAGCACTGAGCCTGGCGCCTCCCGCTGCTGATCAATACTGCAGTTTTCCTGCGCAGCCGCTAGAATGGCGGCCTTTGCGAAGTTCTGGAGTTTCCCCCTCATGCGCACTTTTCGGCTGGTGATATCTTGCCCGGACCGCGTTGGCATTGTTGCCAAAGTCAGTAATTTTCTGGCAGCCCACAACGGCTGGATCACCGAAGCGAGCCACCACTCGGACAACCAGGTGGGCTGGTTCTTCATGCGTCACGAAATTCGTGCCGATTCGCTGCCTTTCGGTATTGAAGTGCTGCGCGAGAAGTTTGCGCCGATCGCCGAAGAGTTCTCGATGGACTGGCGCATCACCGACACCGAGCAGAAAAAACGTGTTGTGCTGATGGCCAGCCGCGAATCGCACTGCCTCGCGGACTTGCTGCACCGCTGGCACAGCGATGAACTGGACTGCGAAATCTCCTGCGTGATTTCCAACCACGACGACCTGCGCAGCATGGTCGAGTGGCACGGCATTCCTTATTACCACGTCCCGGTCAATCCGCAGGACAAGCAACCGGCATTCGACGAAGTGTCGCGTCTGGTCAAACAGCACGATGCCGAAGTGGTGGTCCTGGCGCGTTACATGCAGATCCTGCCACCAGACATGTGCCGCGAATACGCGCACAAGGTCATCAACATTCACCACAGCTTCCTGCCGTCGTTCGTTGGTGCCAAGCCGTATCACCAAGCGTCGCTGCGTGGCGTGAAGCTGATCGGCGCGACCTGTCACTACGTGACCGAAGAGCTGGACGCCGGCCCGATCATCGAGCAGGACGTGGTGCGTGTCAGCCACAGTGACAGTATCGAAGACATGGTGCGTTTCGGTCGTGATGTAGAGAAAATGGTGCTGGCTCGTGGCCTGCGTTATCACCTCGAAGACCGCGTGCTGGTGCACGGCAACAAGACTGTGGTGTTCTGATCTCAACCCCACGGGCTTGAAAAACCAAGGGTCTGGGCGTTCAATCGTCCAGACCCTTTTTCATTTCAGCTGTGAGGAAAAGCCATGACCGATCCACTGGACAAAGCCACTTCCAAAGCGCCGGCGACGTTGGGCGAAGGGTGTTTGAGTCGATATGATCCCGAGGACATGAGCCCGGAGGATGGCACCGAGTTTCCCGGCGCTGCCGAGTTGTGGGAACAATTGCAAGAGAAGTCCAGCGACAACAAAGACGATGCCTGAAGCGCGATCATGTAGGCGCAGCCAAAGGCTCGGGCCGCGACCGGACGATCAAGCCTGCCCCACCTTCATCAGTTTCCTCAACAGCGGTCGGCCCAGCATCAACAAAAACACCGGCCCCCCGACCAGCAGATAAAAGTAATACGTCACCACCCGCCAAATCAGAATCGCCGCCGCTGCGGTGGATTTCCCCACCATCGGCGCCAGCAATGCTGCCGACGTCAACTCCGCCGCCCCCGCGCCGCCCGGCAGCAGGCTGAATTGCCCGGCGCCCAGTGAAAGCATCTGCACCAGAAAACTCCACGCCCACTGCAAGTCCGCGCCCAGCCCGCGTAGCGCCAGATACAGCACGCTGTAGCGCAGCAACCAATGCACACAGGTCAGGGCGAATACTTTGATCAAAGTTTGCCAGGGCAGCTTCAACGTATCGGTAAACGCCGCGAGAAAATGCAGCAACTTGCGCGCCCAGCGGCGGCGGGTACTGGCCTTGACGTTCATCCTTGCCAACAGGCGACCGCTCAGGCGGATCAAGGTGCGGTGATAGCGCGCGACCAGCACACAACTGAATAAACCGCCGAACAGCGAAATCGCACTGACGATCAGCAACCACTCGAGGCGATCGCTGAGGTGCTGGAACAGCGCATAAATCAAAATGCCGCTGAGGGCGCAGAGAAAGAACAGCAAATCGCTGAGCTGATCCATGGCAAACACCGCGCTGCCCCGAGCCGGCCGCACGCCCGATCGGGCCAACAGGGCCATGATCGTCAACGGCCCGCCGCTGCCACCGGGAGTCGCGCAGTAGGCGAATTCGGCGGCCATCACTACACCAAGGCTTTGCAGCGGCGTGACGCGCTCGCGCTGATCGCCGAGTAGCAGGCGCAGACGCAAGGTATTGATGCCCCAGCAAAGCAGGATCATGCCGAACATGATCAACAGCCAGTGCAACGGGAAACTCTGCAGCCGCGCCCAGGTGTCGCCGCCACCCAGCACAACCGGAATCAGCACCGCCGCGAGCAGGCCGATCAGCAAGAGAATGCCGCGACTCATGCGGCGCTTCCCAGTTGACCGCGCTGTTGGGCGAGCCAGTGGATTTTGGTCATCGGTACGCGTCCTTCGCTCAGTAGTCGTTCGAGGGTGTGCAGCCAGTAATCACGGGAAAAGCCGTGGCGCATGTCCACGGGATGCAAGCCTAGACGAATCACCGACGCCCGACGCCAACGCTGTTGACGCTGCTCGCTGACAATCTTCGACAGACCCCTTCGCCAGGCGCTGCGAGCGCTCCAGACCAGACCCGGCGCATCGATCGCGGTGAAATCCGGCAACCGATACAGATGCTGCGGATCGCTGGCGTAGCGCAGGGGCAGCTCGCGCAGGGCCTGGCGGGTGCCGTCGCTCATCAACCACGCCGGGGCAACGAAACCGTGCAGTGGCCAGTCGTGGCGCTGGAAGACTTCGATGCCGGTGCGCAGGCGAGCGAGGGCGGTTTCACGAGACAAACGGTAAAACTCCCCCTCATGGGTGTAAACGCGGCGCATGAACCAGTCGTGCGGCGTCGTCGGGCCGGGCTCCTGGTCATCGTGGAAATAACCATGCAACGCCAACTCATCGCCACGGGCGACGCGCTCATCAAGCCGTCGGCAAAATGCCGGGTGATCGTCGAGGACATTGTGCCGGTGGAAATTCGGAACGACCAGCCACGTCATCGGCACGTTGCCCAAGGCGTCGATGGCCTCGACAAACGGCTGGTAATCCGCCCACGTCGACGGAGCGACGTCGTGCAGCACCAGCAACACGGCGCGGTTGTTCATCGATTCAAGCATTGGCCACCTTGGGCAGCGTATGTCCGAGTACGGCGTGATAGTGGCCCAACAAACTGTCGACCACCGTATCCCACGCATAGTGGGTTTCGACATGCTGGCGCGCCTGTGTGCCAAGTTTGCTACAGCCGCGACTGAACAGTTCCCGCACGGCATTGGCCATCGCTTGCGGGTTGTTCGGTGCGCACAGGAGGCCGCAGGAATCAGTGACGATCTCTTCGAAAGCCCCGGCGGCCACGGCCACCACGGGAATGCCGCAGGCCATGGCTTCGAGGATCACCAGGCCGAAGGTTTCCTGGTCGCCGGCATGCAGCAAGGCATCCGCACTGGCCATCAACTGCGCGACGCGTGGCGCGGGGCAGAATTCGTCGATCACACTGACGTTTTCCGGCACAGCGGTGGGCATCGACGAACCGACCAGTAGCAGGTGATAGCGCGGGCCGAGGCGTTGCATGCATTTGAGCAATACCGGCAGGTTTTTCTCTTTCGAGCCGCGTCCGGCAAAAATCAGCAGCCGGGTGTCTTCGGCGATGCCCAGTTCTGCACGCAGTTGCGGGTCGCGGGCTTTGGGGTGAAAGGTTTGCAGGTCGACGCCCAGCGGTTGCACGAACACATTGCGTACACCGAGGCCGCTGAGCTTGTCGGCCATGATCTGACTGGGCGCCAAAACCCGATCGAAGTTGCCGTAAAGCCTGGTGACATACGCCTCGATATTCGGTGTGACCCAATGGCCCATGCGATTGCCGATCAGCAAGGGCAGATCCGAGTGATAGAAACCGATTACCGGCACATCCAGCTGTCGTCGCGCATCAAGGGCGGCCCAGGCGGTCAGATAAGGGTCGCCGACTTCGATCAGATCGGGCTGTAAATCCTGCAGGACGTTTCGCCATGGCGCGAGGCGAAGGGGGAATCGATAGCCTTTGCCGAAGGGCAGGGCGGGGGCGGGAACCGTGTAAACGCCGTCGTGTTCGCCGAAGTGCGCACCGGGAATCAGCAGGCTGTGGCGGGTACCGGATTTGACTCCGAGCCGGCGGTGTTTGGCATCCAGATAAGTACGCACGCCGCCGCTGGCCGGGGCGTAGAACATGGTGATGTCGGCGATATGCACGGTGATCAACCCTCCGTTGCGTGGTTCTCCCTTGGTTGACCTTTATCAAGAATAGATGTTCGGTCGGGATTGCGCGGCCCCCTCACCCTAACCCTCTCCCAGAGGGAGAGGGGATTGACCGAGGTGGATGTTGGAGGTACGCCGACTTGAGAGACCTGAGTCGAACTCAGGTTTTGAACAGCACGAAGATCGGCTCCCTTTCCCCACACCATTTTGAGGGAGAGGGACTGACCGAGATGTTTGGGTTTTATGCATCGACCGGAAAGTCTTCAGTCGAACTCAGGTTTTGAGGAACATGAAGATCTGCTCCCTTTCCCCCTCGCCCCCCCTGGGGGAGAGGGCTGGGGTGAGGGGGGTAAGGCTCTTGATCTTCAGATGCGGAAACTGCCAACCAGTTGTTTCAGACGCGAAGCCTGCTGCTCCAGGTCCGAACACGCGCGCAACGTCGCCTGCAAGTTCTCCACGCCTTCCTGGTTCAGCGTGTTGATCTCGGTGATGTCGACGTTGATCGACTCCACCACAGCCGTCTGCTCTTCGGTCGCGGTGGCCACCGACTGGTTCATCCCGTCGATCTCGCCAATGCGCTGGGTCACGCTGTTCAAGCGCTCCCCGGCAAGGTTGGCAATCTCGACGCTGTCCTGGCTGTGACGCTGGCTGTCGCTCATGGTGCTCACCGATTCACGGGCGCCGACTTGCAGTTCCTCGATCATGGTCTGCACCTGTTGCGCCGATTCCTGGGTGCGGTGCGCCAGATTGCGCACTTCATCCGCCACCACGGCAAAGCCCCGGCCGGCTTCACCGGCACGTGCCGCTTCAATGGCCGCGTTGAGCGCCAAGAGGTTGGTCTGTTGGGAAATGCTGGTGATCACTTCGAGAATCTGGCCGATGTTCACGGTTTTGCTATTCAGCGACTCGATGTTGCTGCTCGACGCGCTGAGCATGCTCGACAGTTGATTCATCGCCTTGATGCTGCGATCCACCACTTGCTGGCCGTCTTCAGCCAGACCGCGCGCGTCGCTGGCCTGATTCGAAGCCTGGGCGGCGTTGCGGGCGATTTCCTGCGCCGCGGCGCCGAGTTGGTTGATCGCCGCGGCGACACTGCTGGTGCGTGAGGCTTGTTGGTCAGAGTTGTACATCGATGAGTTCGATGCCGCGACCACGCGCAGGGCGACTTCGTTAACCTGGCCGGTGGCCGACGACACTTCGCGGATCGAGCCGTGAATACGCTCGACGAAACGGTTGAATGCGGTACCGAGCACGCCAAATTCATCGTTATTGACGATGGTCAGGCGTTTGGTCAGGTCGCCTTCGCCATCGGCGATGTCTTCCATGGCGCGGGTCATCACGTGCAGCGGCTGGATCAGCAGGCGGATCAGCATGCCGAGCAGGGCAATGATGATTGCCACGGCAATCACGGTCGCGATCACTGCCGAGGTGCGGAATTCGCTGAGCATCGCAAAGGCCTGATCCTTGTCCACCGACAGGCCGATGTACCAGTTCACCGACGGCAGGCCTTTGATCGGCGCGAAGGTGACGATGCGGGTCTTGCCATCGACGGTGACTTCGCTGAAGTCGCTGCTGATGCGCGGGGTGTCCTGTGGATAGGCTTCTCTCAGTGATTTCATCACCAAGGCCTTGTCCGGGTGCACGAGGATCTTGCCGTCGGCGCTGACCAGGAACACATAGCCCATGCCGTCGAAGTCCCGGGCGGCGAGGGTGTCGACCAGCGATTGCAGGCTCAGGTCGCCGCCAACCACACCCACGCTCTGGCCGGCCTTTTTCGAGGCAGTGGCGATGGAAATGATCAACTGGCCGGTAGCAGCGTCGATGTACGGTTCGGTCAGGGTCGAGGTGCTGCTGCCCTCGGCACCTTTGTACCAAGGGCGCACGCGCGGATCGAAACCGTCGGGCATCTTGGTGTCCGGACGGATGGTGAAGTGCCCGGTGGCATCGCCCAGATAGGTCGCCATGAACGTCGAGGTCAGGCTTTTCTGTTCCAGCAGACTGGCGACGTTGGCGGGCTCGGGGTTGATGGCGATGTTTTGGGCGGCGTTCTCGATCAGTAGAATGCGGCCGCTGAGCCAGGTCTGGATATTGCCGGCAGTGACCTCGCCCATCTCGTTGAGATAGTTGTTCAGGTCATCGCGGATCGCATTGCGCTGCAACCAGTCGTTGTACAAGGTAAACGAGGCGAAGGCGGCGATGACGATGAGGGCGGCGGCAAGCAAAATTTTATGGCTGAAGCGCAGATTTTTGTTCATGGCTTGGGGTTCCGCTAAGGTCTTAATGTCCAGGGCATGCTTTTATAGAAGCGCGCAAAATGGGCAAGGGTGAAAACAAGCTGATATTTCCGTCTCTCCTTAGGGAAATGTCCGGCCTGACTTGTGGTCGGGGTCTCTCACTCCTCTTTATCGGCCATGCGCAATCAAAGATTAACCATTGGGTGACAAAATGCCTGACTCCTCGCAACTCGTAATCGGCGCTGATCTCGCAGGCCAACAGATCGCTCAGGCCATGCGCCTGGCCAACCGCCACGGACTGGTCGCGGGCGCCACCGGTACCGGTAAAACCGTCACTTTGCAGCGTTTGGCCGAGGCGTTTAGCGACGCCGGGGTCGCGGTATTTGCCGCCGACATCAAGGGTGATCTGTGTGGCCTCGGTGCGGCGGGCAATCCGCAGGGCAAGGTGGCCGAGCGCATTGCCGGGATGCCGTGGCTCAACCACAAGCCGCAGGCCTATCCGGTGACCTTGTGGGACATCCACGGCGAGTCCGGTCATCCGTTGCGCACCACGTTGAGCGAAATGGGCCCGTTGCTGATCGGCAGCTTGCTGGAACTGACCGACAGTCAGCAGTCGGCGCTATATGCAGCCTTCAAGGTCGCCGATCGCGAAGGCCTGTTGCTGCTGGACTTGAAGGATCTGAAAGCGCTGCTCAATCACCTCAAGGACAATCCGCAGCTGTTGGGTGAAGACGCGGCGCTGATGACCACCGGTTCCAGTCAGGCGCTGCTACGCCGTCTGGCGATCCTTGAGCAGCAGGGCGCCGAAGCCTTGTTCGGCGAACCGGCACTGCAACTTGAAGACATTCTGCAACCGACCGCCGATGGTCGCGGGCGCATTCATTTGCTCGATGCCAGCCGTCTGGTGCACGAGGCGCCGAAGGTCTACGCGACGTTCCTGTTGTGGTTGCTGGCCGAGTTGTTCGAGCAGTTGCCGGAGCGCGGCGATGCCGACAAACCGCTGCTGGCGCTGTTTTTCGATGAGGCGCATTTGCTCTTTGGCGACACACCCAAGGCACTGCAGGAGCGGCTCGAACAAGTGGTGCGCTTGATCCGTTCCAAAGGGGTTGGCGTGTATTTCGTCACGCAGTCGCCGGCGGACTTGCCCGATGACGTGCTGGCGCAGCTCGGCCTGCGCATTCAGCATGGCTTGCGCGCCTTTACCGCCAAAGAGCAGAAATCCCTGCGCGCGGTGGCGGACGGCTTCCGGCCGAATCCGGCGTTTGACAGTTTGTCGGTGCTGACCGAGTTGGGGATTGGCGAAGCGTTGGTCGGCACGCTGACCGAGAAAGGCACGCCGGAAATGGTTCAGCGCGGGCTGGTGGCGCCACCGCAGTCGCGAATCGGGCCGCTGACGGAAACCGAGCGCACGCTGTTGATTGCGGGTTCGCCGTTCAAGGGGCGCTATGACAAGCCGATCGATCGTGAGTCGGCGTATGAAATTCTGATGGGGCGTAAAGGGCTGGCGCCGGAGGCCGAGGTGCCAGCGGGTAAGCCAGCAGATGAAGAGCCGAGCCTGGCCGACAGGGCAGGGGAGTTTCTCGGGACGGCAGCCGGGCAGGCGCTTAAGTCGGCGATGCGCCAGGCAGCCAATAACCTCGGTAAGCAATTGGTGCGCGGCTTGATGGGCTCTTTACTCGGTGGCAGCAAACGCCGCTGATCTAATGTAGGAGTGAGCCTGCTCGCGAAAGCGGTGTGTCATTCAACTTCAATGTTATCTGACACAACCTCTTCGCGAGCAGGCTCGCTCCCACATTAAATAATTATTCACGTTCGGATAGCGCTCAGGTCTTGGCTTTGGCGTGCGCCGCAAGGCGTTCCAGCGCCGCACGCAGATTCGGATCAGTGATCCCGTCCGCTGTGGCCTGAATCGTAGCCGCCGCATCCGTGGACAAATCCATCGTGTGCCCGGCCGCCCCGCGCTGCACTGTAGGCGGCTGCACCTTGAACAGAATCCGCGTCAAACTGGCGAACTCATCAAACATCTGCAGCTGCCTCTGCAAGCGTTTTTGCTGATAACGCAGACGTGTGGCCCAATGGCCATCGGTGACAATCAGCAACAGACTGCCCTCACGCCACGACGCTACATGGCAATGTTCACGGGCGGCGGGTTGCAGTTGGCTTTCGAGCAGACGCTGCAAATGCCCCAGTCGTTGGGCATGGCCGAGGATGGCTTTGAGCGGCTTGGCTTCGCGCAGGAGAACGGCGGGTGCTCTGGCCGTAAGAGGGCGAAATGCCATGATCGAACACCTGAAGTAACAGAAACGCCATGGTAGCAGAAAGGCCGAAATCACTCGCCCATTGCTTTTGCCCCCGCTTTACCCATTAAATCAACGACTAACTTCTGCCTTGTATGACTTGAAGTTGAGCAAAACGCCCCTATTTTAAGTGAGCCCCGTCAAAGCGCAGTGCCAGCATCGTGGAACATCGCCACTTTCCTCACTTCCGTTTCCGGGTAGAATGCTCGTTCGCATGCGGCCATGAGGGCTGCACGGGCGACGCTCACGGGGCCGCCCTCCATCCCTTTAGTGTGGAAGATCCTGCCGATATGTTTGCGCCTTTGTTAAAGAAACTTTTTGGAAGCAAGAACGAGCGTGAAGTCAAACGCATGCTCAAGACGGTGCAGCTCGTCAATGCCTTCGAAGAGCAAATGGTGGCCCTTTCGGACGATCAATTGCGCGCCAAGACCGCTGAGTTCAAGGCCCGCATCGCCAAAGGGGAAACCCTCGACAAGCTGTTGCCAGAAGCCTTTGCGGTCGCCCGCGAAGCCGGCAAGCGCATCATGGGTATGCGCCACTTCGACGTACAGCTCGTCGGTGGCATGACCTTGCACGAAGGCAAGATCGCCGAAATGCGCACCGGTGAGGGTAAAACCCTCGTAGCGACCCTGGGTGTTTACCTCAACGCACTGTCCGGCAAGGGCGTGCACGTTGTGACGGTGAACGACTACCTGGCGCGTCGTGACGCCAACTGGATGCGCCCGCTGTATGAATTCCTCGGCCTGACCGTCGGCGTCGTGACGCCGTTCCAGCCGCCGGAAGAGAAGCGTCTGGCCTACGCCGCCGACATCACCTACGGCACCAACAACGAATTCGGTTTCGACTACCTGCGCGACAACATGGCGTTCAGCATGGAAGAAAAATTCCAGCGCGAACTCAACTTTGCCGTGATCGACGAAGTCGACTCCATCCTCATCGACGAAGCGCGTACCCCGCTGATCATTTCCGGTCAGGCCGAGGACAGCTCCAAGCTGTACATGGAGATCAATAAACTGATCCCGCAGTTGGAACTGCACGTTGAAGAAGTCGAAGGCGAAGTCACCAAGGCTGGCCACTACACCGTTGACGAGAAGACCCGTCAGGTCGAACTCAACGAAGCCGGTCACCAGTTCATCGAAGACATGCTCACCCGCGTTGGCCTGCTGGCTGAAGGCGAGAGCCTGTACTCGGCGCATAACCTGGGCCTGCTGACCCACGTGTATGCCGGTCTGCGTGCGCACAAGCTGTTCAATCGCAACATTGAATACATCGTGCAGGATGGTCAGGTCGTACTGGTCGACGAACACACCGGTCGTACCATGCCGGGTCGTCGTTTGTCCGAAGGCCTGCATCAGGCCATCGAAGCCAAGGAAGGCCTGAACATTCAGGCCGAGAGCCAGACTCTGGCCTCGACCACCTTCCAGAACTACTTCCGTCTGTACACCAAGCTGTCCGGCATGACCGGTACCGCCGACACCGAAGCGTTCGAATTCCACCAGATCTATGGTCTGGAAGTCATGGTTATTCCGCCGAACAAACCGTTGGCGCGTAAAGACTTCAACGACCTGGTGTTCCTGACCGCCGAAGAGAAGTACGCGGCCATTGTTGCGGACATCAAGGAAAGCATGGCGGCCGGCCGTCCGGTGCTGGTGGGTACTGCCACCATCGAAACCTCCGAGCACATGTCCGCATTGCTCGTGAAGGAAGGCATCGAACACAAGGTTCTGAACGCCAAGTTCCACGAAAAAGAAGCCGAGATCATCGCGCAGGCCGGTCGTCCGGGCGCCCTGACTATCGCCACCAACATGGCCGGTCGTGGTACCGACATCCTGTTGGGCGGTAACTGGGAAGTTGAAGTCGCGTCGCTGGAAAACCCGACCCCTGAGCAGATTGCCCAGATCAAGGCCGACTGGCAGAAGCGCCACCAGCAAGTGCTGGAATCCGGCGGTTTGCAGGTGATTGCCTCCGAGCGTCACGAATCCCGTCGTATCGACAACCAGCTGCGTGGCCGTGCCGGCCGTCAGGGTGACGCCGGTTCCAGCCGCTTCTACTTGTCGCTGGAAGACAGCCTGATGCGCATCTTCGCTTCTGATCGAGTGAAGAACTTCATGAAAGCCCTGGGCATGCAGCCGGGCGAAGCGATCGAACACCGCATGGTGACCAACGCGATCGAGAAGGCGCAGCGCAAGGTTGAAGGCCGCAACTTCGATATCCGTAAGCAACTGCTCGAGTTCGATGACGTCAACAACGAACAGCGTAAAGTGATCTATCACATGCGTAACACGTTGCTGGCCGCCGACAACATCGGTGAAACCATCGCCGATTTCCGTCAGGACGTGCTCAACGCCACCGTCAGCGCGCACATTCCGCCGCAGTCGCTGCCTGAGCAGTGGGACGTGGCCGGTCTGGAAGCTTCGATTGCCAGCGACTTCGGCGTGACACTGCCGATCCAGCAGTGGCTCGACGAAGACGATCACCTGTACGAAGAAACCCTGCGCGAGAAGCTCATGACCGAGCTGATGGCGGCGTACAACGAGAAAGAAGACCAGGCCGGTGCCGACGCACTGCGCTCGTTCGAGAAGCAAATCGTACTGCGCGTGCTGGACGACCTGTGGAAAGACCACCTGTCGACCATGGATCACCTGCGTCACGGTATCCACCTGCGTGGTTACGCTCAGAAGAACCCGAAGCAGGAATACAAGCGCGAGTCGTTCACGCTGTTCTCCGAACTGCTCGACTCGATCAAGCGCGACTCGATCCGTGTGCTGTCGCACGTTCAGGTGCGCCGCGAAGATCCGGAAGCCGAAGAGCAACGTCTGCGTCAGGAAGCCGAAGCACTGGCCGCCCGCATGCAGTTCGAACACGCCGAGGCCCCAGGTCTGGAGCAACCGGAAGTTCTCGGTGAAGAGGTCGATGTGGCCCTCGCCACCGCGCCGGTTCGCAACGAGCAGAAGCTGGGCCGCAACGAACTGTGCTACTGCGGTTCGGGCAAGAAATTCAAGCATTGCCACGGGCAGATCCAGTAAACCCCGTTTCAATCGCTGAAATACCCGCGCCGCGACCGGCTCCTGCCGTCGCGGCGTTTTGCCATTTAAACCACCGTCGCTGCGAGTGACGGTGCTGACATCATTGAGTAAGGAGCGCATTCATGGCTGTTGGTCTTGGTCCTTTGCCAACGTTGCACCCGGTTGCCGGTTTTGAACTCGGTATCGCCTCGGCCGGCATCAAGCGCCCCGGGCGCAAAGATGTCGTTGTGATGCGCTGCGCCGAAGGCTCGACCGTGGCGGGCGTGTTCACCTTGAACGCGTTTTGCGCGGCACCGGTGATCCTGGCGAAAAAACGCGTGCAGAACGCCGTGCGTTATTTGCTGACCAACACTGGCAATGCCAACGCCGGTACCGGCGAGCCTGGCCTGGCCGCCGCTGAACGTACCACTGCCAAACTGGCCGAGCTGACTGGCGTTGATGCCAGCCAGATTCTGCCGTACTCCACCGGTGTGATCGGCGAGCCGCTGCCGGTCGAGAAGATCGAAGGCGCGCTGCAAGCCGCACTGGATGATCTGTCGGAAAACAACTGGGAAGCCGCTGCCACCGGGATCATGACCACTGACACCCTGCCGAAGGGCGCCAGCCGCCAGTTCGAGCATGACGGCGTGACCATCACCGTCACCGGCATCAGCAAAGGCGCGGGCATGATCCGTCCGAACATGGCGACCATGCTCGGCTACATCGCCACCGACGCCAAAGTCTCCCGCGACGTCCTGCACAACTTGATGCTCGACGGCGCCAACAAGTCGTTCAACCGCATCACCATCGACGGCGACACCTCGACCAACGATTGCTGCATGCTGATCGCCACAGGTAAGGCTGCGCTGCCGGAAATCACCCGTGCTGAAGGCGAGTTTTTCGCCAAGTTGAAGCAAGCGGTGTTCGAAGTGTGCATGGACGTGGCCCAGGCCATCGTGCGTGACGGCGAAGGCGCGACCAAGTTCGTCACTGTTGAAGTCAACGGTGGCGGCAACCATCAGGAATGCCTCGACGTCGGCTACACCGTGGCGCACTCGCCGCTGATCAAGACCGCGCTGTTCGCCTCCGACCCGAACTGGGGCCGTATCCTCGCCGCGGTCGGCCGTGCCGGCGTGCCGGATCTGGACGTGAGCAAGATCGACGTGTTCCTCGGCGACGTGTGCATTGCCAGCCGTGGCGCCCGTGCGGCGACCTACACTGAAGCCCAGGGCTCGGCGGTGATGCAGCAGGAAGAAATCACCATCCGTATCGAGCTGGGTCGCGGCGATTGCAGCGAAACCATCTGGACCACTGACCTGTCGCATGAATACGTGAAGATCAACGCTGAATACCGCACTTGATCTAACCTGAGACCGAGTCGCCTGCATCGCCAGCAGGCTGGCTCCCACAGAGATCTGTGTCATTCACAAATCCCCTGTAGGAGTGAGCCTGCTCGCGATGGCGACCTGTCAGGTACCGAAGATTCCGGCCTGTCCCTCCTGATGAAAGGCACCCCCATCATGTCCCTGCACCTGATCATCGGCGACAAACTGCTTTCCTCCTGGTCCCTACGCGCCGCCCTGGCCGTTGAACTGACCGGCGCACCCTACAGCGAAGAACTGATCAAACTCGGCAAGCCCGACACCCGCGCGCTGCTGCTCAAGCATTCGCCGACCGCTAAAGTCCCGCTGCTGCAAACGGCGCGCGGCACCATTGCCGATTCATTGGCCATCGCCGAATACCTCGCCGAGCAGTTTCCGTCCGAGCAACTCTGGCCGAGCGACATATTCGCCCGTGCCCAGGCGCGATCCGCCTGCGCCCAAATGCACAGCGGCTTTTTCGCCATGCGCAATCACATGCCGTTCAACCTCAACCATGACGCGCCTCTGAACCCGGTGCCGCCGGAAGTGAAGGTCGACATCGAGCGCATGCTCGCGCTGTGGGCCGAGTGCCGTGCTGCTGCCACCGAGAGCGGGCCGTACCTGTTTGGTCGGGTGAGTCTGGCCGATGCCTTCTTCGCGCCGATTGCCGTGCGTTTGCGCACCTATCAGGTGACGCTGCCGGCCGCCGACGAAGCCTATGTTGAAACCGTCTACCAATGGCCCGCCTTCAAGGCATGGCAGAAGGCTGGACTGGAGGAGTTGAATCCGTGAAACGCGTACACGTCGCCGCTGCGGTCATTCGTGACAACAATGGCAAAATCCTCATCGCCCGCCGCGCCGACACCCAGCATCAGGGTGGTCTGTGGGAGTTTCCCGGCGGCAAGGTCGAGGCCGACGAGTCGGTCGAAAGCGCACTGGCCCGTGAGCTGCACGAAGAGTTGGGCATAGTAGTTGGCTCAGCCCGCCCGCTGATCAAAGTGCGTCACGATTACCCCGACAAACAGGTATTGCTGGATGTCTGGGAAGTCTCGGCCTTCACCGGCGAGCCTCACGGTGCCGAAGGGCAGCCGTTGGCCTGGGTCACGGCGAAGGAACTGGCGAGCTACGAATTCCCGGCCGCCAACCAGCCGATCGTTGCGGCGGCGCGTTTGCCGGCGGAGTACCTGATTACTCCTGAGGATCTGGAGACCCCGGCTCTACTGCGCGGTATCCAGAAGGCGATTGCCGGTGGGATCAAACTGATCCAGTTGCGCGCGCCGAACGGCTATGACCCCAAGTATCGCGATCTGGCTGTCGATGCGGCCGGGCTGTGCGCGGGCAAGGCGCAGTTGATGATCAAAGGTCCGTTCGAGTGGCTCGGCGATTTCCCGTCTGCCGGTTGGCACATCACCTCTGCACAGTTGCGTAAATACGCGGCGGCAGGGCGCCCGTTACCAGCGGAACGCTGGCTCGCGGCGTCGTGCCACAACGCTGAAGAACTGGCGTTGGCCGAGCAGATGGGCGTGGATTTCGTCACGCTGTCGCCAGTGCAGCCGACCTTGACCCACCCGGATGCACAGCCGTTGGGCTGGGAGCAGGCTGAGGCGTTGATCGAAGGCTTCAGCAAGCCGGTGTTTCTGTTGGGCGGGGTTGGCCCGGCCGAGCGCGAAAAAGCCTGGGGCGTTGGTGCACAAGGCGTGGCGGGGATTCGCGCGTTCTGGCCTGACTCTCTGTAAAGGCTGCTGACCTCATCGCTGGCAAGCCAGCTCCCACAAGGTTTTGTGTCGTTCACAAATGTTGTGTACAACTCGAAACCTGTGGGAGCTGGCTTGCCAGCGATGGCGGCCGGTCAGGCGCTACATCTCTGTCGGTTTTGGGGCCGGCTGCCAAAGAATCTCCGCAACCCCCTGCCGCCGCGCAATCAATCGCGCCGCGACAAACAGCAAATCCGACAACCGATTGATATACGCCAGCCCGACCCCGGCCAACGGCTCAATCGCATTCAAATGCTGAAAGCGTCGCTCGGCACTCCTCGCCAGGCTGCGACAAACATGCGCCTGGGCAATCAACATCGAACCGCCTGGCAGAATGAAATTCTCCAGCGGCCCCAATTCCTCGTTCCACACATCGATCGCTGCTTCCAGTCGTTCGATTTCCGCCGTATTCAGCGCCTGATACGCCGGCATGGCCAGCTCGCCACCGAGATCAAACAAGCGATGCTGACAAGGCGCCAACACTTCAATCAGTTCATCCAGCCGCGGACACGCCTCGCGCTCGGCAATCAACCCGGCCAGCAACACGCCGACCTGACTGTTCAGCGTATCGACTTCGCCAATCGCCTCGATGCGCGGGTGATCCTTGGGCACGCGGCGGCCATCGCCCAGGCCGGTTTCGCCTTTGTCGCCGGTGCGGGTGTAGATTTTCGACAGGCGAAAGCCCATGGGTTACCTCGATAATTGATTGGTTTCGGCAGCGATGGGCAGCGGTTGCGTCAACGGCAGGCGCAGGGTGAAACACGTGCCCTGGCCCGGTGCTGACTGCACCTCCATCTGCCCTTTGTGATTGTTGGTAATGATGAAATACGACACCGACAAGCCAAGCCCGGTGCCCTGACCGATTTCCTTGGTGGTGAAGAACGGCTCGAAGGTGCGTTTGCGCACGTTCTCGCTCATGCCGATGCCGTTGTCTTCGACCTGGATTTCAGCCCATGGCGGATTGAGCTTGGTGCGCAGGATGATCCGCCCCGGCTCACTGTCGTCTTCGCGCTGGTGAATCGCCTGCGCGGCGTTTTTCAACAGGTTGAGCAGCACTTGCTCAAGTTCGTTGGCGGTGCCCGGTACCGGGCCGAGCGCCGGGTCGAACTGACGGATGATCGCTTGCCCCTTGAAGTCGAAACCGATGGCCAGGTCGAAGTCGTTGCCGGCAATTTCCACGGCTTGATCGATCAGCGCCGGCAGATCGCATGGCGCCATCTGCCGGGTACTGCGACGGCTGAAGCTGAGCATGTGGGTGACGATTTTCGCTGCCCGAGCGCCGGCCTGTTGAATGCCATCGAGCAATTGCGGCACTTCGCGGCCCTGCAGGTAGCGGTTCACCGTGTCCAGGTCGATGTTCAGTTGCTCGGCGGTTTCGAGGTTCTTCGGCAGGTCGGCGGACAGGCGTCGACGGATGTTTTGCACGTTGTGCAGGATCGCCCCCAGCGGGTTGTTGATTTCGTGGGCCATGCCGGCGGCGAGGCCACCGACCGAGAGCATTTTTTCCGACTGCACCATCATTTCTTCCAGCGACAGACGCTGGGTGATGTCATCGATGCGGATCACCACACCACGCCCGGCGCCGCCCATCAACGGGTAGAAGGTCAGTGCGTAATGCTTCGGTTCATCGTCCTTGAACCAGGTTACCCGCTCGATTTTCGCCACGGTGTGCTGCTCGACGGTCTGCTTGAGCTGCGGCAGAAACGGCTTGAGCGGTTCGAAGGCAAGGAAAATTGGCTGGTTCAGTGCCTCGTCCAATCGCGTACCGGAGAGAGCGCTGGCCTCCTGATTCCACTGGGTGACGTAGAGCTGCTCGTCGAGGGCGATCAGTGCCGAGGGCATCGAGTCGATGATGCTGTTGAGGTAGTTCTGGAAACCGGTGAGTTTCTTTTCGATCTTGCTGCGCACCTGGACTTCCAGTTCCAGTTTGCGATTGGTGTGGCGGGTTTCCTCAGCCAGGCCCTGAGCCTGATCGTAAGCCGCTTGCGAGTCGTCGCGGGCGCGCTTGAGCTGCTGTTCGCGGGCTTCGATGCGCGACAGCATGGTGTTGAACGCCTCGGCGAGGCTGCCGATTTCGTCATGATTGCCGCGTGAGGCGCGCAGGGCGTAGTTCTCTTCGCGGGTCACCTGACGCGACAATTCCTCAAGCTGATGAATCGGTCGGGTAATCAGGCGTTTGATCTGCCGGGCAATCACCAGCCACAACAACACGCTGAAAATCAGGATACCGAGGCTCGCGGTCAGCGTGCCGGTGTAGAACGCCATCGGCAGCTCGCTGCTGGCCACCAGCAACAGATGGCCCGGCGCGGTGCCGGGGCGGGGCAGGGTGATCAACTGGTTGCTGCGAAACTCGGTCAGTTGCCACGCTTCGATGTGCCGATAGCGTTCCGGCAGGCTGAGTTTTTCGCCGCGCTGGACTTGCGCCAGCCGTTCGCCCTTGCCGTCATAAAGGGCGGCGGCGCGCAGCGGTGAGTAACTGTCGAGTTCTTTGAGCAGACGCTCGGCGCTTTGCGGTGATTGCAGCGCTTCGCTGACCAGACTCGGGTTGGCAATCAGTCGGCCGATGGTCTGCAAGGCCTGCGGCGCCATGCTTTCCTGAGAGATGTAATAGGCGGCGCTGATAAAGGTCAGGTTGGCGACCAGCAATACAGTGGTCAACAGCACCAGCAGGGCGGCCAGCAGTTTCTGGCCGACCGGCAGGTTTTCGAGACGCTGGCGCAATGGCATCAGGTTTATCGCAACAAAGGAACAAGTGGCCAGCGTAGCCGCTGCTCAGTCGCTGGGCAATCCAAGGCTGTGCAGATGAGCGACCAGTCGTTGCTGCAATCGATTGAGGTGCGGCAGGTTCAACTGGTGGCGCGTGGCGACTTTGCAGGCGTGGCCCAACAGATAGCTGATTTCGGTGCGGCGCCGGTTGGCGACGTCCTGATACATCGACGAGTAGTTGGCAGCCGTAGCGTGGATCACCCTTTCGACTTCCTGTTGCAGGTTGTCGGCGGCGGCGGGTTGGCCGCAGCGCTCGAGCAATTCGGCGAGTTCGGCGCACAGGGTGGCGACTTCGCAATGGTGCTCCTGCAAGCCACCGTTGCGGCAATGGTGCAGCACGGTCAGCGGATTGATCGCGCAGTTGAGCGCCAGTTTGCGCCACAACCGCGTAAGGATATCGGTGCTCCATTCGTGGGGGATCTTTGCCGCGTCCAGATTGTCCAGCCAGATCGGCGCGACCGGATGGCCCGCGTCGCCCAGCCAAGTGAATCCGTGACCGGCGAACACGACACGCCAGTCGCCATCGCGAAAGGCACCCTCGGTGCTTGAAGCGCTGATGCAGCGTGCCAGCGGCACACGGTTGGCGACGGCGTCCTGACTGCCGAGGCCGTTTTGCAGGAGGATCAGTTCGGCGTCCGCAGTCAGCCGTGGGGCGAGGCGGGCGACGGCGCTTTCGGCGTCGTAGGCTTTGCAGGCCACCAGCAAACGGCGGATCGGCTCGGGGCTGTCGGGTGTTTCCCCGGGCACGGCATAGGTGCTGGCCTGACCTTGTTCGACCAGCGTCAATCCGCCCACGGCTTCATAGCTGCGCAAGCGCTCGGCATCACGCACGATCAGCCGGACCGGCAGGCCGGCCCGCGCCAGACGTGTGGCCCACAACATGCCGAGGCTGCCGGCGCCAAGAACGTGCCAGGGGGTGGCCATCAGTTTTTTGCTCGATTGCGTACAGGCATGTGCGGCTCGCCGTGTCGGTGGGAAAAGACCCGTTATAATGAGCCCGATTTTAACCGCAAGCCAAGCGCGCTCCATCCACATCGAGCGCGCCTTTTTATTGGAGAGATTACATGCCGTCGTTCGACGTGGTATCCGAACTGGACAAACACGAACTCACCAACGCGGTCGAGAACGCCGTGAAGGAACTCGATCGTCGTTATGACCTGAAAGGCAAAGGCAGCTTCGAGTTCAAGGAAAAGGACCTCACCGTCAGCCTGACTGCTGAAGCCGGGTTCCAGCTGGAAGCAATGATCGAAATCCTCAAGCTGGCGCTGGTCAAGCGCAAGATCGATGTGCAGTGCCTTGAAGTCAAAGACGCCTACGCATCGGGCAAGCTGATGAAGCAGGACGCCGTGCTCAAGGAAGGTATCGACAAGGAACTGGCGAAGAAAATCGTCGGCCACATCAAGGATGCCAAGCTCAAAGTGCAGGCGGCCATTCAGGGCGAGCAAGTACGCGTGACCGGCAAGAAGCGTGATGACCTGCAAGAGGCCATCGCGGCGCTGCGGGCCAAGGAATTCGGCATGCCACTGCAGTTCAACAACTTCCGCGACTAAGCTCGGTCAGATGATCTGTGGGAGCGAGCCTGCTCGCGAAGGCGGTGTGTCAGTCAACTCATTGCTGAATGACACGGCGCCTTCGCGAGCAGGCTCGCTCCCACATTGTTTTTTGTACACCCGGCGGTTTTCTGCCGCTTATTTTTCGCGTGCCGAATGGCCGGAAATCAGGAGATAGAACATGGATTTGAATGCTGAGGTGGACAACCTGGTCAAGGCGTCCCAGGCGTGGATTCCGATGATCATGGAATACGGCAGCCGCGTGCTGCTGGCAGTGATCACGCTGGCCATCGGCTGGTGGCTGATCAACAAGGTCACGCAGAAACTCGGTGGTCTGCTGGCCCTGCGTAATGCCGATCTGGCGCTGCAAGGCTTTATCAGCAGCCTGGCGAACATCATTCTCAAAGTGCTGCTGATTGTCAGCGTCGCTTCGATGATCGGCGTTGAAACTACCTCCTTCGTTGCTGCGATCGGTGCTGCCGGTCTGGCAATCGGCTTGGCGTTGCAGGGCAGTCTGGCGAACTTCGCCGGTGGCGTGCTGATTCTGCTGTTCCGTCCGTTCCGTATCGGTGACTGGATCGAAGCGCAAGGCGTATCGGGTACGGTCGACAGCATCCAGATTTTCCACACCGTGCTGCGTACTGGCGACAACAAAACCATCATCGTGCCAAACGGCAACCTGTCGAACGGCATCATTACTAACACCAACCGTCAGCCGACTCGCAAGGTCGTATTTGATGTAGGCGTTGATTACGAAGCCGATCTGCAGAAGGCCCGTCAGGTGCTGCTGGATCTGGCCAAGGATGAGCGTGTGTTGCAGGATCCTGCACCTCAGGCCGTGATTTCGACATTGGGCGACAGTTCGATCACTGTTTCCCTGCGTGTGTGGGTTAAAACTGCAGATTACTGGGACGTAATGTTCATGTTTAACGAACAGTCGCGTGATCGTTTGAAGACGGCCGGTATTGATATTCCGTTTCCACAGCGTGTGATTCGTGTGGTACAGGAATCGGCAACACAATGATAGGTTGCTAATTAATTGCCTGACTTGTCGGTCAGGCAACTATTGCAAGTGACAGGCAATAAAAAAGGCCCATCGCAAGATGGGCCTTTTTTTATGCTTCCAAACTAACCACTGACGATTACAAGATGTTCAGTGGGTATTCGGTGATCAGGCGGAACTCTTTGACGTCGCCTTCGCCTTCGTCAGCGTTGGCAGTGTGCCAGGCTTGACGAATGCGGAAGGATAGGTCTTTAGCAGGGCCAGATTGAACAACATACTTGGCTTCGAAGTTGGTTTCGTGGTGTTTGCCATCTTCGCCGTAAGCGCCGGTATAAGAGCTGACGGTCGGAGTGTTGGTGCCGTCGATGTTCCAGCCATTGACGTAACGGACCATGAAACTCAGGCCAGGAACGCCATACTCGGCCATTTTCAGGTCGTAGCGGGCTTGAACGGATTTCTCGCCAGGACCGTTGAAGTCAGAGTACTGGATGGAGTTGGCGAGGAAGATCGAGTCACCACCGCGGTTCGAAGGACCGTGGCCGCCGACACCGATGTAGTCAAACGGAGTGTCACCGTTGACCTTCTGGAAGGCGAGGGTGAAGGTGTGAGCTTTCAGGAACGAGAACGCAGCAGCAAGGGAGAACGCAGTGTTGCTGATCTCGCCTGCTTCAGCACGACCGGTGTCGGTGGTGCGGTAGATGTTACCGTCCAGGTTCAACGACTGATCGCCACCCATCGGGATGGTGTAGTTCAGGTTGGCGTAGTACTGGTTCCAGATATCTTCCAGCTTGGCGCCATACAGCGAAGCGGACAGATTGTCAGTGATACCGTACTTACCGCCGAAGTAGTCGATGGAGTCAGCTTTGACGCCGGCGTAAGTGGCCCACAACTCGCCATCACGGGCGTTTTTGTCCTGGCTGGTGGCCGAGTAGAAGTGACCGGCTTCGAGGTCAAGGTCTTTGACTTCGCTGCTTTGTAGCTGGAAGCCACTGGCAGTTTGCGGAAGGATGCGGGAACCGCCAACAGCGAACACTGGTGCAGTGCTTGGCTGCATATCGCCGACTTTCAACTCGGTTTTGGATACGCGGAACTTGATGGCTGCGCCGGCTTTACCTTGACTGTCATTGACGTCGCGGGCGTAACCGTTGGCTTTGATGGTATCGCTACGGCTCATGTTGCCCGAACCGGAAGTACCGTCACCGCCATCGAGTTTCAAGGCCAGGTAACCGAATGCATCAATACCAACACCAACGGTACCTTGGGTGTACCCGGAGGTGAAGTTGCCCAGGAAACCCTGAGTCCAGTCTTTCTGGTCATGGCCGCCGTTCTTGTTGTCGCGGTTGAAGTAGTAGTTCTTCAACGTCTCGGTGAGTTTCGCGTCTTCAACAAAACCTTTGGCTTCAGACTGGTCACTTACAAACGGGGCGGCTGTAGCCACTTGAGTACTGGCGGCTGCAGCAACTGCCAGTGCGATCATGCTCCACTTCATCACGCGCATCGTGATTTGCTCCTTTGGTTTTAGAAGAGTACTGCCGTCCCACCTGTTTTATTATCTGGGCGGCTCTTTCTTTTTGTGTCGGCGCAAACTTATATCACGCCGACAATGTTGGCGATACTTGCTATTCCAACCTTTCAGCTTCTTTACGACGGTGTCGCAAATGACGTGGTGGATGTCGCAAATTCACAGTACCGACGCAGCCGGACTGACAACTTTCTCGCTGTTTATGGGCCTTTTTGCATCGGTAAAAAAGAGTCCCTGGCAAAACACTTGAATCTCCATCGGGCAACCCTGCCACTGTTCTTATGGGGCTTAAGGCATCCACTTCCAGTGGTGCGCTTATAGTCCATATGGGTACGAATGCAACAAGCGTGCACAAACCGCAATTTCGCTGCGGTTATTTTTCTGAACACCCGCCTGCGTTTGTGAAAACCTCGTGAAAGCTGGGCTTCAAGCCTGATTTTTTCATTGCTTGACGCCATTCCTCCTATGGTGTTGTCACGCCGAGAAACGCGCGTGACATCCAAAAACGTTACCGGTTCACCCCGCCAGTGAGTATTTGGCGGATGCCCGACGCAGTGAGCGTAGACGCACTGTGCGGTTTTGGTGCAAAAAAATTTGCAGCTGTTCTGAATTCATACAGCTTGCAGGGGCATGACGCTGCACGTCTCTGCTGATTCTGGTCATTTTTTTGTGCTGAACGTCGATGTTGGTTCCGTGCTGGTGCGTCGCGCTCGCAAATGTCACATCTCGGGGCGTTGGCAGAGCGACGGGGTTCACCGTCGTCGTGAAGGCTGGCGCATTCGCAGGTATGCTGCCGTCCTGTCGCTTGGTGCGCTGTCCATCGGGATGGCCGCTAAGCTGAATAATGATCAGCCGGGAGTGCGCGCAGTGTTTGCTTTAGATTCACGACTTCAACAGGACACGCTGACCATCGGTGATTTCCCTCTCTGCCGACTGCTGCTGTCCAATGATGCCAACTACCCTTGGTTCATTCTGGTGCCTCGTCGGGACGATATCAGTGAGTTGTTTCAGTTGGATGTCGCCGATCAACAGCAGTTTTGGCAGGAAACCACCGCGCTGGCTGAGCTGCTCAAGGATCTGTTCGATGCCGACAAAATGAACGTCGCGACCTTGGGTAACGTTGTCAGTCAGATGCACATGCATGTGATTGTGCGCAAACGTGACGACGCAGCCTGGCCGGCGCCGGTCTGGGGCAAACACCCGGCCAAGCCTTACAGTACCGAGCAGGTCGCTGCCATTCGCGAACGATTGCGACTGGTGTTGACCGAGCATTTCACCTTTGTGGAGGGCTGAGTCATGAATCTGGAAGAACGTGTTACCGATCTGGAAAGCCGTCTGGCGTTTCAGGATGACACCATTCAGTCGTTGAACGACGTGCTGGTGGCGCAGCAGCGCGTGGTCGAGCGCCTGCAATTGCAGATGGCGGCGCTGCTCAAGCGTCAGGAGGAGATGGTCGGCCAGTTCGAGTCCTTCGAGGATGAGGCGCCACCGCCACATTACTGAGGCAGGACTGAGGCAGGCACTTTTCATCAGGCGTAAAAAAACCGCGAACAGCACGCTGCTCGCGGTTTTTTTATGCCTGGATCAGCGTCGCGGCAGCGCGGCGATCACGTCCTCGGCTTGCAGGCCCTTGTCCCGGTTCATTACCGAGAACTCCACGCGCTGGCCTTCGACCAGGACGCGGTGACCTTCGCCACGGATCGCGCGAAAGTGCACGAAGATATCATCGCCGGAATCCCGGGAGATAAAGCCGAAGCCTTTGGAGGTGTTGAACCACTTGACGGTACCGGTATCACGATTGGTCATGTCATAGCTGGTTGGAGCAGCAGCCGGTGAAGAACGATAGAAGCTGACGGCCAGGTGCAGAACCACGGCAACCAGCGCGATCACCAGAGTGAACAGCACGGCTGGCTGACCGGCGATGACGGGCATCGGGGCGATCAGGGTCAAGGTTTGCAGGACGACGGTCAGTACCAGCAGCGCGCTGACCAGGTTTTGCAGATGCTGACGAGGGCCTTTGTTCCAGTAAGGAATCACTGGGGCAATCACCAGGTTCAGCAGGCCGAAAAAGGCCAGGTAAAGTGCATCGGGTTGTTGCAGGTAGGGAACGGCTTCGGATTTCAAGCTGGGTATGAACGACAGCAGCAAAGCCGCTGCGCCCATTAGCAGGTGGACGATTTTCAACATTTTGATTGGCTCACGTTTATGACGGCTCACAAGGAAGAGCTGAAGGCGCACGGTTCGCTTCGGAACAAAATAAGAGGCGGTGGACACGTTCACGGCATCAGCCTATGCGCCACGCCCCGAAAAATGGGGCATGGCGACACACTGCCTATTTAACAGCAAAGCCTGCGGCTACTCAAATCAGCCCGGCCAGCGGCATCGCCTCGGTCGATTTGTCGCAGTGTGGGCACCTGATCGGGGCTGCGGGGTGTCGACAGCCTTGCTAGAGTGGGTCTGCACCTGTTGGATGAATTCAATCGCCGTTAGGGGGTAAACATGGCAATCGATATCGGTATCAGTGAAGAAGATCGCAAATCCATCGTCGAAGGCTTGTCGCGTCTGCTGTCGGACACCTACGTGCTGTATCTGAAAACCCACAACTTCCACTGGAACGTCACCGGCCCGATGTTTCGTACGCTGCACTTGATGTTCGAAGAGCAATACAACGAGCTGGCGCTGGCCGTGGACTCGATCGCCGAGCGTATTCGCGCATTGGGCTTTCCGGCGCCTGGCGCCTATGCCACGTACGCGCGCCTTTCTTCTATCAAGGAAGAGGTGGGTGTGCCGAGTGCCGAGGACATGATCAAACAATTGGTCGATGGTCAGGAAGCCGTGACCCGCACGGCCCGTGGCATCTTCCCGCTGCTCGACAAGGTCAGCGATGAACCGACCGCAGACCTGCTGACCCAGCGCATGCAGGTTCACGAAAAAACGGCGTGGATGCTGCGCTCGCTGCTGGAAGCGTAATCCCCCTAGCGCGCGGGCCCGCCAGCGGGGCTCGTGCGCTGTCCGCAATCCTACCTGTGTCGTTGGCTTATCCTACGGAGTCGGTCAATAAGTCGTCTGGCTATAACTTTGTGTCTGCGCTTTTATGAAAGCCACAGGATGTGACTTTTCAAACAAGCAGAGATGGCAAAGGAGTGTCACTGATATGGCAGAGGGAGACAGGCGAGGCGACAGGATTGTCGGCTTGCCCCATGAGTTGAAAGTTGATCCGTTCATCAGCGAGTTCGACATGGCACTGGTTCAGCCATCGTCACGATCCGTGCGTCTGAACGGTTATGCGACCTGTCTGCGGCTGGAGCGGGTCTACTGGAACATCCTCGGCAACATGGCCGCAGATAACTGCTGTTCGATCAGCTCGCTGTTGTCCCACGTCGACCGCGAAGTGCATCTGCGTCACGGCGGGGTGAGAAATTTCAGCGCGCTGGTGCGGGTGGTGTGCGTCATGAACGGCGTCAAGCAGGCAGCAGCTGCCGAATCGCTCTGAAACGGCGGTTGCAAACGAGGTCTCGGCCTGTGCAGTCTTACGGCTGCACAGGCCGCATTTAATCGATATAATCCCGCTCTTTCGCCGCAAAGCCCTGCGCGCGGTGGCAATCTGATCGCCGAGACACCCCCATGCCGATGTACGATTACCAATGTGCTTCCTGTGGTCATCAGTTGGAAGCCATTCAAAAGATCAGCGATGCACCGCTGGTCGACTGCCCTGCCTGCCAGGCGCCAGAGCTCAAGAAACAGCTGTCCATGCCAGGCTTTCGCCTCAGCGGCAGCGGTTGGTACGAAACCGATTTCAAGACCGGGACCAAGAAGAATCTGGCCGGTGGCGACAAATCTGACTAGGGTTCAACCCCAGGTTGAACGACACGCGTGAGTTTCCGCATTGCTTTGAAAGCAACGGGATCTCCACCGAATATCGAATGACGAGAAGCGAACCATTATCATGATGCGCAGCCACTATTGCGGCCAACTGAACGAAAGCCTGGAAGGCCAGGAAATTACCCTTTGCGGATGGGTTCACCGTCGCCGCGACCACGGCGGGGTGATTTTCCTCGATATCCGTGATCGTGACGGTCTGGCCCAGGTGGTATTCGATCCGGATCGCGCCGAGAGCTTCGCCGCTGCCGATCGCGTGCGCAGCGAGTACGTCGTGAAGATCACCGGCAAGGTGCGTCTGCGTCCGGCCGGTGCGACCAACGCCAACATGGCGTCGGGCATGATCGAAGTGCTGGGTTATGAACTGGAAGTGCTGAACGAGTCGGAAACTCCGCCGTTCCCGCTGAACGAGTTCTCCGACGTTGGTGAAGAAACCCGTCTGCGTTATCGCTTCCTCGACCTGCGTCGTCCGGAAATGGCCGAGAAGCTGCGTCTGCGCTCGCGCATGACCACCAGCATCCGTCGCTTCCTCGACGAGAACGGCTTCCTCGACGTTGAAACGCCGATCCTGACCCGTGCCACCCCTGAAGGTGCGCGTGACTATCTGGTGCCAAGCCGTACCCACGCTGGTTCGTTCTTCGCCCTGCCGCAATCGCCACAGCTGTTCAAGCAACTGCTGATGGTTGCCGGTTTCGACCGTTACTACCAGATCGCCAAGTGCTTCCGCGACGAAGACCTGCGTGCTGACCGTCAGCCTGAATTCACCCAGATCGACATCGAGACCAGCTTCCTCGATGAAAAAGAGATCATGGGCCTGACTGAAGAAATGATCCGCAACCTGTTCAAGGAAGTGCTGGGTCTGGAATTCGGCGATTTCCCGCACATGACTTTCGAAGAAGCCATGCGCCGCTACGGTTCCGACAAGCCAGACCTGCGTAACCCGCTGGAACTGGTCGACGTTGCCGATCAACTGAAAGAAGTTGAATTCAAGGTGTTCAGCGGCCCGGCTAACGATCCGAAATGCCGTATCGCCGCACTGCGCGTTCCAGGCGGGGCGAGCATGCCACGCAAGCAGATCGACGATTACACCAAGTTCGTCGGCATCTACGGTGCCAAGGGCCTGGCGTACATCAAGGTCAACGAGCGCGCTGCCGGTGTTGACGGTCTGCAATCGCCGATCGTGAAAAACATCCCTGAAGACAAGCTCAACGTGATCCTCGATCGCGTTGGCGCAGTCGATGGCGACATCGTGTTCTTCGGCGCCGACAAGGCCAAGATCGTCAGCGAAGCTCTGGGCGCACTGCGCATCAAGCTCGGTCACGACCTCAAGCTGCTGACCTGCGAGTGGGCGCCAATGTGGGTCGTCGACTTCCCGATGTTCGAAGAAAACGACGACGGCAGCTTCTCCGCGTTGCACCACCCGTTCACCGCGCCGAAATGCTCTCCTGAAGAGCTGGAAGCCAACCCGGCTGGCGCTCTGTCCCGCGCCTACGACATGGTATTGAACGGCACCGAGCTGGGTGGCGGTTCGATCCGTATCCACCGCAAGGAAATGCAGCAGGCGGTGTTCCGTCTGCTGGGTATCAATGAAGCAGAACAGGAAGAGAAATTCGGCTTCCTGCTCGACGCGCTGAAGTACGGTGCTCCGCCGCACGGTGGTCTGGCCTTCGGTCTGGACCGTCTGGTGATGCTGATGACCGGCGCCCAGTCGATCCGTGAAGTGATCGCCTTCCCGAAAACCCAGAGTGCTGCCGACGTCATGACGCAAGCGCCGGGTGTGGTGGATGCCAAGGCACTGCGCGAGCTGCACATTCGTTTGCGCGAAACGCCAAAGGCTGAGTAAGACGGGCCTGAAGGCGCATCTTCGGATGCGCCTTTTTTCTTTCTATAAAGAGCAGGTCGAGATTTTTTTGTTTGCTGGCCGCTGCATGAGCAGGGCGGGCAACGTTTCAAAGAGAATTCGGAGCGAGTTATGGCAGGTCATTCCAAGTGGGCGAACATCAAGCACCGCAAAGAACGTCAGGATGCCAAGAGAGGCAAAATCTTCACCAAGTGGATCCGCGAGTTGACCGTTGCAGCCCGTCAGGGCGGCGGTGATCCGGGTTCCAACCCGCGTCTGCGTCTGGCCCTGGACAAGGCGCTGAGCGCGAACATGAGCCGCGACATCATCGACCGTGCCGTGGCGCGCGGCGCTGGTGCCACCGAAGCGGATAACGTTGAAGAGCTGACCTATGAAGGTTACGGCCCGGGCGGCGTGGCGGTGATGGTCGAGTGCATGACCGACAACCGCAACCGTACTGCTGCTGCTGTGCGCCATGCGTTCAGCAAGTGCGGTGGTAACCTCGGCACCGACGGTTCGGTAGCTTACTTGTTCGAGCGCAAAGGCCAGATCAGCTTCGCGCCGGGCGTTGATGAGGACGCACTGACCGAAGCGGCGCTGGAAGCCGATGCCGATGACGTGGTCAGCCACGAAGACGGCTCGATCGATGTGTTCACCTCGTTCACCAGTTTCTATGCCGTGCGTAACGCGCTGGAAGCCGCTGGATTCAAGGGCGATGACGCGGAAATCGTCATGCAGCCGACCACTAGCGCCGAACTGGATCTGGAAGGCGCGGAAAAGGTGCTGAAGCTGATCGACATGCTAGAGGATCTGGATGACGTGCAGAACGTTTATTCCAACGCGGATATTCCGGAAGACGTGGCCGCTCAGCTCGGTTAAGAGCGGCTACGATTCAATGTGGGAGCGAGCCTGCTCGCGAAGGCGGATTTTCAGGCAACATCGTTGCTGATGATGAAACCGCCTTCGCGAGCAGGCTCGCTCCCACATTTGTTATGGGTTGATTTGAAAATCGTGCTTTTACCGAATCTGCAGGCGTTATGACTTTAATTCTTGGTATCGACCCCGGTTCGCGCATCACCGGTTACGGGATTGTTCGCGATACCGGGCGTGGCGGCTGTATCTATGTGGCATCCGGCTGCATCCGCACTGGTGCGGGCGAGCTGCACGAACGCCTGCAAATCGTCTATCGCGGCGTGCGCGAGATCATCCAGACCTACGGACCGGTGACCATGGGCATCGAAAAGGTGTTTATGGCGAAAAACGCCGACTCGGCGCTGAAGCTGGGGCAGGCGCGCGGTGCAGCGATCGTCGCCGGTGCGGAAGAGTGCCTGGAGATCGCCGAATATACGGCCACGCAGGTCAAGCAAGCCGTTGTCGGCACCGGCGCCGCCAATAAAGAGCAGGTGCAGATGATGGTCATGCACATGCTCAAACTCACCAGCAAACCGCAAATCGATGCCTCTGACGCTCTGGCCATTGCCATTTGCCACGCGCACACACGTTCCAGTCTGCTGCCGCACGGCCTGGGAACGGCACGCAGTCGTGGCGGGCGCCTGCGTCTCTGATAGCATCAGCATCAATTTTCCTGAAAGCCGGTTTTTGCGCCTGGGTCGTCGGCCCGAAATCCGCCTTTCGACAGTCGCCAGCCCACGGCTGGCCAACGCTCAAGGATCTGAAACGTGATTGGACGCTTGCGCGGCACCCTGGCTGAAAAACAGCCGCCGCACCTGATTCTGGATGTAAACGGCCTCGGGTATGAGCTGGAAGTGCCCATGACCACGCTTTATCGCCTGCCGTCGGTCGGTGAACCGCTGACCTTGCACACGCATTTGGTCGTACGCGAAGACGCGCAATTACTCTATGGTTTTGCCGGCAAGCGTGAGCGAGACTTTTTTCGCGAGTTGATCCGTCTCAATGGTGTCGGGCCAAAATTGGCCCTGGCCTTGATGTCGAGTCTGGAAGTCGACGAGTTGATCCGCTGCGTGCAGTCTCAGGACACCTCGGCGTTGACCAAGGTGCCGGGTGTCGGCAAGAAAACCGCTGAGCGTCTGCTGGTCGAACTCAAGGATCGCTTCAAGGCCTGGGAAACTACGCCAGCCATGTTCGCGCTCGTGCCGAACCAGCCGGATGGCCCGGCGCCGGTTAACACCGCCGAGAACGATGCGGTCAGTGCGCTGATTTCCCTGGGCTACAAGCCGCAGGAAGCGAGCAAGGCGATTACCGCCATCAAGGACAAGAATTTGAGCAGTGAAGACCTGATCCGCCGCGCCCTGAAGGGAATGATTTAAGTGATTGAAGCTGATCGTCTGATCACCGCCGCGCACAGCCCGCGCGAGCGCGAAGAAGTCCAGGACCGGGCCATTCGCCCGGTCAGCCTGGCCGACTACATCGGCCAGCCGACCGTGCGCGAGCAGATGGAGCTGTTCATCCAGGCCGCCCGTGGCCGAAGCGAATCCCTCGACCATACGCTGATCTTCGGCCCGCCGGGTCTGGGCAAGACCACGCTGGCCAACATCATCGCTCAGGAAATGGGCGTATCGATCAAGAGCACTTCCGGGCCGGTGCTTGAACGTCCGGGTGATCTGGCGGCGTTGCTGACCAATCTTGAGCCGCACGATGTGTTGTTCATCGACGAAATCCATCGCCTGTCGCCGATCGTTGAAGAAGTGCTGTATCCAGCGATGGAGGACTTTCAACTCGACATCATGATTGGCGAAGGGCCGGCAGCGCGTTCGATCAAGCTCGATCTGCCGCCATTCACGCTGGTCGGCGCGACGACTCGCGCCGGCATGCTGACTAACCCGTTGCGTGACCGCTTCGGTATCGTCCAGCGTCTGGAGTTCTACAGCACGGCTGATCTGGCGACGATTGTCAGCCGTTCCGCAGCCATCCTCGGTCTGCCGCTGGATCCGGAAGGCTCGTTCGAAATCGCGCGCCGCGCCCGGGGCACGCCGCGGATCGCCAACCGTCTACTGCGCCGTGTGCGCGACTTCGCCGAAGTGCGTGCCAAGGGCCATATCACCAAAGCGGTGGCGGACCTGGCGCTGAACCTGCTGGATGTCGACGAACACGGTTTCGATCATCAGGACCGGCGTCTGCTGCTGACCATGATCGAGAAGTTCGATGGCGGCCCCGTCGGTATCGACAGCCTCGCCGCTGCAATCAGCGAGGAACGCCACACGATTGAAGATGTGCTGGAGCCGTATCTGATCCAGCAGGGTTACATCATGCGCACTCCACGGGGCAGGGTGGTGACGCGCCATGCGTACCTGCACTTTGGTTTAAACATCCCGTCACGAATGGGTGAAATGCCCGTGGCAGACGAGTTTCTCGATGCCGTGGACGATTGATACACATTTTTTGTCGATTTATTCAGGGTTTGTACGGTCATAGGACGGTACTTTTGCGGTAAAGCCCTGAAACCATGAAAAACAGTTGCCTGGCCGGATTGGCAACCTGAGGAGTAAGCACTAGAGTATGCGCGCGCAAAACGGGCTTGAGTCGTTCGCACATCGTTGTCGCGTTTATTACGAGGACACCGATGCGGGCGGCATCGTGTATTACGTTAATTACCTCAAGTTTATGGAACGGGCTCGAACCGAGCGGCTTCGCGAGCTGGGCTTTGCCCAATCGCAGCTGGCAGGGGAGGACCTGTTGTTTGTCGTGCACTCCAGCGAAGCGCGCTATCACGCGCCGGCGCGACTGGACGACGAACTGCTGGTAAGCGCTGATGTAATCGAATTGAACCGGGTCAGCCTGCGCTTCAAACAGCAGGTCAGGCGGGCGACGGATAATGTGCTGCTCTGTGAAGGGCAGTTTTTGGTGGCCTGTGTGCGCACTAACAGTTTGAAACCCCGGGCCCTTCCCGAAGACTTGCGTGCGGCCTTCGCCGACGCGGTCGGCCCGGGTACACACTCAAAGCAGGAGATAAAGCGTGGAAGCTAACGTCGTCGACCATTCCTCCATGTGGAGCCTGGTCAGCAATGCCAGCATCGTGGTGCAGTTGGTAATGTTGACCCTGGTGGCCGCATCGGTGACCTCATGGATCATGATCTTTCAGCGCAGCAATCTGCTGCGCGCCGGTCGACGCGCCCTGGAGAGCTTCGAAGAGCGCTTCTGGTCGGGTATCGATCTGTCCAAACTGTACCGTCAGGCGGGTAGCAACCCTGACCCGGATTCGGGCGTCGAGCAGATCTTCCGCGCTGGCTTCAAAGAGTTCTCCCGTCTGCGTCAGCAGCCAGGTGTCGACCCTGAAGCGGTCATGGAAGGCGTGGCCCGTGCCATGCGCGTAGCCATCTCCCGCGAAGAAGAGAAGCTGGAGCAGAGCTTGCCGTTCCTTGCCACTGTCGGTTCGGTCAGCCCGTACATCGGTCTGTTTGGTACCGTTTGGGGCATCATGAACTCCTTCCGCGGTCTGGCCAGCGCCCAGCAAGCGACCCTGGCCACCGTGGCCCCGGGTATCGCCGAAGCCCTGATCGCCACCGCGATCGGTCTGTTCGCCGCGATCCCTGCGGTAATCGCTTACAACCGTTTCGCCGCTCGCAGCGAAACCTTGCTGGGCCGCTACTACACCTTCGCCGATGAATTCCAGGCGATCCTGCACCGCAAAGTGCACACCAGCGAAGAATAAGCAGGTAATTTCCAATGGCTTTAATCGCTCGAGCTCGCAAAAAGCGCAAGCCGGTCGCCGAGATGAACGTGGTGCCTTACATCGACGTGATGTTGGTACTGCTGGTCATCTTCATGGTGACCGCGCCGATGCTCAATCAGGGCGTGAAAGTTGATCTGCCCAAGGTTTCCAGCGAAGCCTTGCCGCAGGACAACAACACTCAGGTCCTGACCATTTCGATCAAGGCTGACAAGACCTATTACTGGAACCTTGGCAGCGAAGTCGATACCGAGAAGCAACAGGACAGGGCCATGACCCTGCCGCAAATGACCGACGCGGTGACCAAGATCATTCGTGCCGGCACTGAAGGCGGCAAGCGAACCCAGGTCTTCATCCGCGGTGACAAGACCGTCGACTATGGTTCCGTCATGGGCGCCATGGGCGGGCTGCAGAAAGCCGGGGTCGGTAATGTTGGTTTGATTACCGAGGCCCCCTGATGCAGCAACAGCGAGAGCCGTCCGCCTCGGAAAGCTACTTCTGGCCTAGTGTTCTGGCAATTGTCCTGCACGTGCTGGTGTTCGGCATGCTGTTCGTCAGTTTTGCCTTCACACCAGAGCTGCCGCCGGCCAAACCGATTGTCCAGGCGACTCTGTACCAGTTGAAATCTAAAAGTCCGGCGACTACCCAGACCAATCAGAAGATTGCGGGTGAGGCGAAGAAAACTGCCGCGCGCCAGACTGAAGTCGAACAGCTCGAACAGAAAAAGATCGAGCAGGAAGCTGTGAAGGCGGCGGAACAAAAGAAAGAAGAAGCGGCTCAAAAGGCCGAGGAAGCCAAGAAGGCCGACGAGTCGAAGAAAGCAGACGAGGCGAAAAAGGCTGACGAAGCCAAAAAAGCCGACGAAGCCAAGAAGACCGCCGAAGCCAAGAAGGCTGAAGAGAAACAATTGGCTGATATAGCCAAGAAGAAATCTGAAGAAGAAGCAAAAAAGGCTGCTGAAGAAGAGGCCAAGAAAGCCGCTGCCGAAGAAGCCAAGAAAAAGATCGTCGAAGACGCCAAGAAGAAAGCCGCCGAAGACGCCAAGAAGAAAGCTGAAGCTGAAGAGGCGAAAAAGAAGGTCGCCGAAGACGCGAAGAAAAAGGCTGCTGCTGACGCTGCCAAGAAAAAGGCCCAGGATGCAGCTCGCAAGTCGGCTGAAGACAAAAAGGCCCAGGCGTTGGCTGAATTGCTTTCGGACAAGACGGATCGGGCAGCGACCAAGGCGGATGAACTCGGCGACAGCGTGGCGGGTGATTTCGACGACCTGATCAGGCTGCGTGTTTCGGAGGGTTGGAATCTTCCACCTTCGGCGCGTAAAGGCATGAAAGTGGAGCTGCGGATCAGTATGTTGCCGGACGGTACCGTAACAGGTGCTACGGTCACAAAGTCCAGCGGCGATGCTTCTTTTGACGCTTCTGCGGTAGCCGCCGTTAAGAACATCGGGCGATTGACGGAAATGCAGGGCTTGAGCCCTACTGATTTTGCTCCGTATCGTTCATTCAAGATGACATTCAATCCTGAGGATTTAGGCTTGTGAGAAATATTCTTCGATCAATGCTGGTCGTTATCTGCTGCCTTGCAGGGATAGCGGTAGCAGACGAAAAGAACATCCTGATCAGCAGCGGCACTGACAGGGCTACTCCGATCGCAGTCGTACCGTTCGGCATGCAGGGCGGTGCCGTGCTGCCGGACGACATGGCAGAAATCATTGGTAACGATTTGCGTAACTCGGGCTACTACTCGCCGATTCCAAAGCAAAACATGATCAGCCAGCCAAGCCAGCCGAGCGAAATCATCTTCCGTGACTGGAAGGCGGTGGGTGCTCAATACATGATGGTCGGCAGTATTGTTCCAGCAGGCGGTCGCCTGCAGGTGCAGTGGGCACTGTTCAACGTTGCCACCGAACAGAAAGTGGCTGACGGCAGTGTTTCCGGCACCACCGAGCAACTGCGTGACATGGCGCATTACATCTCTGACCAGTCGTTCCAGAAGCTGACCGGTATCGAAGGTGCGTTCTCGACGCGTCTGCTGTACGTGACAGCCGAGCGTTTCTCCGAGAAGAACACGCGTTACACCCTGCAACGTTCTGACTATGACGGTGCCCGCGCCGTGACTCTGCTGCAATCGCGCGAGCCGATCCTGTCGCCGCGTTTCGCACCCGATGGCAAGCGCATCGCTTACGTATCGTTCGAGCAGAAGCGTCCGCGTATCTTCATGCAGAACATCGATACCGGTCGCCGCGAGCAGATCACCAACTTCGAAGGTCTGAACGGCGCGCCAGCCTGGTCGCCGAACGGCGATCGCCTGGCGTTCGTACTGTCGAAAGACGGTAACCCGGACATTTACGTGATGAATCTGGCTTCGCGCCAGATCACCCGCGTGACTGCAGGTCCTGGTATCAACACCGAACCGTACTGGGGCAAGGATGGTTCGACCATCTACTTCACCTCGGACCGCGGCGGCAAGCCTCAGATCTACAAAACCAGCGCCAGTGGCGGTGGTGCCGAGCGTGTGACGTTTGTAGGTAATTACAACGCCAACCCGAAACTTTCGGCTGATGAAAAGACTTTGGTGATGATCCATCGTCAGGATGGCTTCACCAATTTCAAGGTGGCAGCTCAGGATCTGCAGCGAGGGAGTGTAAAGATCCTCACTGATAGCACTCTGGACGAGTCACCTACTGTTGCGCCCAACGGCACCATGGTAATCTACGCCACCCGCCAACAGGGCCGGGGAGTCTTGATGCTCGTGTCCATTAATGGACGCGTTAGGCTCCCGCTTCCTACCGCTCAAGGCGAAGTCAGAGAACCGTCCTGGTCCCCTTACCTGAAGTGAGCGGGCGCTACACGTTTTACTTAACACACTGGGGTTCATTAGGAGTTTCACGATGGAAATGCTGAAGTTTGGTAAATTTGCTGCGCTGGCTCTGGCCATGGCTGTAGCTGTAGGTTGCTCGTCCAAAGGCGGCGACAACGCCGGTGAAGGCGCTGTTGATCCAAACGCTGGTTACGGCGCAAACACTGGTGCCGTTGACGGTTCCCTGAGCGAAGAAGCTGCTCTGCGCGCAATCACCACCTTCTACTTCGAATACGACAGCTCGGACCTGAAGCCAGAAGCCATGCGCGCTCTGGACGTTCACGCCAAAGACCTGAAAGCAAACGGCGCTCGCGTTGTTCTGGAAGGCAACACCGACGAACGTGGTACTCGTGAGTACAACATGGCACTGGGCGAGCGTCGTGCGAAAGCCGTTCAGCGCTACCTGGTACTGCAAGGTGTTTCCCCAGCTCAGCTGGAACTGGTTTCCTACGGCGAAGAGCGTCCAGTTGCTACCGGCAACGACGAGCAGTCCTGGGCTCAAAACCGTCGCGTCGAACTGCGTAAGTAATTCGATATGCGAACGTGCCGTCGTGCTGTAACTGTTCTGGCTCTCAGCCTTGCGCCGCTTGCGGCGTGGGCTGCGGTTCCTGTGGTCGATGACAACTCCGGTTATAACAATAGCGGGAGCAGTTATCCGCCTGCAGGTTACGGTACGAACGGCGCCTATGCCGGGGGAGCGGCTTCGGCCCCTGCCTCGGCACAAGGCATGCTGTTCAACCAATTGCAACAGATGCAGGATCAGATTTCTCGCCAGCAAGGCGTGATTGAAGAACTGCAGAATCAGGTTGCGCGCATGAAGCAGGAATCCCTGGAGCGATACCAGGATCTTGATCGGCGCATAGGATCCGGCGTTGCACCTGCCGCGACTCCTGAGAATTCTTCTGCCGGTGGCGATGCAAGTGCTGCTGCCGGTGCTGCCGCTGGCGCCGGGGCTGCTGCCCAGGCACCTGCTGCAAGCAGCGAACCGGGTGATCCGGCCAAGGAAAAGCTGTATTACGATGCCGCTTTCGACCTGATCAAAGCCAAGGATTTCGACAAGGCCAGCCAGGCTTTTGCCGCTTTCCTGCGCAAATACCCGAACAGCCAATACGCGGGCAACGCCCAGTACTGGTTGGGCGAAGTCAATCTGGCCAAGGGCGATCTGCAAGGCGCAGGTCAGGCTTTCGCCAAGGTTTCGCAGCTGTATCCAAAGCACGCCAAAGTGCCAGACTCGCTGTACAAGCTGGCTGACGTAGAGCGCCGTCTTGGTCATACCGACAAGGTCAAAGGCATTCTGCAGCAGGTGGTGGCCCAATATCCGGGTACCTCCGCCGCTCAGTTGGCTCAACGCGATCTGCAACGCATGTAAGGTCGTGTTACCCGTTTAGAAGAAACCCGCGCTTGTCGCGGGTTTTTTCGTTAGAATTCACGCCCTTTTTCTGAAACACGCTTCTTGCGGTCTACGCGTTGGCGGGATTGCCTGAAGTGCCTGACGGAGGCGGACAGCCTGTTTAGCTGTTACGCCCGTGGCGACTATGCAAGACACATTGAGAATCACCGAAGTTTTCTACTCGTTGCAGGGGGAAACGCGGACTGCCGGGCTGCCCACGGTTTTTGTGCGCCTGACCGGTTGCCCTCTGCGTTGCCAATACTGCGACAGCGCCTATGCGTTCAGTGGCGGCACCATCCGCACCCTCGACGACATCCTCGAGCAAGTGGCCGGATTTCGTCCGCGCTACGTCTGTGTCACCGGCGGTGAGCCGCTGGCGCAGCCGAACGCCATTCCTTTGCTCAAGCAGTTGTGTGACGCCGGTTACGAGGTTTCGCTGGAAACCAGTGGCGCACTCGACATTTCGGCCGTCGATCCGCGCGTCAGTCGGGTTGTCGATCTGAAAACGCCGGACTCGAAAGAAGCCCATCGCAACCGTTACGAGAACATCGAACTGCTGAGCCCCAACGATCAGGTGAAGTTTGTCATCTGCTCGCGCGACGACTATGACTGGGCCGTCTCCAAACTGATTCAGTACGGTCTTGATCGGCGTGCCGGCGAAGTGCTGTTCTCCCCAAGTCACCATGACCTCAATGCTCGCGATCTGGCGGACTGGGTGGTGGCGGACAACCTGCCGGTACGCTTGCAATTGCAGTTGCATAAATATCTTTGGAACGACGAGCCGGGGCGCTGATATGACCGAACAACTGAACACTCTCGAAAAACGCGCGGTCATCCTGCTGTCCGGTGGCCTGGACTCGGCGACCGTCGTGGCCATGGCACGAGCCGAAGGCTACCGCTGCTACACCATGAGCTTCGACTACGGCCAGCGCTCGCACGCCGAACTGCACGCCGCTGCCCGCGTCGCCCGCGACTTGGGTGTGATCGAACACAAGGTGATTGGCCTCAACCTGAATGGTATGGGCGGCTCGGCACTGACCGACAGCAGCATCGATATTCCGGAGGAGCTGGGCGAAGGCATTCCGGTGACTTACGTGCCGGCGCGTAACACGGTGTTCCTTTCGCTGGCGTTGGGCTGGGCAGAAGTGCTGGGTGCGCGTGACATCTTTATTGGTGTCAACGCCGTGGACTATTCCGGTTACCCGGATTGCCGTCCCGAGTTTATCGAGTCGTTCGAGCGCATGGCCAACCTGGCGACCAAGGCCGGTGTGGAAGGCAACGGTTTCCGCATTCAGGCGCCCCTGCAGAACCTGAGCAAGGCGCAGATCGTCCAGGCGGGCGTGAAGCTCGGCGTTGATTATGGCCTCACCGTTTCCTGCTATCAGGCCGACGATGACGGCCGCGCGTGCGGTAAATGCGACAGCTGCCGCCTGCGCGCAGAAGGCTTCGCGGCCGCTGGTGTGGACGATCCAACACCTTATTTTTGATTATTTTCAAAAAGGTGTTGAATAGTCCTTAAAAATCAGTATTATACGCGCCACCACACAGCGGGTCGTTAGCTCAGTTGGTAGAGCAGTTGGCTTTTAACCAATTGGTCGTAGGTTCGAATCCCACACGACCCACCATATTTGGCGGTTTAGAAAATCCGGAAGGCCCACGAAAGTGAGGATTTCCGGGTTTTTTTTTGCCTGTAATTTCGCTCCGCGTTATTTCAATACCCGCAGCGCTGACGCAGGTCAGAATCATCTTTTGTATCAACGGGATATTCTGTAGCCTTGCGCAGCTTCAATGCTGTCCGTGCCTGATAATACTCACTCTCCCGGCGGTACCCTCAAGCGGTCCGGAGCCGGGTGTATACTCGACTTTCGCGCGAACGCGCCTGCAGGTCTTGCGAACATGACGCAGATTTCCGAACGCCTTCTGGTTCAAGCCCACCTCGATGCCAAACAGCCCAAACCGCTGACGGCCGAGGAGGAGGCTTATTACCGTTCCGCCATTGCCGCCGAGCTCAAGGCTCAGGACGCGGTGCTGGTGGCCCACTTTTATTGCGATCCGGTGATTCAGGCTCTGGCCGAAGAAACCGGCGGTTGCGTCTCCGATTCCCTGGAAATGGCCCGCTTCGGCAATGCTCACCCGGCCAAAACCGTGGTGGTCGCCGGCGTGAAGTTCATGGGCGAGACCGCGAAGATTCTCAACCCGGAAAAACGCGTGCTGATGCCGACCCTGGAAGCGACGTGCTCGCTGGACCTGGGTTGCCCGGTCGACGAGTTCTCGGCGTTCTGCGATCAGCACCCGGAGCGCACGGTGGTGGTCTATGCCAACACCTCCGCAGCCGTTAAGGCTCGGGCTGATTGGGTGGTGACTTCGAGTTGCGCGCTGGAGATCGTCGAAAGCCTGATGGACAACGGCGAGACCATCATCTGGGGGCCGGACAAGCATCTGGGCACTTACATCCAGCGCAAGACCGGCGCGGACATGCTGCTGTGGGACGGTGCCTGCATCGTTCACGAAGAGTTCAAGTCCAAGCAGCTTGAAGACATGAAAGCGTTGTACCCGGACGCTGCGATTCTGGTGCACCCGGAGTCGCCAACGTCGGTGATCGAACTGGCGGACGCCGTGGGTTCCACCAGCCAGTTGATCGCTGCCGCGCAATCGCTGCCGAACAAGACCCTGATCGTTGCGACCGACCGTGGCATCTTCTACAAGATGCAGCAGCTGTGCCCGGACAAGGTCTTCATCGAGGCGCCAACCGCTGGTAACGGCGCGGCGTGCCGCAGTTGCGCACATTGCCCGTGGATGGCCATGAACACCCTTGAGCGCACGCTCAAGAGCTTGAAGGAAGGGACCAACGAGATCTTTGTTGATCCGGCGTTGATTCCGCAGGCGATCCGGCCATTGAAGCGCATGCTCGACTTTACTCAAGCTGCGCGGATGAAGCTGGCCGGTAACGCCTGAGGTCTTTCAGGCAATAAATAAACCTGTAGGAGTGAGCCTGCTCGCGATAGCGGTGTGTCAAACAACGAAAATGTTGACTGACACACCGCTATCGCGAGCAGGCTCACTCCTACAGTGGTTTTCGGCGTCTGAAAATTATTTGGTCTTCTTCGGGATCCGGACGAGGCGGGTATCGGAATAGATGTCATGCCACGTGCGCTTCTGCTTGTCGTACAGCGACCAGAGGAATCCCAACCCCACGCACAGCCACGACGCAATCGACACCATAAACCGCAACAACGCCTGCCACAGGCTGATCGCCGTGCCATTGGCGTTCTGCACGCGAATGCCCCACACCTGCATGCCCAGCGTCTGACCGCCGTGGGTCCAGAACTTGGCAAAAAATGCGAACAGAACCAACACCAGCACGGTCGAGTAGAGCGGATCACCGTCGAGCTTGCCGGCATCGGTCATCACTCGCAGGCGCTCTTCACCAATTATCGCTGCCTGAATCATCTTGTAGATGCCACCCGTGACGATCAGCAGGGCGGTGCATAGCAGAAAGTCATAGAACATCGCCGCCAGACGCCGGCCTAGACCAACGGCGGGAAAATCGCCCTGTGGGGTGAGCAGGTTTTTCGACATGGCAGCCTCTGGACGCAAAATGAAGCGCCATTTTACGGATTCGCGCGCACAAAAAAGCCCCTGATATCAATATCAGGGGCTTTTTCGTAACAGAAATCAGGCTTCTGCTTGTACTTCGTCAGCCTGCATGCCTTTCTGGCCCTGCACAGCAACGAAGGTCACTTTCTGGCCTTCTTTCAGGCTCTTGAAACCGTTGCCCTGAATGGCGCGGAAATGTACGAACAGATCCGGACCGCTTTCTGGAGTGATAAAACCAAAACCTTTCTCGTCGTTAAACCACTTGACGGTACCGCTCTGACGTGTGGACATTTCTTATTTCCTTTGACGCAAAAATTAATGACAGTCTCTTTCTCATGAAAGAGTACTGGGGCTGGTTGCAGGAGAGTAAGAAGACGTCGAACGGGATGTAGCTAACTTGTAGGCTACTGCCCAGGTCACGATTCCAAGCTGACCCATGCAAACACAGTGGAGAAACTCTACGCCAACTACAGGAGAAAAAACAAGCCCTGCGAAGCCCCCGGTTTTACTGAGCTTGAGCAAGTTAATCCTCTCGCTAGTGCGGTCTTAGACGATTAGCCTGTTCAATTGTTTTCGATCGTTATAAGCAAAGTTCATATTCGAATCAGTTGATAGAAAATGCACTTTTTTGTGGCGATTGCGTTACACATTAGTGCACGCATAACGCAATCGCGTTACTTATAGAAACAGTCAATCAGCCGCGATAGTAGCGTTGTGGAACAAATGGCATTTTGCTTACAAGCATTTGCACCTTTTTCCCACGAACGATGGCCCAAACCGGTGTGTCGAGGGTGACATATGCGCTGTCGAGGTAACCCATCGCCAACGGCCCGCCCAAGGTCGGACCGAAACCACCGCTGCACACGCTGCCGATGATTTCGCCGGCTTCGTTGACGATTTCTGCGCCTTCACGCACGGGTGTGCGCTCCTGCGGCAGCAAGCCGACGCGTTTGCGTGCCACGCCATTCTGTTGCTGGGCGAAAATATTCTCCGCGCCCGGGAAACCGCCGGCCCGCGCGCCATCAGCGCGACGTGGCTTGGAGATCGCCCATAACAGGCTGGCTTCGATCGGCGTGGTCTCGGTGTTCATGTCGTGGCCGTAGAGGCACAGACCGGCTTCCAGACGCAGCGAGTCGCGAGCGCCGAGGCCAATGGCCTGGACTTCCGGTTCGGCGAGCAGGGCGCGGGCAAGTTTTTCGGCATCTGCAGCTGGTACGGAGATTTCGAAACCGTCTTCACCGGTGTAACCCGAACGGCTGACAAAGCAGTCGACGCCGAGCAGATTGACACGGGCGAACTGCATAAAAGTCATTTTTTCAACGGATGGTGCCAGCCGCGCCAGCACGGTGACCGCCGCCGGACCTTGCAATGCCAGCAGAGCGCGCTCTTCGAACAGCGCCGTAATGGTGCACTGATCGCCGATGTGTTTTTGCAGGTGGGCAAGGTCCTGATCCTTGCACGCGGCGTTGACCACCAGGAACAATTCGTCATTACCGAGGTTTGCCACCATCAGGTCGTCGAGAATGCCGCCGTTGTCGTTGGTGAACATCGCGTAACGCTGCATGCCCACCGGCAGGTCGATGATGTCTACCGGCACCAGGCTTTCCAGGGCTTTGGCGGCGTTGGCGCCGGTCAGGCGAATCTGGCCCATGTGCGAGACATCGAACAGCCCGGCCTGCTCACGGGTGTGCTGGTGTTCTTTCATCACGCCGAGTGGGTATTGCACCGGCATGTCGTAGCCGGCGAACGGCACCATGCGAGCGCCGAGTTCGATGTGCAGAGCGTGCAGCGGGGTTTTCGACAGTTGTTCGGTGGACATGCGTGGCTCCTTGAAAATTAGAGTTTGGGGGTAAGAGGCAAGATCAAGATCAAAAGCCCCTCACCCCAGCCCTCTCCCGAAGGGAGAGGGGGCTAATTACTTTTCTCTCCCAGAGGGAGAGGGCTGGGGTGAGGTCAGCATTCGATAATGTTGACCGCCAGACCGCCGCGGGCGGTCTCTTTGTATTTGCTTTTCATGTCGGCGCCGGTCTGGCGCATGGTGCGGATGACTTTGTCGAGGGAGACGAAATGCTGGCCGTCGCCACGCATGGCCATGCGCACCGCGTTGATGGCTTTTACCGAGCCCATGGCATTGCGCTCGATGCACGGCACTTGCACTAACCCGCCAATCGGGTCGCAGGTCAGGCCGAGGTTGTGCTCCATGCCGATTTCCGCAGCGTTCTCGACTTGCTGCACGCTGCCGCCAAGCACTTCGCACAACGCACCGGCCGCCATCGAACAGGCCACGCCGACTTCACCTTGGCAGCCGACTTCAGCGCCGGAGATCGATGCGTTCTCCTTGTAGAGAATGCCGATGGCCGCAGCGGTCAGCAGAAACCGTACGACGCCGTCGTCATTCGCGCCTGGGATAAAACGCATGTAGTAATGCAGCACCGCTGGAATGATCCCCGCCGCGCCGTTGGTGGGGGCAGTGACCACACGTCCGCCATTGGCGTTTTCTTCGTTGACCGCCAAAGCGTAGAGGTTGACCCAGTCGAGCACTGACAACGGATCGCGCAACGCCGATTCCGGGTTCTTGCACAGTTGCCGATGCAACGCTGCCGCACGGCGTTTGACCTTCAAGCCGCCGGGCAAAATACCTTCGTTACGGCAGCCCGCAGCGACGCAGTCCTGCATCACCTGCCAGATTTTCAACAGGCCGGCGCGGGTTTCCGCCTCCGGGCGCCAGGCGCTTTCGTTGGTCAGCATCACCTGACTGATCGACAGACCGTAGGTGGCGCAATGACCGAGCAAGTCCTTGGCGCTTTTGAACGGGAAGGTCAGCGGCGTGGCGTCTTCGACGATGCGGTCGGCACCCGCGGCATCTTCATCAACGACAAAACCACCACCGACCGAGTAGTACTCGCGGCTGCGGATCTGAATCCCGGCAGCATCGAACGCGCGAAAGATCATGCCGTTGGGGTGATAGGCCAGCGGCTTGCGGATCATTGCCAGATGTTCTTTCTCGTTGAACGCAATGCTGTGTTCGCCGAGCAGGTTCAGTCGTCCGTTGCCGCGAATTTCTTGCAGGCGCGCGGCGACGGTTTCGGTATCAACGGTATCGGGATGTTCGCCTTCGAGGCCGAGCAGCACGGCTTTGTCGCTGCCGTGACCTTTACCGGTGGCGCCGAGGGAACCGTACAGCTCAACGCGAACGCTGGCGGTGGTGGTCAGCAGGTTTTCACGTTGCAGGCCTTCGGCGAAACGCGCAGCAGCACGCATCGGGCCGACGGTGTGGGAACTGGAGGGGCCGATGCCAATCTTGAACAGGTCGAACACGCTTAACGACATGAGTGGTTCTCCGGTTTCTTGTTATAGGAATTGGCGAAAGTATCAGGCTTGATGCGTTCCTTGTGGGAGCTGGCTTGCCAGCGATGGCGGAGTGTCAGGCAACAGAGATGGACACTGATCCACCCTCATCGCTGGCAAGCCAGCTCCCACAGGGATTTGTGGTGTTCTGGAGAAAGAGGCAGTTATTCCTGCCCCTCATTCCATTAAGCGTAGCTTTCGATCGGCGGGCAGGCGCACACCAGGTTGCGATCGCCGAAGACGTTGTCGACACGACCGACCGGTGGCCAGTATTTGCCTTCGATCAGCGACGCGACCGGGTACACGGCTTGCTCGCGGCTGTACGGGTGGGTCCACTCGCCAACCAGTTCCGCAGCGGTGTGCGGAGCGTTTTTCAGTGGGTTGTCGTCCTTGTCCAGCGTGCCGTTTTCCACCGCGCGGATTTCTTCGCGGATGCGGATCATGGCGTCGCAGAAGCGATCCAGCTCTTCCTTGGATTCGCTTTCGGTCGGCTCGATCATCAGCGTGCCCGCGACCGGGAACGACATGGTCGGTGCGTGGAAGCCGAAGTCGATCAGGCGCTTGGCGACGTCATCAACGCTGATGCCGCTGCTGTCTTTCAACGGACGCAGATCGAGGATGCATTCGTGTGCCACCAGACCGTTGCTGCCGGTGTACAGCACTGGGTAGTGCTCTTCGAGACGACGGGAAATGTAGTTGGCATTGAGGATCGCCAGCTGCGAAGCGCGTTTCAGGCCTGCGCCGCCCATCATGCGAATGTACATCCAGGTGATCGGCAAAATGCTCGCGCTGCCGAACGGTGCTGCGCAGACCGCGCCCTCTTTGCGTTCCATCTGGCCGTGGCCCGGCAGGAACGGGGTCAGGTGCGATTTCACGCCAATCGGGCCGACACCCGGGCCGCCACCGCCGTGCGGGATGCAGAAGGTTTTGTGCAGGTTCAGGTGCGAGACGTCGCCGCCGAACTTGCCCGGTGCGCAGAGGCCAACCATTGCGTTCATGTTGGCGCCGTCGATGTACACCTGGCCGCCGTTGTCATGAATGATTCCGCAGATTTCGCGGATGCCTTCTTCGAACACGCCGTGGGTCGACGGGTAAGTGATCATCAGCGCGGCGAGGTGTTCGCGGTGCTCGATGGCTTTGGCGCGCAGGTCTTCGATGTCGACGTTGCCGCGCGCATCGCACGCGGTCACAACCACGCGCATGCCAGCCATGTTGGCGGTGGCCGGGTTGGTGCCGTGGGCGGACGACGGGATCAGGCAGATGTCGCGGCGCTCATCGCCACGGCTCTGGTGGTAAGCACGAATCGCCAGCAGGCCAGCGTATTCACCTTGCGAACCGGCGTTCGGTTGCAGCGAGATCGCGTCGTAACCGGTGGCGGCGCAGAGCATCGCTTCCAGCTCAAAGGTCAGTTGCTGGTAACCGACACTTTGCGCGGCCGGAGCGAACGGGTGCAGCGCGCCGAACTCAGCCCAGGTCACCGGGATCATTTCGCTGGCAGCGTTGAGTTTCATCGTGCACGAACCCAGCGGGATCATGGTGCGATCCAGGGCAAGATCCTTGTCCGCCAGTTTGCGCAGGTAGCGCATCAGCTCGGTTTCCGAGTGATAGCGGTTGAACACCGGGTGGCTGAGGATCGGCGACTGACGTACCAGCGCTGCTGGGATGGTGCTTTGCACCGCAGCGGCCAGCGCAGCGAAGTCCGGCAGGGTTTTGCCGTCGGCGAACAGGCCCCACAGGGTTTCGATATCAGCCTGCGTGGTGGTCTCGTCGACTGACAGGCCCAGACGCTGAGCGTCGATCACGCGCAGGTTGATCTGCGCAGCGTGTGCCTTGTCGTGCAGCGCGGCGGTGTTTGCGCCGGTGGCGACGGTCAGGGTGTCGAAGAAACTGGCTTGTTCGACGTTAGCGCCCAGCGCGGTCAGACCCTTGGCCAGGATCGCGGTCAGGTGATGCACGCGGTTGGCAATCTGCGTCAGGCCTTTCGGGCCGTGGTAGACGGCGTACATGCTGGCGATGTTGGCCAGCAGCACTTGTGCGGTGCAGATGTTCGACGTGGCCTTCTCGCGGCGGATGTGTTGCTCGCGGGTCTGCATCGCCAGACGCAGCGCCGGCTTGCCGAAACGGTCAACCGAGACACCGACCAGACGGCCCGGCATATCACGCTTGAACGCATCTTTGGTGGAGAAGTAAGCGGCGTGCGGGCCACCAAAGCCCAGCGGTACGCCGAAGCGTTGTGCCGAACCGATGGCAACGTCAGCACCGAACTCGCCCGGGGCGGTCAGCAGGGTCAGGGCCAGCAGGTCGGCAGCCACGGCGACCAGAGCGTTGGCGGCGTGGAAGCGTTCGGTCAGTTCGCGATAGTCGAACACATCACCGTTGCTCGCCGGGTATTGCAGCAGCGCGCCGAAGAACGGCGTTACGTCAGTCAGTTCACGTTCGTCGCCGACCACAACTTCAATGCCCAACGGCTCGGCACGAGTGCGCAGCACGTCGAGGGTCTGCGGGTGGCTGTGGATCGAGGCGAAGAACTGGTGGCTGCCCTTGTTCTTGCTCAGGCGTTTGCAGAAGGTCATGGCTTCGGCAGCGGCGGTGGCTTCGTCGAGCAGCGAGGCGTTGGCGATCGGCAGGCCGGTGAGGTCGCTGATCATGGTCTGGAAGTTCAGCAGCGCTTCGAGACGACCTTGGGAAATTTCTGGCTGATACGGGGTGTACGCGGTGTACCAGGCCGGGTTTTCCAAGAGGTTGCGCAGGATCGGCGACGGCGTGTGGCAGTTGTAGTAGCCCTGGCCGATGTAGGTCTTGAACAACTGATTCTTGCCGGCGATCGATTTGATCATCGCCAGGGCATCGGCTTCGCTGAGGCCGTCGTCCATGCCGAGCACGCTGGTGCCCTTGATGCTTTCCGGGATGACGCTGGCGCTCAGGGCTTCAAGCGAGTCGAAGCCGAGGCTGTTGAGCATGGCTTGCTCGTCACCGGCGCGCGGGCCGATGTGACGGGCGATGAATTCGTTGGCGGTGCCAAGGTTTACTTGAGTCATGTCGGTGTTCCTCAGGCTTCGGCTTGGGCTTTGATCAGACGGTCGTACGCGTCCTGATCGAGCAATTTGGCCACGGCCGATGCGTCGGCAGGCTGGAAGCGGAAGAACCAGCCTTCGCCCAGCGGATCTTCGTTGACCAGTTCCGGGGCGTCTTCCAGCGCCGGGTTGACTGCCAGTACGTCGCCGTCGAGCGGCATGTACACGCCGCTGGCGGCTTTCACCGATTCCACGGTGGCGGCTTCGGCGCCCTTTTCGTAAGCCTGCAGCTCAGGCAGTTGCACGAACACCACGTCGCCCAAGGCGTTCTGCGCGAAAGCGGTGATGCCGACAGTAACGCTGCCGTCAGCTTCGGTGCGCAGCCATTCGTGATCTTCAGTAAAACGCAACTCGCTCATGGAAACTCCTCAGGGGGCCAGACTCGTCTGGTGGACGCGGTGGAATAGTCGGGCGCGAAGGCCCTTATTTATGAAGGGTTGATTAGCAAGAATGTGGCCAATGTTGATTTATCGTTATAAATCAATGAATTATATATTGTGGGGGGCGAAGGTTCAGAGATGCCTGTAGCGAAATCGCTACAGCATGGAGCGAGGATAAAAGCTGAACGGGATCAAAGCCTTGCACAGCGGTGATCGGAGGTGTGTGTAGCGATATCGTTCCGCTGTAGCGCTTTCAGTACAGGTGGAGGTCGTTTTTGACGCGATTTCGAAATCACCCTCTAACCCTGTGGGAGCGAGCCTGCTCGCGAAGAGGGTGTGTCAGTCACTAATGATTCTGCTGATATACCGCTTTCGCGAGCAGGGGGGTATTTCCCGCAGGTGAATTTGTGGTGTTTTCAGGGTTTGTTGGGGATGCCGTATTTGCGCAGGCGATGGGCAATGGCCGTGTGCGAAGTTTGCAGGCGGCTGGCCAGTTGGCGGGTCGAGGGGTAGCTGACGTAGAGTTTTTCCAGCAGGGAACGCTCAAAAGCTTCGACCGCTTGCTCGAGGCTGTCGACATCGCTGTCGGTTTGCCGCGCCACCGAGGTGCCAGCAATGTCGAGATCGCCAATATCCACCAGGCTACTCTCGCAAATCGCCGCCGCGCGGAAAATCACGTTCTGCAATTGCCGCACATTGCCCGGCCAGCGATTGCCGAGCAGCGCCGGGTAAGTTCCTGGGGCGAGACGGCAGACCGGGCGCTGGATCTGCGCGCAGGCTTGCTGCATGAAATACCGCGCCAATAGCAAAATGTCTTGCCCGCGTTCACGCAGCGGTGGCACTTCTACGTTGAGCACGTTGAGGCGATAAAACAGGTCTTCGCGGAACAAGCCTTCGCTGACCATTTTTTCCAGATCGCGGTGGGTCGCGCTGAGGATGCGCACGTTGACCTTCACTTCGCGATCACCGCCCACGCGGCGGAAGCTGCCGTCGTTCAAGAAACGCAGCAGCTTGGCCTGCAAGTACGGCGACATCTCGCCGATCTCATCGAGAAACACCGTGCCCTGGTTGGCCAGTTCCATCAGCCCGGGTTTACCGCCGCGCGCCGCGCCGGTAAAGGCTCCGGGGGCGTAGCCGAACAGTTCGCTTTCGGCGAGGTTCTCCGGTAGGGCCGCGCAGTTGAGGGCCAGAAACGGTGCACTGTGTCGCGCGCTGATGGCGTGGCAGGCGCGGGCGACCAGTTCTTTACCGGTGCCGGTTTCGCCTTGAATCAACAGCGGTGCATCAAGAGCGGCGACTCTTTGCGCGCGGGCCTTGAGCGTACGAATCGCCGGGGACTCGCCGAGCAGCGCATCGAAACCTTCGGCGTGGTCATGGTGCAGTGCCGAGAGTTGTTCGCCGATACGGTTCGGTTGATACAAGGTCAGCAGGGCGCCGGCGTCAGTGATCGGCGTGGCGTCGAGCAGCAAAGTCTGGCCGTTGACGGTGATCTCGCGCAGCGGCAGACGGAAGCCATGTTCGAGCAAGGTGTCGAGCAGCGCGGGATCATTGAACAGTTCCGCGACACTCTCGCCGGCCGGTTCGCGACCGTACAGCGCGATCAACGCCGGGTTGGCCAGCAGCACCTTGCCGGCACTGTCGAGGGCGAGCACCGGGTCGGTCATCGCCGCCAGCAACGCATCGAGCTGCAAATGCCGACGCTGGCCGGGGAGGATGTCGACCACGGTCACAGCCTCGACGCCGAGCACGCGGAACAGCGCATCTTTAAGCTCCTCGAGCACTTGCGGGCTCAAGGTCGGGGCATCGATGTAGACGTTGGGCGGGATCATCTCCACCGCATCCAGATTGAGATTGCGCCCACCGAGGATAGCCAGGACTTCCTGGGTGATGCCGACGCGGTCGATGAAGCTGACGTGGATACGCATGGGGCGGTTCAGTGATCTGCAGTGCGGAGGGTGGCAAGTATGCCTTAAATCAAAAACACCCTCATCGGAAACGCCGCCCGCCCAGCCCTCTTCCAGGGGGAGAGGGGGCCGACCGAGGTGTCTGAGGTTTGACATCGACCTGAAAGAACCAGTCGATTATGGATTCGGTAAAGCGAGTTCAGGTCGGCGTAACTCCGAAGCATCTCCCAATCAGTCCCCTCACCCCAGCCCCCTCCCGGAGGGAGAGGGGGCTGACCGAGGTGTCTGAGGTTTGACATCGACCTGAAAGAACCAGTCGATTATGGATTCGGTAAAGCAAGGTCAGGTCGGTGTAACTCTAGAGCATCCCCCAATCAGTCCCCTCTCCCTTTGGGAGAGGGCTAGGGTGAGGGGCTTTTGCGGGTTATTCGAAATGCTCAAGATTGACCGGGTCGCCGGACTTCATATCAAGTTGCTTGCGGATGTCTTCAAACATCATGTCGTAATGCTTGTGAACCGAGCCGATCTGGCTGTGCGTCTTGGGAATGCCGTACTTCTCGGCGATTTTCGTCACATTGTTGGCAAAGTTGTAGGCCTCCTCTTTGGGCAGGAAGAAGGTCTCTTTCATGTCCTTGCCCTGAAGGTTGCCATGCATCGTGAACTGGATGCCTTTGCCTTTTTGCGGATCGCTGAACACTTCATAGTCGAGGTGCACGTTGTAACTGACGTCATCCGGCGTCAACGCGTGCCGCTCAATATGCAAATGACCGGGTTCAAACTGGGCCATGGTTTTCTCCTTTCAAGGCATGGGAGAAGGGCAGACCTCGGGCCTGCCCCCGGAGTTTCTAATTATCGGTAAGTGATGCCGGGCTTCGCAGTGGTCACGCGAGTACCGGCAGTGCCCTGGACAATCGCTTCGATGTCCGCCAGCGAACCGATCACCGCGACCTTGCCAGTATGGCGTGCAAATTCGCAGGCTGCCTGCACCTTCGGCCCCATCGAGCCGGCGGCGAAGCCGAGGCGTTCCAGCTCATCCGGGTGCGCTTCGGCAATGGCTTTCTGCGTCGGCTTGCCGTAATCGATGAACGCCGCGTTGACGTCCGTGGCGATTACCAGCAAGTCGGCTTCCAGTTGCTCGGCGAGCAGCGACGAGCACAGGTCCTTGTCGATCACCGCCTCGATGCCCTTGAGGTTACGGTTCTCGTCGTACATGGTCGGAATCCCGCCGCCACCGGCGCAGATGACGATGCTGCCCTTGTCCAGCAGCCACTTGATCGGGCGGATTTCGAAGATGCGTTTTGGCCGTGGGCTGGCGACCACGCGGCGGAACTTGTCGCCGTCCGGGGCAATCGCCCAGCCTTTTTCGGCGGCGAGTTTTTCTGCTTCAGCCTTGTCGTAGACCGGGCCGATCGGCTTGGTCGGGTTCTGGAAGGCCGGATCCTTGGCGTCGACTTCAACCTGGGTCAGCAGGGTGGCGAACGGCACTTCGAAGTCGAGCAGGTTGCCCAGTTCCTGTTCGATGATGTAGCCGATCATGCCTTCGGTTTCGGCACCGAGCACGTCCAGCGGGTAAGGGGTGACAGAGGTGTAGGCCGCCGCTTGCAGCGACAACAGGCCGACTTGCGGGCCATTGCCGTGGGCGATGACCAGTTGGTTGCCGGGATGGATCTTGGCGATTTGCTCGGTGGCGATGCGGATGTTGGCGCGCTGATTGTCAGCGGTCATCGGTTCACCACGGCGGAGCAGGGCGTTACCGCCCAGCGCTACGACGATACGCATAATGCATGTCCTTTTCGTGTTGATCGTTCCCACGCTCTGCGTGGGAATGCCGCCACGGACGCTCCGCGTCCGCTGTGACGCAGAGCGTCACGGGATGCATTCCCACGCAGGAGCGTGGGAACGATCATGGATCAGCAGTGGTTACAGATCAGCCAGGGTCGAGACCAGAATCGCCTTGATCGTGTGCATGCGGTTTTCCGCTTGCTCGAAGGCGATGCAGGCTGGCGACTCGAACACGTCGTCGGTCACTTCGATGCCGTTTTTCAGGTGCGGATACTGCTCGGCAATCTGTTTGCCGACCTTGGTATCGCTGTTGTGGAACGCCGGCAGGCAGTGCATGAACTTGGTGCGCGGGTTGCCGCTGGCTTTCATCAGTTCGGCGTTGACCTGGTACGGCAGCAGTTGCTGGATACGCTCGGCCCAGGCTTCCACCGGCTCGCCCATCGACACCCAAACGTCGGTGTGGATGAAGTCGACGCCTTTGACGGCGGCTTTCGGGTCTTCAGTCAGGGTGATACGTGCGCCACTTTCTTCCGCATATTTGTGGCAACGCTCGACCAGATCATCCAGTGGCCACAGCGCTTTCGGCGCACAGATACGCACGTCCATGCCGAGTTTGGCGCCGACCAGCAGCAGCGAGTTGCCCATGTTGTTGCGCGCATCGCCGAGGTAGGCGTAGCTGATTTCATGGATCGGCTTGTCGGCGTGTTCACGCATGGTCAGCACGTCGGCGATCATCTGAGTCGGGTGATATTCATCGGTCAGGCCGTTGAACACAGGCACACCGGCGAACTTGGCCAGCTCTTCGACGATTTCCTGTTTGAAGCCACGGTATTCGATGGCGTCGTACATGCGCCCCAGCACGCGGGCGGTGTCTTTCATGCTTTCTTTGTGGCCGATCTGCGACGAGTTCGGGTCGATGTAGGTGACGTTGGCGCCTTGGTCATAGGCCGCCACTTCGAACGCGCAACGGGTACGGGTCGAGGTTTTTTCGAAGATCAGGGCGATGTTGTTGCCCTTCAGGTGTTGTTGCTCGGTGCCGGTGTACTTGGCGCGCTTCAGATCGCGGGACAGGTCGAGCAGGTAACGCAGCTCACGTGGAGTGTGGTGTTCGAGGCTGAGCAGGTTACGGTTGTGAATGTTGAACGCCATGATGATTCTCCTTGGATTCGGTAATCGGCCCGGCCGCTACGGGGTGTGTGCGGCCGGGGAGATGGTCGTTTAGTAATCGATCGGGTCGCGGATGATCGGGCAGGTCATGCAGTGGCCACCGCCACGGCCTCGGCCCAGTTCACCGGCGCTGATGGTGATGACTTCCACGCCGGCCTTGCGCAGCAGGGTGTTGGTGTAGGTGTTGCGGTCGTAGCCGATGACCACGCCCGGCTCCACAGCCACCACGTTGTTGCCGTCGTCCCATTGCTCGCGTTCGGCGGCGAAGCTGTTGCCGCCGGTTTCCACCACGCGCAACTTCGGCAGGTTGAGGGCTTTGGCCACGGTGTCGAGGAAGGTGCCTTCTTCGCGGCGGATGTCGATGCCGCCCTGTTTGCTTTCGTCTGGTCGCAGGGTGAAGGCGACGATCTGGTTCACCACTTCCGGGAAAATTGTCACCAGGTCGCGGTCGCAGAAGCTGAACACGGTGTCCAGGTGCATCGCCGCGCGGGACTTCGGCAGGCCGGCAACGATGACTTTTTCCACGGCTTTGTTCTTGAACAGGTTCAGCGCCAGTTGACCGATGGCCTGACGCGATGAGCGTTCGCCCATGCCGATCAACACCACGCCGTTACCGATCGGCATCACGTCGCCGCCCTCAAGGGTAGAGCTGCCGTGATCCTTGTCCGGGTCGCCGTACCAGATCTCGAAATCGGCATTGGTGAACTGCGGGTGGAATTTGTAGATGGCGGTGGTCAGCAGGGTTTCCTGACGACGCGCTGGCCAGTACATCGGGTTCAGAGTCACGCCACCGTAGATCCAGCAAGTGGTGTCGCGGGTGAACTGGGTGTTCGGCAGCGGCGGCAGAATGAAGCTGGAGTGGCCGAGGAAGTCGCGGAACATCTGGATGGTCTTGCCGCCGAAACTGTCCGGCAGATCATCGGCGGACACGCCGCCAATCAGGAATTCGGCGATGTGCCGTGGCTCAAGGCTTTTCAGCCAGGATTTGACTTCGTTGATCAGGCCCAGGCCCACCGAGTCGGCGGTGACCTTGCGCTCGAGAATCCAGTCCAGTGCTTCCGGGATGGCAACGATGTCGGTCAGCAGGTTGTGCATTTCCAGCACGTCGATGCCGCGCTCACGCATTTTGGTGACGAAGTCGAAGTGGTCGCGCTTGGCCTGGGCCACCCAGAGCACGTCGTCGAACAGCAGTTCATCGCAGTTGTTCGGGGTCAGCCGCTGATGGGCCAGACCTGGGGAGCACACCATGACTTTGCGCAGTTTACCGGCTTCGGAGTGGACGCCGTACTTAACTTTTTCCGTGGTCATTTCAGATCCTCCAGATAACAAAACAATCAGGGATTACAGAGTCAGGAAGCCGTCGTAGAGACCGTAGGCAGCCACCAGGGCACCCACGACCACTGCGGCGAAAATCAACTTCTCGACGTTAGTGAAAATCGGTTGTTTGAGTTCCAGCTTGGCCTTGGCGAACAGGATCGCGCCGGGTGCGTAGAGCAGGGCCGAGAGCAGCAAGTACTTGACCCCGCCGGCATACAGCAGCCACACCGCATAGATCAGGGCGATGCCGCCGATAATCAGATCCTTGCGCCGTTCGGCCGCGAAGCCTTCGTAACTTTCACCGCGCACCGCCAGCAGCAGGGCGTAGGCCGCCGACCACAGGTACGGCACCAGGATCATCGAGGTGGCGAGGTAGATCAGCGACAGGTAAGTGCTGGCCGAGAACAGCGTGATGATCAGGAAAATCTGCACCATCGCGTTGGTCAGCCACAGGGCGTTGACCGGTACGTGGTTGGCGTTTTCCTTACGCAGGAACTCCGGCATGGTGTGGTCTTTGGCGGCGGCGAACATGATCTCCGCACACAGCAGCACCCACGACAGCAACGCCCCCAGCAAGGAGATGATCAGACCGACGCTGATCAGCACCGCACCCCAGTGACCGACCACATGCTCAAGCACGGCGGCCATCGACGGGTTCTGCAGTTTCGCCAGTTCCGGTTGGGTCATGATGCCCAGCGACAGCACGTTCACCAGCACCAGAAACAGCAGCACGGTGATGAAGCCGATCACGGTGGCTTTACCGACGTCCGAGCGTTTCTCCGCCCGTGCCGAGAAGATGCTTGCACCCTCGATACCGATGAACACCCACACGGTGACCAGCATCATGTTGCGCACCTGGTTCATCACACTGCCCAGATCCGGATTTTTGATGCCCCAGATGTCGGCGGTGAAGATGTCCAGTCTGAAAGCGAACACCGCGATCAACACGAACAGCAGCAGCGGTACGACCTTGGCGACCGTGGTCACCAGGTTGATGAACGCCGCTTCCTTGATCCCGCGCAGCACCAGAAAGTGCACGGCCCACAGCAGCACCGAGGCGCCAATCACCGCAGCAACGGTGTTGCCCTCACCGAAAATCGGAAAGAAATAGCCGAGGGTGCTGAACAGCAGAACGAAGTAACCGACGTTACCCAGCCAGGCGCTGATCCAGTAACCCCAAGCGGACGAGAAACCCATGTAATCGCCGAATCCGGCCTTGGCGTAGGCGTAGACGCCGCCGTCCAGGTCAGGCTTGCGATTGGCGAGGGTCTGGAAGACAAAAGCGAGGGTGAGCATGCCGACAGCGGTGATGGCCCAACCGATAAGTACCGCACCGACGTCGGCGCTGGCGGCCATGTTTTGAGGCAAGGAGAATATCCCGCCACCGATCATTGAACCGACTACCAATGCAACCAGTGCACCTAGTCGTAGTTTTCCGGGAGCTTCAGACATTTGCATGACTCCATTGCAGGAGAGAAGAGATCACAGCGTAGTTCTGTTGTCTGTTCAAACAGCTGACTTAGATCAGTGCATGGTCACATTCCATTGTTAATGAATGACTTAGGCTTCGGATGAAGGCATAAAGCTCCTGCCCGCAAGGCCCGTCCTAGAGGCGTTGTGGCTACATCTTTGGGAATGGCTATTATTACTTTCGAATTATCACGCTAGTTCTTTTTCAGCTTTTGGCAAATTTTCCGCCTCTGTTTTCAGTACAGAATTGATTTATCGGGATCAGCGCACAAAACTGTCTTAACGTGCTAGGCGTTAGCGTCATCCGCTATATATAAACAGGCGTTAATTGGCGTTACCTGATAAACGTCATCTACCTTTATCCGTTTAGTTAATCGTTGTTACAAATGCACGCTCACCACACTTCAAAGGGAAACTGAAATGTCGCAACCGACCCAAAAGCTGCGATTAGGCGCGTTGATCGCCCTGGTGGTGGGTTCGATGATTGGTGGGGGGATTTTCTCGCTGCCGCAGAACATGGCGGCACGCGCCGACGCCGGGGCGATCCTGATCGGTTGGGGGATTACCGCGATCGGCATGCTGACGCTGGCGTTCGTCTTTCAGACCCTGGCCAATCGCAAACCCGAGCTGGATTCCGGCGTATACGCCTACGCCAAGGCCGGGTTTGGCGACTACATGGGCTTCTCGTCGGCTTGGGGCTACTGGATTAGCGCCTGGCTGGGCAACGTCGGTTATTTCGTCCTGCTGTTCAGCACCCTCGGTTATTTCTTTCCGGTGTTCGGTCAGGGCAACACGCCAATCGCTATTGGCTGCGCGTCGGTGCTGCTGTGGGCCGTGCATTTTCTGGTGATGCGCGGGATCAAGGAGGCGGCGCTGATCAATCAACTGACCACGGTGGCCAAAGTCGTACCGCTGATCATGTTCATCGTTATCGCGGCGGTCGCATTCAAGGCTGACATTTTTACCCGCGACATCTGGGGCACCAGCAACCCGAACTTTGGCGGGGTGATGGATCAGGTGCGCAACATGATGCTGGTCACGGTGTTCGTGTTCATCGGCATCGAAGGTGCCAGTGTGTACTCGGCGCGGGCGGAGAAACGCAGCGACGTCGGCCGCGCCACGGTGATCGGTTTTATCGGCGTGCTGGCGCTGCTGGTGCTGGTCAACGTGCTGTCGCTGGGGATCATGAGCCAGCCGGAACTGGCGAATTTGCAGAACCCGTCACTGGCGGCGGTGCTCGAGCACATTGTCGGGCCGTGGGGCGCCTTGTTGATCAGCATTGGCCTGGCGATTTCCCTGCTCGGCGCGTTGTTGTCGTGGGCGCTGCTGTGTGCGGAGATTCTCTTTGCCACGGCGAAGGACAAGACCATGCCGGCGTTCCTGAAAAAGGAAAACAAGAATCACGTCCCGGTCAATGCGTTGTGGCTGACCAACGTGATGATCCAGATCTTCCTGTTGATCACGCTGTTTTCGGCGGGCACTTACACCAGTCTGATTTATCTGGCGTCGTCGATGATTCTGGTGCCGTACCTGTGGTCGGCGGCCTATGCAGTGCTGTTGAGCGGGCGTGGCGAAACCTATGAGCATGCCTCGGCAGAGCGCACCAAGGATTTGCTGATCGGCGGCATCGCGCTGGGGTATGCGGTGTGGTTGCTGTATGCCGGTGGGGTGAAGTATTTGCTGTTGTCGGCGTTGCTGTATGCGCCGGGGGTAATTTTGTTTGCCAAGGCTAAGCATGAACAGGGCGAGCCGTTGTTCACCCATATCGAGAAGGGCATTTTTACCTGCGTGGTTATCGGCGCGGGGCTGGCGGCGTATGGGTTGTACAGCGGTGTGCTGTCGTTGTGAGGTTGCTTCTTGATTATCGGCCGCCGTATGACTGGGCGGCGATGCTGGGGTTTCTCGCGGCGCGGGCGGTGGTCGGGATGGAGGTTGTGGTCGATGGTGTGTATTCACGCAGCATCGGTTTGAACGGGCTTCATGGCACGGTTTCAATTTGGCCTGAGGCAGGGAATGCCTTGGCCGTTGAGCTGGATTTTCCTGATCCGTTGGTGGTGCCCGAGATCGTTGTCAGGTTGCGGCGGATGTTTGATCTGGATACGGATCTGGCGGTGATGCATGCGCATCTGGCGAATGATCCGTTGCTGGCGCGGTTGATTGCCGAGCGTCCGGGATTACGGATTCCCGGGGCGTGGGATGGCTTGGAACTGGCCTTTCGCGCGGTGCTCGGGCAGCAGATTACCGTGGTTGCGGCGATTCGCCTGGCGGGGAAACTAGTGGCGCAATATGGCGCGCCGCTTGATTCCACCGTGCCCGGATTGACGCATGTATTTCCCGAGGCGCACGTATTGGCGGCGGCAGATCTGGCGGCGCTGGGCATGCCAAAGAGTCGCGGTCGGACGCTGTCGGGGGTGGCGCAGGCGTTGCTGGAAGAACCTTCATTGTTCGAGCCGAATCGCGAGGGTGGCGTGGCGCGGTTGTTGGCGTTGCATGGGGTTGGCGAGTGGACGGCGCAGTACATTGCGTTGCGGCAGTTGCAGGATATGGATGGGTTTCCCCATGGCGATGTCGGGTTGTTGCGAGCGCTGGAGGTGCTGGAAGGCGAGCGGCCGACAGCGCGGGAATTGGCTTTGCGCGCTGAGACCTGGCGGCCTTATCGAGGGTATGCGGCGCAGCTTTTGTGGACATCTTTGAGCCGGGCAGATTGAAACATCATCGATCGGCCTGAAATTGCAGCCCTCACCCCAGCCCTCTCCCGGAGGGAGAGGGGGCCGACCGAGGTGTCTTGCGCTGTCCATCGACCTGAAAGCCCGAGTCGATTATGGATTCAGCGCCAATCGTTCAAGTCGGTGAATCTCTTCAGTATCCCCGAATCAGTCCCACTCTATCTGAGAGAGTGGGCCGACCGAGGTGTTTTGCGTTGTCCATCGACCTGCAAGACCGAGTCGATTATGGATTCAGCGCCAATCGTACAAGTCGGTGAATCTCTCGAATATCCCCCAATCAGTCCCCTTTGCCTGAGGGAGAGGGGCCGACCGAGGTGTCTTGCGCGATCCACCGACCTGAAAGCCCGAGTCGATTATGGATTCAGCGCCAATCGTACAAGTCGGTGAGTCTCTTTAATATCCCCCAATCAGTCCCCTTTGCCTGAGGGAGAGGGGCCGACCGAGGTGACTTGCGCTGTCCATCGACCTGAAAGCCCGAGTCGATTATGGATTCAGCGCCAATCGTTCAAGTCGGTGAGTCTCTTCAATATCCCCCAATCAGTCCCCTCTCCCTCAGGGAGAGGGTTAGGGTGAGGGGCTTTTTAAGCCCACCGTGGTTGGTGAGAACCCAATTCCGTAGCCGGCAAAGCCCATTGAATAGATGTGCCGCTGATCTTCACCGGCACCTGCAAGCGATGCGCCAGGCCCCACGGGGTCTGTTCCAGAAATGAACCCTGATCCTGCTCATCTTCCGCCCGCAATGCCTCACTTGTCCCCGGCCCATGCTCGATCAACAACTTCGCCGTCCGCGCCAGCGACAACCGCGCCGAGCCACCGCGACCCGTGTTCAAACGCTCGGTCAACAGTCGAAGCGCACTCGCCGCCAGCAAATACCCCGTCGCATGATCCAGCGCCTGCACCGGCAACGGCGTCGGTTTGTCTGCCTGCTGCCAGTGCTGCCCGGCCTCGGCAATGCCGCTGCTCATCTGCACCAGGCTGTCAAAGCCTCGACGGTTCTGCCACGGGCCGTTCCAGCCGTAGGCGTTGAGGCCGACGTCGATCAGGCCCGGCGCGATTTGGCGACGGCGCTCAACGCCGAAACCAAGATTCTCCAGGGCATCAGCACGGTAACCGTGCAGCAGAATGTCGGCGTCTTTCAACAAATTCTCGAAAACTGCACGATCCGCCGGGTCGTGCAGATCCAGCCGCGCGCAACGTTTGCCGAGGGTCATTTCCGGAACGACACCAGGCTCATTCCAGGTCGGGGAATCGATGCGCAACACGTTGGCGCCAAGGCCAGCGAGAAAACGGCTGGCGGTGGGGCCGGCGAGCACGCGTGTCAGATCCAGCACCTTGATCCCGGCCAACGGTTGCGCCACCGAGCCTTGCCATGGTTGGGCGTTTTCATCTGGCGAATCGATGAAATGCACCAGCCGCTCGGCATTCACCGCCAGCCCCTGCGGATGCGTCTGCCACTGCACCCAACTGCGCATTTGCGCGGCACAACCCTTGGCCTCGACCACCGCTTGCTCCAGATCCGTACTCGCCCATTGCGCGACTTTGGCAGCCATCGCTCCACGGTCGGCGCAGGCACCAAGCACGCGTTCAGCGGCGGCGCGGTGATGCGGGGCATTGGTGTGCAGGCGGATCCAGCCATCGCGGGTCTGATAATCGCCAGCGACGGGGTCCCACAGTGGCGGGACTTGCCAGCCGATGGGACGGATTGATGTGGCGAACCAGAACGAGGCCAATCGACGATCGACTTCAACGACAGGTCGCTGACCGGTCTGCTGCCGGAGCAATTCGCTGACGGTCTGACCGGCCGCTGCGATGCTGGCGCAGGCAAGCTCAGTGACGGCGAACGCCGAGGGCAGGGCGCCTCGGTCGGTGAACGGAATCGGCGTGTGCGACAAACCGAGTTCGGCTTGAATGGACGTGAGTAAATCAGTCATCGAAGGCCCTCCGGAGCGAGAGGGCGATGATAGTGCAAAAGAATGTCGGGTCAGATGAAATCCCCGATTGCAGGGTTGCCACTTGACCCTGTGGGAGCTGGCTTGCCAGCGATAGCGGAGTGTCAGTCAACAATGTACTGACTGATGTGCCGTCATCGCTGGCAAGCCAGCTCCCACAAGGTTTTGTGGTGGATTGAGTGGCGGGGTCAGACGCGGAACTGATCCATCAACTTCATCTGCTGACTGGCCAGGGCATTGAGCTGGCTGCTGATCGCCGCCGACTCAGTGGCTTGTTCAGTCAATGTTTCGGTAACGGTGCGAATCGCCGAGACATTGCGATTGACCTCTTCGGCCACCGCACTCTGCTGCTCAGCCGCACTGGCAATCTGCAGGTTCATGTCACTGATCACCGTCACCGCGTCGCTGATTTTGCCCAGCGCATCCACCGCCTGACGAATCTGCCCGGCGTTGTTGTGCGCTTGGGTCTGGCTCGAATGCATGGTCGCGACCACGCCACGGGTGCCGGTTTGAATGCGCTCGATGACGATGCGGATTTCCTCCACTGAATCCTGCGTGCGCTTGGCGAGGTTGCGTACCTCGTCGGCAACCACGGCGAAACCACGGCCGCTCTCACCGGCGCGAGCCGCTTCGATCGCTGCGTTGAGGGCGAGCAGGTTGGTCTGTTCGGCGATGCTGCGTATCACCTCCAGCACCGAGCCGATCTGCTCGCTGTTGACTGCCAACGCTTCAACTTCGGTCACAGCTTTGCTGACTTCGTCGGCCAGTTGATTGATGTCGCGGGTACTGCGCTCGATGATCGACATGCCGTCCTTGGCCGACTGATCGGCACCTTTCGCGGCATTGGCCGCGTTGGAGGCGCTGTTGGCGACGTCGTGGGCGGTGGCGCTCATTTCGTTGGAGGCGGTGGCGACCTGGTCGATCTCGCGGAATTGCACCTGCATGCCTTCACTGGTCTGGCGGGCGATTTCCGAAGACTGGTCGGCGGTGCCACGGGCTTCGGTGATGCTCTGTTTGATCTGCGCGATGGTCGGTTGCAGCTTGTCGAGGAAACGGTTGAACCAGTTCACCAGTTCGCCCAGTTCATCTTGTTTGCTGTAGTTCAGGCGCTGGGTCAGATCGCCTTCGCCGCTGGCGATGTTCTTCAGCATCTCAGCGACGCTGTTGATCGGCCGGGTGACGCCGGACGCGGTCAGCCAGATCAGCAGCAGGCCAACCAGACCGGCGACTACAGCAACCAGCAGCGCCGTGATCACACCGGTTTCCTGAGCATCATCGAGCACCGCTTGCAGCTTGACCGAGTCAGCCAGCAGTACTTGTTTCGGCAAGTCGATGACCACGCCCCAGGCGCGCGAGTTACCAATTGGATCGACTGGGTAAACGGCGCGAATCAAATCACCTTGTTCAAGAATCTTCGGTGTGCCGGAGGTCAGCAGTTGCAGCACATCCTTGCCATCGGCGCCGAGGGTGTCGCTGATTTTCTTGCCGACCTTGGTCGCGTCGGAACTGTCGGCAGCGAGCACGCCGCTGCCAGAGACGATCAGCATGTGCCCGGCGTTGTTGAACAGATTGCGCTGGGAATCCACGGCCGCCGCTTGCAGGGCGTCGAGGGCGATGTCGACACCGACCACGCCGATGGCTTTACCGTCGACGATCAGGGGGACGGAAATGGTCGTCATGAGCATTTCCTTGCCACCGACAGTGTCGGCATACGGGTCGAGCAGGCAGGTGCGCTTGGCATCGCGAGGGCAGGTGTACCAGCTGTTGTACGGCGTGCCGCTGACGCTGAGGGTGGTTTTGGTCAGGTCTTCTTCGACCATGATGGTGTTCAGCGAGGCGCCGCCAGCGCGGCTCCAGTAGGTGGCCAAACGTCCGGCTTCGTTGGACTGGCGAGCGGCGTCGTTGGCGAATTCGCTGTCCTTGCCGTCGAGGCCGTTGGGTTCGAAGGCGAGCCAGATACCGAGCACTTTGTCGTTGCGCTCGAAGGCGGTTTTCAGGCTCAGGTTCAACTCTTCACGCAAGGCGCCGGCGTCCAGCGAACGCTTGGCGGCCATGACGCGCATGTCCTTGATCTGGTCAGCCACGGCCGTGATCACCGTCAGGCTTTCGCCGAAGGTTTTCTGCACCCGCACGGCTTGTTCGGCGGCTTTGGCTTGCAACAGATTTTGCACACTGGCGGTGAGCAATTTATTGCTGGAGTTACTGACCAGTTCGTCGTTCTGGTTGGTCTGGTAGATGTTCATGCCGACGATCAGCGCGACCACACCGAGCAGGCACAGACCGGAGAGCAGGACGATTTTCAGGCGAATGGACAGAGCGTCGAACATGGGGCGATCTCGCGAATGAATAAACGGGTGGCATTCGGGCAGGAGCTACCCGGTTCGCCAAATCCATTCAGCGCCATTCAATGCTCATCGGCGTGGAAGCAGAGGTCATGAGGCGCGTGCCGACGGACGGTCAGCGCTAAACGTTTGCGCAGGAGAAAGTGCTGAAAAAGCGAATAATTACAGGGATGTTTCAGTGTGAAGACGTTGTGGGTTCAAGCAGGGATGGCTTCCGGTCGCGACCAGATCCACAGATTACCCAGGCTCATCCCGGCAATCGCCAGATAGACCGGCCAGCCGTGGTCGAGCATCACCAGCATCAAGGTTGCGCAGAGCAACATGCTCACCGTCGCGCTGACCTTGGCCTTGCGCGCGATGATCTTGCCGTTGCGCCAGTTGCTGAGGATCGGCCCGAACAAACGATGGTTTTCCAGCCAGGCACTCAGGCGCGGCGAGCTGCGAGTCGCGGCCCAGGCGGCGAGAAGGATGAACTCGGTGGTCGGCAGGCCGGGCACGACAATGGCGATCAGGCCGATGCCGAGGCTGACGTAGGCCAAGAGGCCGAACAGCACGCGGGCGAGTTTCGAGGAGGCGGGTTGCGGCATGGGCTCGGGATTGCTGTGAGGCGAGATGGGGATCTTACAGATTTGTGAAGATCCCTGTGGGAGCTGGCTTGCCAGCGATAGCGGTCGATCAGTGACTACAAAGTTGACTGACATACCGCCATCGCTGGCAAGCCAGCTCCCACAGGGTTTTGTGGTGTGTCGGGAATCAGGCAGGTTCGGCTTCGGTGGCGTAAGCCTGTTCCAGCAGCACGGTAAAGCGGTTGAACGCGTCGATCGCGCCTTGCTCGACTTCGGCTTCTTCCTCGGCAGTGAACTGCAGCGAATCGAGGGTGCGCACGAAGCTTTTCCAGCCTTCGGCACGGCCACCTTCAGGCTCGCCGAGGTGACGGGCGCCAAAGGTTTCGCTCAGCTCCAGCGCCACCGCGCGTTTGATCAGGAACGCCGCACCGAGCTTCGAACCTTCGGAGACAAAGATCCAGCCCAGTGCGCGAGCCTTGCTCGGATTTTTCACTGCGCCTGCGACCGCTGCCGGTACTTCAGTGTCGAGATCGGCGAGGTCAGCCTTGGCCGCTTCGGCGCGGCAACGGGCCGGCAGATCCGGGACGATGGCGGTCAGTTCGGCGTCGTTATACAGATCGACCAGTTCCGACTGGAACAGGTACTGCGCGACGACAAAACGGGCGAAATTGGCGCGGGTCTCGAACGGCGCGTGGGCTTTGACCAGGGCGTCGAGCTTGTTGTGCGGCTCGTGGGTGATCTGGTTCAGGCGTTGTGAACGCAGGGCTTTTTCCGAAGTGGTCATGACATGTCCTTGATAAAAGAGGCGCTTGATAACGAGACGAACAAGGCGACGTGCAAGCGTAAAAAAACCTCACGGCGCGGTGCCTGAACACGCGCAGTGAGGTTGGCCGGATCAGATGTCCCAGATCAGATTGATCGCGAAGTTGCGGCCCGGTTGGGTCAGGCGATCGAGGTTGGCCGGTTGCGTCACCGAAGCTTCGCCGACGCTGTCGTAACCGCGCACGTCATCCCAGAGCCAGTATTTCTTGTCGGTCAGGTTGTAGATGCCGCCGCTGACGGTGACGTCGTCGGTGACTTTGTAATAACCGGCCAGATCAAGAATGCCGAAGCCTGGGGTTTTGAATTGGCTGCTGACGCCATCCGGCGACTTGAAGTTAGTGTCGTCGACGCGATCCTTTTTCTTCACCAAGGTCCAGCTCAGAAGGCCGCCGTAGTTGTCCTGGTCGTAACCCAGACCGAACACGCCGGTCAGCGGGTTGACGCTGTTGATCGGCTCGCCGTTGTCGTTGTTGCGACCGTAGGCGTAGGCAATCGAGCCTTGGGTGTAGAGGCCTTGCGGCGCGCCAAACGCATCCAGGTTCAGGCGACCTTTGACTTCCGCACCCTTGATGGTGGCGTGCTTGATGTTGGCCGACTGGAAGGTCAGCTCGTTGCGTCCCGGGGTCACAGCGTCTTCGTTGATGAAGTCGCGATACTTGTTATAGAACACCGCCACGTCGAACGAGCCGTGTTCGAAGTTGCCGCGCAGACCGGTTTCATAGCTTTTGCTTTTTTCCGGTTCGAGGTCCGGGTTCGGCGCCACGCTGTAGCCGGTGGTGGTGTTTTCGAAGCGACCGTACAGGGCTTTCGCGGTTGGGGTGCGGAAGCCTTCGGCGTACTGACCGTACCAGGTGTAATTCTCGGACAGGGCGTAGGTCAGGCCGAATTTCGGCGAGACTTTGTGCCAGGTCTTGTTCTCGTCGCTGACCGTGCCTTGGCCGTCCGCCGCCACGGTGTTGAGGAATTCCTGAGTGATGTGCGGCTTGAGCTGGGTGTAGTCGTAGCGCAGGCCCGGCAGGAAGGTCCAGTTGTTCCAGCTGATCTGATCCTGAGCGAACACGCTGTAGGTGTTGATAGTCGGGTCCGGGAAGTCGGTGGCCTTGGCCAACACGTCAGCGGTGCTGGTCGCACCAATGGCGGTGCAGCCACGACCGACGGCCAGGCAAGTGCCGTCGCCGCTGCGCGAACCGGTGACTTTCTGTTGCTTGATGGTGGTGCCGTAAGTCAGTACGTGATCGGTGTTTCCAATGGCGAACGCCTTGTCCAGTTGCGCATCGAAGACCCATTGTTTCTCTTCGTAAATGGTGTCGCGAGTACGCAGCACCTTACGAGTGATCGGGTAGTAGAACTCGGTGGTGCTCTGGTCGGTCTTGGCGATCTGATGGTTGAGGCTCCACTTCACGTTGTCGACCAGCAGGCTGTCGAGGGCGAACGAGTGTTCGATGCCGAAACGCTCACGGGTGATGGTGTCGTTACCGGTGCGCCACTGGTACATGCCGCCGGGCAGCACGCTGTTGGGGATGGTCGGCGCGCCGTTGAAGTACGGGCCGCCGTAAGCGCTTTTCTGATCGGTGTCGCGATCATCCTTGTACTTTTCGTAGGTCAGGCCCAGACGCGAATCGTCGTTGTAGTTCCAGCCGATCTTGGCCAGCACGTTGTAGGCGTTGACGTCTTCCGGGTTGGCGGCGGTGCGTTCAAGGCCAGTGCCATTGTTGCTGCCGTAGGAGTCGGTTTCGTGACCGTCGCGCTGGCTGTAGTGCAGCAAGCCGTCGAACTGGTCGGCACGGCCGGCGACGGTGGCGGACTTCAGCCAGCTGTCATCGGCGGAGCTGTAACCGGTTTTCAGGCGCGCACCGACGTCTTTGCCCGGCTTGATGATGTCGTCGGCATCAAGGGTGTAGTAGCTGACGGCGCCGCCGATGGCGTTGCTGCCGTACAGCACCGAGGCCGGGCCACGGAGAATTTCCACGCGTTTGACGATTTCCGGGTCAACGTAATTGCGCTGGGTCTTGGCGTACGGGCCGTTGAAGAAACCGTCCGGCACTTCGACGCCGTCAACCTGAGTCAGGATGCGGTCGCCGTCGATGCCGCGAATGTTATAGCCGCTGATGCCGCCACGCTGACCGGCGCCGCCGACGGACACACCCGGCTCGTAGCGGACCAGATCCTTGATGGTGTTGACATTGTTGCGGTCCAGATCCTGACGGGTCTGCACGGTGACGGTGGCCGGCACGCTGTTGACCGACTGCTCCTGACGGGTGGCGCTGATGGTCACCTGATCCAGATTGAGCGTGCCGCTGGCGTTGCGCTTTTCCAGCACGACGTTGTTGTTGCTGATTTTGCGGAAGCTCAGGTTGGTCCCCACCAACAGGCGCTCCAGGGCTTTTTCGGGTGGCAGCGAGCCACGCACGCCCGGCGACGACACGCCCTGACCCAGTTCTGCCGGCAAGCCGACTTGCCAACCGGTCACGGCGGTGAAGGCATTGAGCGCCGACACCAGCGGCTGCTGGCCGATGGCGAACGAGTAATCGCCCATGTTGCGCGTCGGTTGCTCGGTGGCCGCCATCAGCGGCGCAGTGCCCGCCATCAGGATGGCCGCTGTCAGCAGCGACAGTACGCGGGAAGGGGAAGAAGTCTGGCGGGTAAGGCGTGAGGACATCGATAGCGCTCCGTGTCGCACGAATCTTTATAGGTGCTGATTGACTCGCTTGTTGCGAATCAATTGCATTGGCTATAACGAGACGTACTAACGTTGGCTATCGAGTAAAAATAATTCTCATTTAGTTCAGGATGACCAGGGCGGGGAATTCTTTCAGTTGCGCCGAGGTGATCTGAGCGAGGGAGCGGACCACGTCGAGCGGCTGGTCGAGACGGTAATTGCCGGTTACGGCGACGTCGGCCAACTGCTCGTTGTTGTTGATGATCCAGCCCGGGTAGTAGCGGCGCAATTCGGCCAGCACCTGATTCAGCGGGCAGTTCTCGAACACCAGTCGGCCCTGGACCCAGGCCAGGTCCGTGTTGGCATCGAGTTTGGCCGGGCGGTCAAAACCGTTGGGGCCGATACGAATACTCTCACCCGCCGTCAGACGTACGCGAGCGTCGTTATGCGTCGCCTGCAGATCGACATCGCCGCGCTGCACGTTGACCTGCGCCACGCCATCGAGATAACGCACGGCAAATGCGGTATCGCGCACGCTGGCGCGAACCGGACCGGCGTCGATTTCCAAGGGTTGGCTGCGGCCACTGGCAATCTCGAAAAACGCTTCGCCTTGGTACAGCCGCGCGACACGTTTTTGATCGTTGATGGTGCTGGAGAATGCAGAATTGGTATTGAGCAGGACTTTCGAACCGTCCTCCAGTTGCAGGCGCTGACGCTCGCCAACCACCGTGAGGTGATCGGCCTGAAGGCGCATCGGCAAATTGCTGAAACTGAACAAACCGAGGATCAGCACGGCGGCAGTGGCCAGTGGTTTCCAGTGCGGACGCAGACGCTTGAGAAAAGTGACCTTCGCAGGTTTGGCCGCCAGGCTTTGCGCGCATTGGGCGACTTGCGGACCATCCCAGATCGCCTGGGCCTTGGCGAACGCTTCGGCATTCAACGGATCGGCCGCCAGCCAGGCATGAAATTGCCGGGTCTGCTCCTCGTCCGGGCTGCCGAGCACGATGAGCCAGTCCAGAGCCTGGTCCATTGCGTTTGCAGCGTCCTGCACCGAATCCGGCGAAGGCGAGCGGTGGGTGTCCGTCACGGTGTTTCCTCGGGCTTCTGGCGAAGCAGTTTCTAGCGTCAAGCTGCAAGCTGCAAGCCAGATGCGTGTACTGCTTTTCGTTTTTACTTGGAGCTTGAAGCTTACAGCTTGCCGCTGCTGTCGTGTCGTTCGGCGACGCCGATACAAATGCTCATGATCAGCTTCAGTTCTTTCTGCACGGTGCTGAGGGAAACATTCAGCTCGTCGGCGATTTCCTGATAACTGTTCCCGTGCAAACGGCTGAGGATGAAAATCTGCTGCTGGCGGGGGCTGAGTTGACTGAGGCTCACGTTCAGGCGCTCCAGCATCTGTTCGGCGTGGGCGGCATCTTCGGCGCTGCTGGCGGGGGCGGCAATGCTGTGCACGACATCCTGCGGCACGTCATCGACCATGGTCCGCGAATGGATCTTGCGCGCACGCAAATGATCCAGCGCAAGATTGCGTGCGGTCTGGAAGACAAAAGGTTCGAGGTGATCAATGGCCCGCTCGCTCAACGCCCGCGTCACACGCAGGTAGGTCTCCTGCAACAGGTCTTCAGCGGTGCTGTGATTGTTGACCATCCGTTCCAGCGTTCGCAGCAAGGATGTGCGCTGGGTGAGGAAGACGTGGTTGAAGCGCGATTGACTCACGGGAGGACCTGATCGATTTCAAGCGAATGATAATGCTTATCATCTAGTTGAATGGTCAAGCCCTGATTTTAAATACAGCACAAAACCCTGTAGGAGTGAGCCTGCTCGCGATAGCGGTAGATCAGCTACAACATCTGTGACTGACAGATAGCAATCGCGAGCAGGCTCACTCCTACAAGGGATACGGGATTTACTCCGCGTTACACAGCGCCAGGCAGTTATCCAGCATGCGGTTGGAGAAGCCCCACTCATTGTCATACCAGGCCAGCACTTTCAGCAGTTTGCCGCTGGCTTTGGTGTGGTTGGCGTCGAAGATCGACGACAGCGGGTTGTGGTTGAAGTCGCTGGACACCAGCGGCAAGGTGTTGAAACCGAGAATCTTCGAGTGCTGGCTCGCGGACTTCATCAGCGCGTTGACTTCCTCGGCGCTGGCTTCTTTTTTCAGCTGCACGGTCAGGTCCACCAGCGACACATTGATCACCGGCACGCGCACGGCCATGCCGGTCAGTTTGCCCGCCAGTTCCGGCAGCACCAGGCCCACGGCTTCAGCAGCGCCGGTCTTGCTCGGGATCATGTTCTGCGTGGCCGAACGCGCGCGGTACGGGTCGGTGTGATAGACGTCGGTGAGGTTCTGGTCGTTGGTGTAGGCGTGAATGGTGGTCATCAGACCGCTTTCAATGCCCAGCTCGCGGTGCAGCACTTGCGCCACTGGCGCCAGGCAGTTGGTGGTGCACGAAGCGTTGGAGATGATCTGGTGCGACTGGCGCAGAATGTCGTGGTTCACACCATAAACCACAGTGGCGTCGGCACCTTTGGCCGGGGCCGAAATGATCACTTTGCGCGCGCCGGCAGTAATATGCGCGGCCGCTTTGGCGCGATCGGTAAAGAGACCGGTGCATTCGAACACCACATCAATCTTTTCCGCCGCCCATGGCAATTCGGCCGGGTTGCGAATCGCGCTGACCGCAATGCGGTCGCCGTTGACGGTCAGACTTTCGTTGTCATGCTCGACCTGAGCGTCGAACGTGCCGTGAACGGTGTCGTATTTGAGCAGATGAGCATTGATCGAGCTGTCGCCCAGATCATTGATGGCGACGATCTGCAGATCCTGTCGATAGCCTTGGGTATACAGTGCGCGCAGGACATTACGGCCGATGCGGCCAAAACCATTGATTGCGATTCGAAGAGTCATGGAACAGCGCCGCCGTCGTTTTGTTGTTGGAATTACAAGATTATTCGCATAAAAATAGAAAACAAGCCTTTTTAGTGGCAATATTTTGTTTTATCTACAACGAGTGACCTGAATCAACTGGTCCGAATGGTCAAAAAAGCCGTCTGTCATTCCAACAACAACGGCGTTTGATCAGCATAGACAATCAGGTCGCCACATCCGTTAGCCTGGAGTTCTACACATGCATCCCCGCGTCCTTGAGGTCACCGAACGGCTTATCGCCCGCAGCCGCGCCACGCGTCAGGCTTACCTTGCACTGATTCGCGGCGCCGCCACTGACGGGCCGATGCGCGGCAAGCTGCAATGCGCCAACTTCGCCCACGGCGTGGCCGGTTGCGGCAGCGAAGACAAGCACAGCCTGCGGATGATGAACTCGGCGAACATCGCCATTGTTTCTTCGTATAACGACATGCTCTCGGCGCACCAGCCGTATGAAGTCTTCCCGGAACAGATCAAGAACGCCCTGCGCGAAATCGGCTCGGTCGGCCAGTTTGCTGGCGGCACGCCGGCGATGTGCGACGGTGTGACCCAAGGCGAGCCGGGCATGGAACTGAGCCTGCCGAGCCGCGAAGTGATCGCCATGTCGACCGCTGTGGCGCTGTCGCACAACATGTTCGACGGCGCGCTGATGCTCGGCATCTGCGACAAGATCGTGCCGGGCCTGATGATGGGCTCGCTGCGTTTCGGTCACCTGCCGACGATTTTCGTCCCGGGCGGGCCGATGGTCTCGGGGATTTCCAACAAGGAAAAAGCCGACGTCCGTCAGAAGTACGCCGAAGGCAAAGCCACCCGCGAAGAGCTGCTGGAATCGGAGATGAAGTCCTACCACAGCCCGGGTACCTGCACCTTCTACGGCACTGCCAACACCAACCAGTTGCTGATGGAAGTCATGGGCCTGCACTTGCCGGGGGCCTCGTTCGTCAACCCGAACACGCCACTGCGTGATGCGCTGACCCGTGAAGCCGCGCATCAAGTCACGCGTCTGACCAAACAAAATGGCAACTTCATGCCGATCGGTGAAATCGTCGACGAGAAGTCGCTGGTCAACTCGATCGTTGCGCTGCATGCCACCGGCGGCTCGACCAACCACACCCTGCACATGCCGGCCATCGCCATGGCGGCGGGCATTCAACTGACCTGGCAGGACATGGCCGACCTCTCCGAAGTCGTGCCGACCCTGAGTCACGTTTACCCGAACGGCAAAGCCGACATCAACCACTTCCAGGCAGCGGGCGGCATGTCGTTCCTGATCCGCGAACTGCTCGGCGCCGGCCTGCTGCACGAAGACGTCAATACCGTGCTCGGCCACGGCTTGAGCCAGTACACCAAAGAGCCGTTCCTCGATAACGGCCAGTTAGTATGGCGCGAAGGCCCGACGGACAGCCTCGACGAAAACATCCTGCGTCCAGTGGCGCGTGCGTTCTCGGCGGAGGGTGGTCTGCGCGTAATGGAGGGCAACCTCGGTCGCGGTGTGATGAAGGTTTCTGCGGTCGCGTTGGAAAACCAGATCGTCGAAGCGCCAGCCATGGTGTTCCAGGATCAGCAGGACTTGGCCGATGCATTCAAGGCCGGTTTGCTGGAGAAGGATTTTGTCGCCGTGATGCGCTTCCAGGGCCCGCGTTCCAATGGCATGCCGGAACTGCACAAGATGACGCCGTTCCTCGGCGTGCTGCAGGATCGCGGCTTCAAAGTCGCGCTGGTGACCGACGGGCGGATGTCCGGCGCCTCGGGGAAAATCCCCGCAGCGATTCACGTCAGCCCCGAAGCTTATGTCGGTGGCGCTTTGGCGCGCGTGCAAGAGGGCGATATTATCCGCGTCGATGGCGTCAAAGGCACCTTGGAACTGAAGGTCGACGCCGCAGAATTTGCAGCGCGCGAACCCGCCAAAGGCCTGTTGGGCAACAACATCGGCAGCGGTCGCGAACTGTTTGGCTTTATGCGTTTGGCCTTCAGCTCGGCGGAGCAGGGCGCCAGCGCCTTCACTTCTGCCCTGGAGACGCTTAATTGAAACTGGCTTTGGTCGGTGATATCGGAGGCACCAACGCGCGGTTTGCGTTGTGGAAAAACCAGCAACTGGAATCGGTTCAGGTGCTGGCCACGGCCGACCACGCCAGCCCGGAAGAGGCGATCAGCCTCTATCTGAGCGGGCTCGGTCTGGTGCCGGGTTCGATCGGTTCGGTGTGCTTGTCCGTGGCAGGTCCGGTCAGTGGTGATGAATTCAAATTCACCAACAATCACTGGCGCTTGAGTCGCACAGCGTTCTGCAAAACCTTGCAGGTCGAGCAGTTGTTGCTGGTCAACGACTTCTCGGCGATGGCGCTGGGCATGACCCGTTTGCAGCCCGGCGAATTCCGCGTGGTCTGCGAGGGCACGCCAGAGCCGTTGCGTCCGGCGGTGGTGATCGGCCCGGGCACTGGCCTTGGCGTCGGCACCTTGCTCGATCTTGGCGAGGGCCGTTTCGCGGCGTTGCCGGGTGAGGGCGGGCATGTTGATTTGCCGTTGAGCAGTCCGCGTGAAACGCAGCTGTGGCAGCACATCCACAACGAAATCGGCCATGTCAGCGCCGAAACTGCGTTGAGCGGCGGTGGATTGCCACGGGTTTACCGGGCGATCTGTGCGGTGGATGGGCATGAGCCAACGCTTGATACGCCGGAAGCGATCACGGCGGCAGGTCTTGCGGGTGATCCGATTGCCCTGGAAGTGCTGGAGCAGTTCTGCTGCTGGCTCGGCCGTGTGGCCGGCAACAACGTGCTGACCACGGGCGCACGTGGCGGGGTGTATATCGTCGGTGGTGTGATTCCACGCTTCGCCGATTTCTTCCTCGAAAGCGGTTTTGCCCGCAGCTTCGCTGACAAAGGCTGCATGAGCGATTACTTCAAAGGCATCCCGGTGTGGCTGGTGACAGCGCCGTATTCCGGACTGGTTGGCGCGGGTGTGGCCCTGGATCAATCAACCCCAACCTGAAATGCAATCAAACTGTAGGAGTGAGCCTGCTCGCGATAGCTGTCTTGGATTCAACACATTCGTTGACTGACAAACCGTTATCGCGAGCAGGCTCACTCCTACAGTTGTTTTGTGGTGTTTGTAAAATCAGTGCTTAAGGCATAATCCGCCCCAATTCCAACAACAAGGATGCCTTCGAAGTGAGCTCAGTCAACAAGTCGATATTGTTGGTCGATGACGACCAGGAAATACGCGAGTTGCTGGAAACCTACCTGACCCGCGCCGGGTTTCAGGTACGGGCCACCGCCGACGGTGCCAGTTTCCGTCAGGCCCTCAACGAGGCGCCGAGCGATCTGGTGATCCTCGATGTCATGCTGCCCGACGAAGACGGCTTCAGCCTGTGCCGTTGGGTGCGTCAGCATCCGCGTCAGGCGCAGGTGCCGATCATCATGCTCACCGCCAGTTCCGACGAAGCCGACCGCGTGATCGGTCTGGAACTCGGCGCCGACGACTACCTCGGCAAACCCTTCAGCCCCCGCGAACTGCAAGCGCGCATCAAGGCATTGCTGCGTCGTGCGCAATTCGGTCAGGAGCGCAGCGGCAGTGACGTGCTGGCCTTCGACGAGTGGCGGCTGGACATGGTCAGTCACCGGCTGTTTCACACCGACGGCGAGGAAGTGATTCTCTCCGGTGCCGACTTCGCCCTGCTGAAACTGTTTCTCGATCACCCGCAGGAAATTCTCGACCGCGACACCATCGGCAACGCCACCCGTGGCCGCGACCTGATGCCGCTCGATCGCATCGTCGACATGGCCGTCAGCCGTTTGCGCCAGCGTCTGCGCGACACCGAGAAACCGCCACGACTGATTCGCACGGTGCGCGGCAGCGGCTACCAACTGGCAGCCAACGTGGTTGCCGGCAATGGTCACTGAGTCGCTGCGCAAATTCGCCGCCAAAGTGCCGATGCCGCGTTCGCTGCTCGGGCGGATGTTGCTGCTGACGTTGCTCGCGGTGCTGTTCGCGCAGACCTTGTCGAGCGTGATCTGGGTCTCGCAACTGCGCGCCACCCAGCTCGAAGGCCTGGTCACCAGCGCCCGCAGCCTCGCCCATTCGATGACCGCCAGCGTCAGTTACTTCCGCTCGTTGCCGGTGGCTTATCGGCCGTTGGTGCTCGATCAATTGCGCAGCATGGGCGGCACGCGATTCGTGGTGACGCTCAACGACAAGCCGTTGGGCATGGACGTGCTGCCGGTGACGCCGCGCAAAGCGGCGGTGATGAAAGCCGTCGACGAGGTGCTGCGGCAGACGTTGGGCCATGACACCGATATTTCGGTGACCTTCGTCAGTCCTGAGGATCTGCGCATCTTCAATGCTGGGCTGAAACTCGATGAGCTGCCACGCTCCTGGGCGCATTACGCGTTGACCCTGGAGCCGGTGAATCCGCCCGTGTTGGTCACGCAGATTCAAATGGCCCCGGGCGAATGGCTGTACATCGCCTCGCTGTTGCCGGAGCCGTACACCAGTCTTGAAGAGCAAGGCCTGCCCTCGCAACAGGTGTGGTTCATCGTCCTCACCAGTGGATTCCTATTGCTGTTTATCGGCCTGCTGGTGCATTGGCAGAGCCGGCCGCTCAAGCGTCTGGCGCGGGCGGCGCGGGATTTGTCGCTAGGTGCCGACGTCGAGCCAGTGGCTGAGGGCGGCGGCAGTGAAGTGGTCGAAGTAGGCCGCGCCTTCAACACCATGCGCGAGCGCATCAGCCGCTACCTCACCGAGCGCAGTCAGTTGTTCAGCGCGATCTCCCATGACCTGCGCACGCCAATCACCCGTTTGCGCTTGCGCGTCGAATTGCTTGAAGACGAAAAGCTGCAGGCCAAGTTCGGCCGTGATCTGGATGAGTTGGAACTGCTGGTCAAAGGCGCGCTGCAATGTGTGAAGGACACCGACATCCACGAGAACATCGAACCGGTGGACTTGAACCATGTGCTCGACTGTCTGGTGGAGCCGTATCTGGCGCCGAACGGCAATGGCCGAGTGACGCAGCAGGGCAAAGCGCTGGCGGCTTATCCGGGCAAGCCGCTGGCGTTGAAGCGCTGCATCGGTAACCTGATCGACAATGCGTTGAAGTACGGGCAAAACGCGCATTTGCACATCGACGACGATGAGCGCGCGTTTGTTCTGCACGTCGACGATGAAGGGCCGGGTGTTCCAGAGCAGCGGCTGGAGCAAGTGTTCGAACCGCACTTCCGTCTGGCGGGGCAGCAGCAGGGTTATGGCTTGGGGTTGGGCATCGCGCGCAATATTGCCCACAGCCATGGTGGGGAAGTGACGCTGCAGAATCTGCGTGAGGGTGGGTTGCGGGTGACCTTGCAGCTGCCGCGTTCGGCGGATTGAGTCAAAAGCTTTCCCTCACCCTAGCCCTCCCGAAACGTCGGACCGCCCAGAGGGAGAGGGGACTGATCGCGTTGTTCATTCGAATTGCGCCGACCTGATGCATTGAGTCGATTATGGATTCGGTACAGCTCTTTCAGGTCGGCGCAACTCTTCAGCATTCTGCGATCGGCCCCCTCTCCCTACGGGCGGTCCGACGTTTCGGGAGGGCTGGGGTGAGGGTGGCTCTTTGTCACCGCTCAGTGACAAACCCCGCCCCCTTCGTTACAAGCCCACCCCGACCCGTTGTTTAGACTCCCCGCAGTCATAACAACAAAAAAGGCCACCCATGGATCTCTTCCACCCCGGCTTCAGCAGTTGGCTGAACGCCCCTGCCCACCAGCAATGGCTCGCCGCCGAAGGCCTGCGCCTGCTGGATTTCGCCAAGGCATCGAAACTGCCCGAAGGCTTTGGCAACCTCGACGAGCGCGGCCGTCTGCCAGCGAACGCACAAGCCGAAACCATGAACACCGCGCGCATGACCCACAGCTTCGCCATGGCCCACATTCAGGGTTTGCCGGGTTTTGCCGAATTGGTCGATCATGGCATCGCCGCCCTGCGCGGGCCGTTGCGTGATGCCCTGCACGGTGGCTGGTTTGCGGTCGCCGAACACCGCGATGACAACACCGGCAAGAACGCCTATCTGCATGCCTTCGTTGCGCTTGCGGCCAGCTCTGCGGTGGTCGCACAGCGCCCTGGCGCACAGGCGTTGCTGGATGATGCGATTGACATCATCGACACGTATTTCTGGAGCGAAGAAGAGGGCGCGATGCGCGAATTCTTCAATCGCGACTGGAGCGAAGAAGAAGCCTATCGCGGCGCCAACAGCAACATGCACGCGACCGAAGCGTTCCTTGCGCTGGCCGATGTCACCGAAGATCCGCGCTGGTTGATTCGCGCGCAACGCATCGTCGAACGCGTCATTCACGGGCACGCCGCCGCCAACGGTTACATGGTCATCGAGCACTTCGACCGCGACTGGCAGCCGCTACGCGAATACAACCACGACAATCCCGCCGACGGCTTCCGCCCTTACGGCACCACGCCGGGCCACGGTTTCGAATGGGCGCGGCTGCTGCTGCACCTCGAAGCGGCGCGGGTGCAGGCCGGAATGCTCACGCCCGGTTGGCTCGCCACCGATGCGCAAAAACTGTTCGAGAACAATTGCCGCAACGGTTGGGACGTCGATGGTCTGCCGGGCATCGTCTACACCCTCGACTGGGACAACAAAGCCGTCGTTCGCCATCGCCTGCATTGGACGCACGCCGAGGCCAGTGCCGCTGCCAGCGCCTTGCTCAAACGCACCGGCGATGCGCAATACGAAACCTGGTACCGGCTGATCTGGGAATTCTGCGAAACGTATTTCATCGACCGTTGCGACGGCAGTTGGCGCCACGAGCTCAATCCGCAAAACCTGCCAAGTGCCGATATCTGGCCGGGCAAACCCGATCTGTATCACGCCTGGCAAGCCGTGCTGATCCCTCGTCTACCCTTGTCACCGAGTATGGCAACGGCTCTGGCGCAGTTGTCCCAGAGCGTTGCCATGTGACCAATCATGTAACCATGTAGTGACATTTGCGCGTCCCTTCGTTACCTGCGAAGGGAAACGTCCTGTTTAAACTCCTGTGCAGCGCAAGCACCAGACTTGCATGCATAACAACAAGAAAGGTACATCTCAGATGAATGCGATTTCTCGCCTCGCTACTGTCATTTCTGTCGCCTCCCTGTTCCCGCTCGCAATTCTGCCTCTCAGTGTTTCCGCTGCCGAATCCAAAGGTTCGGTCGAAGTCGTGCACTGGTGGACGTCCGGTGGCGAAAAAGCTGCCGTTGATGTGCTCAAGGCGCAAGTCGAAAAAGACGGTTTCACCTGGAAAGACGGCGCTGTCGCCGGTGGTGGCGGTGCGACTGCCATGACCGTGCTGAAAAGCCGTGCCGTTGCCGGCAACCCGCCAGGCGTTGCCCAGATCAAAGGCCCGGACATCCAGGAATGGGCGTCGACCGGCCTGCTCGACACTGACGTGTTGAAAGACGTCGCCAAGTCGGAAAAGTGGGACAGCCTGCTCGACAAGAAAGTCTCCGATACCGTGAAGTACGACGGTGATTACGTGGCCGTGCCGGTGAACATTCACCGCGTGAACTGGCTGTGGATCAATCCGGAAGTATTCAAGAAAGCCGGTATCACCAAGAACCCGACCACCCTCGAAGAATTCTATGCCGCTGGCGACAAGCTGAAGGCTGCGGGCTTCATTCCGCTGGCCCACGGCGGTCAGCCTTGGCAGGACAGCACCGTGTTCGAAGCCGTGGTGCTCTCGGTCATGGGTGTCGATGGCTACAAGAAAGCCCTGGTTGACCTGGACAATGCCGCGCTGACCGGCCCGGAAATGGTCAAGGCGCTGACCGAACTGAAGAAAGTCGCGACCTACATGGACGCCGATGGCAAAGGTCAGGACTGGAACCTGGAAGCGGCCAAGGTCATCAACGGCAAGGCCGGTATGCAGATCATGGGTGACTGGGCCAAATCCGAATGGACCGCTGCCAAGAAAGTCGCCGGCAAGGATTACGAGTGCGTAGCCTTCCCGGGCACCGACAAGGCGTTCACCTACAACATCGACTCGCTGGCCGTGTTCAAGCAGAAGGACGCAGGCACTGCGGCCGGTCAGCAGGACATCGCCAAAGTCGTGCTGGGTGAAAACTTCCAGAAAGTCTTCAGCATCAACAAAGGCTCGATCCCGGTTCGCAATGACATGTTGAACAACATGGACAAGCTCGGTTTCGACTCCTGCGCACAGACTGCAGCCAAAGACTTCCTGGCGGACGCCAAGTCCGGCGGCCTGCAACCAAGCATGGCGCACAACATGGCGACCACGCTGGCGGTGCAAGGCGCGTTCTTTGATGTCGTGACCAACTACATCAACGATCCGAAAGCGGACCCGGCCGACACCGCCAAGAAACTGGGCGCAGCGATCAAGTCGTCCAAATAAGCGTCGGTAGCACAGGCTTCTCCTGTGGGAGCGAGCCTGCTCGCGAAGGCGTTGTGTCAGTTGCTCCATCCGTCGACTGACACCGCATTCGCGAGCAGGCTCGCTCCCACAAGGGATCTCACTGTAGTTTTTATTCCCTGTACTGGATTTCCCCATGAGTTCTGTTGCTGTGTTCAGCAAGGCCTCGCCGTTCGATGCATTGCAACGCTGGCTACCCAAACTGGTGCTGGCGCCGAGCATGTTCATCGTGCTGGTGGGCTTCTATGGCTACATCCTGTGGACGTTCATTCTGTCGTTCACCACCTCGACCTTCCTGCCCAACTACAAGTGGGCCGGTCTGGCGCAATACGCGCGGTTGTTCGACAACGACCGCTGGTGGGTCGCGAGCAAAAACCTCGCGGTGTTCGGCGGCATGTTCATCGGTATCACTCTGGTGATCGGCGTGTTGCTGGCGGTGTTCCTCGACCAGCGCATCCGTCGCGAAGGCTTTATCCGCACCATTTACCTGTACCCGATGGCGCTCTCGATGATCGTTACCGGTACCGCGTGGAAATGGCTGCTCAACCCGGGCATGGGCCTGGACAAATTGTTGCGTGACTGGGGCTGGGAAGGCTTCCGTCTCGACTGGCTGATCGACCCTGATCGCGTGGTTTACTGCCTGGTGATCGCCGCTGTCTGGCAAGCCTCGGGCTTCATCATGGCGATGTTCCTCGCCGGCCTGCGTGGCGTTGATCAATCGATTATCCGCGCTGCACAGATCGATGGCGCGAGCATGCCGACGATCTACTGGAAAGTGGTGCTGCCAAGCCTGCGTCCGGTGTTCTTCAGTGCGGTGATGATTCTGGCGCACATCGCGATCAAGAGCTTCGACCTCGTCGCGGCGATGACCGCTGGTGGCCCGGGTTATTCCTCCGACCTGCCGGCGATGTTCATGTATTCCTTCACCTTCAGTCGCGGCCAGATGGGCATGGGCTCGGCCAGTGCGATTCTGATGCTCGGTGCGATCCTCGCGATCATCGTGCCTTACCTGTATTCCGAGCTGAGGACCAAGCGCAATGACTAGTCTCGCTGCCAAACCTGCTATCAGCCTGAGTCGCATCGCGATCTACGCGGTGCTGATCATCGCCGTACTGCTTTATCTGGTGCCGCTGGTGGTTATGTTGCTGACCAGCTTCAAGACCCCGGAAGACATTAGCACCGGCAACCTGCTGAGCTGGCCGACCGTGGTCAGCGGCATCGGCTGGGTCAAGGCCTGGGCCACGGTTGACGGTTACTTCTGGAACTCGATCAAGATCACCGTTCCGGCGGTAATCATCTCCACCGCCATCGGTGCGTTGAACGGTTATGTGCTGTCGTTCTGGCGCTTCCGCGGTTCGCAGTTGTTCTTCGGTCTGTTGTTGTTCGGCTGCTTCCTGCCGTTCCAGACCGTGCTGCTGCCGGCCTCGTTCACCCTCGGCAAGATGGGCCTGGCGAGCACCACCACCGGTCTGGTGTTTATTCACGTGGTTTACGGTCTGGCGTTCACCACGCTGTTCTTCCGTAACTACTACGTGAGCATTCCGGATGCACTGGTGAAAGCTGCACGCCTGGATGGCGCGGGGTTCTTCACGATTTTCCGCCGCATCATTCTGCCGATGTCGACGCCGATCATCATGGTTTGCCTGATCTGGCAGTTCACCCAGATCTGGAACGACTTCCTGTTCGGTGTGGTGTTCTCCAGCGGTGATTCGCAACCGATCACGGTGGCGTTGAACAACCTGGTCAACACCAGCACCGGCGCCAAGGAATACAACGTTGATATGGCAGCGGCGATGATCGCCGGCCTGCCGACCCTGCTGGTCTATGTGGTAGCAGGCAAGTATTTCGTGCGCGGGCTGACAGCCGGCGCAGTCAAGGGGTAATCATGGCAACGCTCGAACTTCGCAACGTCAACAAGACCTACGGTGCCGGCCTGCCGGACACCCTGAAGAATATCGAACTGTCGATCAAGGACGGTGAGTTCCTGATCCTCGTCGGCCCGTCGGGCTGCGGCAAGTCGACCCTGATGAACTGCATCGCCGGCCTGGAAACCATCACCGGCGGCGCGATCATGATCGGCGACCAGGACGTCAGCGGCATGAGCCCGAAGGATCGCGACATCGCCATGGTGTTCCAGTCCTACGCGCTGTACCCGACCATGAGCGTGCGCGAGAACATCGAATTCGGTCTGAAGATCCGCAAGATGCCGCAGTCGGCGATCGACGAAGAAGTCGCGCGCGTCGCCAAGCTGTTGCAGATCGAACACCTGCTGAACCGTAAGCCGGGTCAACTCTCCGGTGGTCAGCAACAGCGTGTGGCGATGGGCCGTGCCCTGGCGCGGCGACCGAAGATTTATCTGTTCGACGAACCGTTGTCCAACCTCGACGCCAAGCTGCGCGTCGAGATGCGCACCGAAATGAAACTGATGCACCAGCGCCTGAAAACCACCACGGTCTACGTGACCCACGACCAGATCGAAGCAATGACCCTGGGCGACAAGGTTGCGGTGATGAAGGACGGCATCATTCAGCAGTTCGGCACGCCGAAAGAGATCTACAACGATCCGGCCAACCTGTTCGTCGCGAGTTTCATCGGTTCGCCGCCGATGAACTTCATTCCGCTGCGCCTGCAGCGCAAGGACGGCCGTCTGCTGGCGCTGCTCGACAGCGGCCAAGCGCGTTGCGAGTTACCGATGAGCATGCAGGACGCCGGGCTCGAAGATCGCGAAGTGATCCTCGGCCTGCGCCCGGAGCAAATCGTACTGGCGAACGGCGAGGGCAATGGCCTGCCGAGCATTCGTGCCGAAGTGCAGGTGACCGAGCCGACCGGTCCGGACACTCTGGTATTCGTCAACCTCAATGAAACCAAAGTCTGCTGTCGCTTGGCGCCGGATGTGGCACCGCAGGTGGGCGAGAACCTGACGCTGCAATTCGATCCGTCGAAAGTGTTGTTGTTTGATGCCAACACCGGTGAGCGCCTCGGCACTGCCGGGCAACCACAGACCGATGCGCGGTCTGCGAACGTCGCCCAATTCAAAGGCCGCTGAAGATCGATGCTGGAATGCGGTCATGTGGGAGCTGGCTTGCCAGCGATGAGGCCGGCACATCCAACATGGATGTCGCCTGAAGCACCGCCATCGCTGGCAAGCCAGCTCCCACAGGGATTGGATTCCAAAAGGAGCACGCGGTGGATTGCCTGTAATCCATCGCACTTTATGTAAACCGCGTTAGATAAAAACAGTTAATAACAATAAAGACGAGGATGTAGGGATGAAAAAGAAACACGTCAATGCCCGGTTGATCTGCCAAGTGTCGGCTGCGGCGGCCTTGGTGCTGGCCGGTAACGCCATGGCGGCGGATGCCTTCAGTTCCGATTCGAAATGGATGACCGGCGACTGGGGTGGCGAGCGTACCAAGCTGATCGAGCAGGGTATCGATATCAAGGCTGACTACGTTGGGGAAGTCGGTGGCAACCTGAACGGTGGCTACAACGACGACAAGACTGCGCGTTACGCTGATCAGTTCGGTCTGGGCGTGGCACTCGATCTGCAAAAGCTGTGGGGCTGGGATAACACTCAGGCGAAGATCCAGCTGACCAACCGTAACGGTTACAACATCTCCAACGACCGCGTTGGCGATCCGCGTGCCGGCACCTTGAGTTCGTCGCAAGAAGTTTACGGCCGTGGCCACATGGTGCGTCTGACCCAGTTGTGGATTCAGCACCAGTTCTTCGACAACAAACTCGACGTCAAGGCCGGTTACTTCGGTGAAGGCGAAGACTTCAACACCTTCCCGTGCGACTTCCAGAACCTGGCGTTCTGCGGCTCGCAAGTGGGTAACTGGGCGACCAACATCTGGTACAACTGGCCGGTCAGCCAGGCCGCGATCCGTGTGAAGTACAACATCAACGACGAGCTCTACGCGCAGATCGGTGCGTACAACCAGAACCCGTCGCAGTTGGAACACGGCAACGGCTTCAAGCTCAGTGGCAGCGGCACCAAAGGTACCGTTCTTCCGGTCGAGCTGGTCTGGTCGCCGAAGGTCAACAGCCTGCCGGGCGAATACCGTGTGGGTTACTACAAGAGCACGGCCGATGCCGACGACGTTCGCGAAGACGTCAACGGTTTCGACGCAGCCACCACTGGTGATGCCTACAAAACCCACAGCAGCAAAAGCGGCTACTGGTTTGTGGCGCAACAGCAACTCACCAGCCACGACGGTGATGCTTCTCGCGGTCTGAATATTGCCGCCAACGCCACGTTCCACGACAAGGACACCAACTTCATCGACAACTACCAGTCGGTGATGTTTGTCTACAAAGGCCCGTTCGACGCGCGTCCGAAGGATGACGTCGGTATCGGCGCGGCGCGTATCCACGTCAACGATGACGTGAAGAAAAACGCCGAACTGCTGAACGCTTCCAACGGTGTGTCGGACTACGACAATCCGGTGTTCTCGCCAATTCGTGAAACCGAATACAACTACGAGATCAACTACGGCTTCCACGTCACCAACTGGCTGACCGTACGTCCTAACCTGCAGTACATCACTCACCCGGGTGGTGTGGATGAAGTGGACAACGCATTGGTCGCTGGCCTGAAAATTCAGTCTACGTTCTAACGCGTCTGCGATAAGCTCCTCTCTATGTGCGCATATTTGCGGACAGCCAAGGCTGTCCGCTTTTTTTTGGGGGCGGCGCACCCCTGTGAAAGACGAGTTCAGGATCGTGGCAAATGCATGAGCATCCGCTACAACGCTTCTTCAAATCCCTGCGTGAACAACCGGTGTTCGCCTGGGAGCGCTATCAGATGCGCGACGTGTTGGTGATCGATCACCCGCTGTGTCAGGCGGTGTTCAGTCGTCAGGGCGCGCAGTTGCTGCACTTTCAGCCGCGCGGGCAAAAGCCGTGGTTGTGGTGTGCGGCGAAGTGGCCGCATGTCGGCGCTATTCGCGGTGGTGTGCCGGTGTGCTGGCCGTGGTATGGCCGTCATCCGAGCGAAAACGCCTGGCCATCGCATGGTTGGGCGCGACTGCTCGACTGGAAGTTGCTCGACAGCAGCAGCGCCGAAGATGGCGTGCGCCTGCACTGGCAATTGCAGCTGTGCGACTGGCAGGTTGACCTGCATGCACATCTGGGCGAACGCATGGAACTGCGCCTGAGCACCGAGCATCAAGACGATATGCCGTGCCAGTTGAGCCAGGCTTTGCACGCTTACTGGCGTATTGGCGATGTCGGCGAGATAGCGCTGTCTGGGCTTGAAGGTGCGCAGGGCTATGACCAGTTGAATCGCCAGGTTTGCCAGCAGGAAGGCGAGTTGCGTGTGGATGGCGGCTGTCAGCGGGTGTTCCAGCATGACGGCGAATTGCAGCTGAAAGATCACGCCTGGCAGCGCGAGTTGTGCATTGATACCGGTGACAGTGCCGACACGGTGGTCTGGCATCCGGGCGCGCGGCCGTTGTTGGGCGTGAGCTGGGATGAGATTTCGGAGTTTGTCTGTGTGGAAGCGGCGGCGGGTGGGACGGACAGCTTGCACCTGGCGCCGGGGGAGAAGGCGCATTTGAGTTTGCAGGCGTGGGCGGCGGCTTGATGATCGTTCCCACGCTCTGCGTGGGAATGCCTCAAGGGACGCTCCGCGTCCAGTGACGCGGAGCGTCACGGGCTGCATTCCCACGCAGAGCGTGGGAACGATCAACCCCTGTAGGAGCTGCCGAAGGCTGCGATCTTTTACGCGAAGCGTCCTAATTAAACTCGTCACCCACCGGATACCGGCTGGCATTCAAACTCTCTTTGATCTTGCGCAAATGCGGCTGGAAATCCACCCCGCGACGCAACGTCATCCCGGTCGCCAACACATCCAGCACCGTCAACTGAATGATCCGCGAAGTCATTGGCATATAAATGTCGGTGTCTTCCGGCAACGGAATATTCAGGCTCAAGGTACTGGCCTTGGCCAGCGGCGAATTCTCCGCCGTCAAACCCAACACCGAAGCCCCGTTCTCGCGAGCAATACGTGCCACCTCGACCAACTCGCGGGTGCGGCCGGTGTAGGAAATGATCACGAACAACTCACCGGTGTGCGCCACCGACGCAATCATCCGCTGCATCAACACATCAGCATGCGCGGTCACCGCCAGGTTGAAGCGGAAGAACTTGTGCTGCGCATCCAGTGCCACCGGTGCCGAAGCGCCGAGGCCGAAGAAGTGGATCTGTCGCGCCTGAATCAACAGGTCGACAGCGCGGCTGATCAGGTTCGGGTCCAGCGCCTGACAGGCACTGTCCAGGGACGCGATGGCGCTGCCGAAAATCTTCTGCGTGTAGGCCTCGGGATTGTCGTCGGCCTCGACCGCGCGGCTGACATACGCCGCGCCGCTGGCCAGACTCTGCGCCAGTTGCAGCTTGAGTTCGGGATAGCCGCTGACACCGAACGAACGGCAGAAACGGTTGACCGTCGGTTCGCTCACCGAGGCTGCCTGGGCGAGGGCGGCGATGCTGAAGCGGGTGGCCTGCTGCGGGTTGAGCAGGATCACCTCGGCGACTTTGCGTTCGGCCTTGTTCAGGTCTTCAAGGCGACTCTGGATCTGTTCCAGTAAATTTCGCACGCGGTCCATATGGAATTCCTAATTCACCTGCGCAAAGGTGCGCCGGGCTATGCAAATTGGGCCTTTGATATGGCCCGTAACGGTGGCCTATCCTACTGATGGCTCCGACCGACCACCACTCGGAATCTGTATTTTGCGAAAATGTTGTGGTTATTACTACATTTTCCCTTGAGTGATGCCTTGAAAAAAGGTATTTGTAGCTTAACTTGATAAAAGAACAAACATCATGCCTTCGATTACGGTTGAACCGTGCACCTTTGCCTTGTTCGGCGCGCTTGGCGATCTGGCCCTGCGCAAGCTGTTTCCTGCCCTTTATCATCTCGATGGCGCCGACCTGCTGCACGAGGACACGCGCATCATCGCGTTGGCCCGTGAAGAAGGTTCCGAGCAACAGCACATGGCGTTCATCGCCGCCGAACTGCGTCGTTATGTGGGCAAAGAGCTGGACGAGGCCGTCGCCGAGCGTTTTCTCGCACGCCTGACCTACCTGCACGTCGACTTCCTCAAATCCGAAGATTACGTGGCGCTGGCCGAACTGGCTGGCAGCACGCAACGCATGATTGCCTACTTCGCCACCCCTGCGGCGGTGTACGGCGCGATCTGCGAAAACCTGGCGAAAGTCGGTCTGGCAGAAAATACCCGCGTGGTACTGGAAAAGCCGATCGGCTCCGACCTCGAATCCTCGCGCAAGGTTAACGACGCCGTGGCGCAGTTCTTCCCGGAGAACCGTACCTACCGCATCGACCACTACCTGGGCAAAGAAACCGTTCAGAACCTGATCGCCCTGCGTTTCGCCAACAGCCTGTTCGAAACCCAGTGGAACCAGAATTACATCTCCCACGTGGAAATCACCGTGGCCGAGAAGGTTGGTATCGAAGGCCGTTGGGGCTACTTCGACAAGGCCGGCCAACTGCGCGACATGATCCAGAATCACCTGTTACAGCTGCTTTGCCTGATTGCCATGGACCCGCCGGCCGACCTGTCCGCCGACAGCATCCGCGACGAAAAGGTAAAAGTGCTCAAGGCGCTCGCGCCGATCAGTCCGGAAGGCCTCACCACACAGGTGGTGCGCGGCCAGTACATCGCTGGCCACAGCGAAGGCAAATCCGTACCGGGTTACCTCGAAGAACCGAATTCCAACACCCAGAGCGACACCGAAACCTTCGTCGCTTTGCGTGCCGATATCCGCAACTGGCGCTGGGCCGGCGTGCCGTTCTACCTGCGGACCGGCAAGCGCATGCCGCAAAAACTGTCGCAGATCGTCATCCACTTCAAGGAACCGTCGCACTACATTTTTGCGCCGGAACAACGCCTGCAGATCAGCAACAAACTGATCATCCGCCTGCAACCGGACGAAGGCATTTCCTTGCGCGTGATGACCAAAGAGCAGGGCCTGGACAAAGGCATGCAACTGCGCAGCGGCCCGCTGCAACTGAATTTTTCCGACACCTGGCGTAGCGCGCGGATCCCCGATGCCTACGAGCGGTTGTTGCTGGAAGTGATGAACGGCAATCAGAACCTGTTTGTCCGTAAAGATGAAATCGAAGCCGCGTGGAAATGGTGTGACCAGCTGATTGCCGGGTGGAAAAAATCCGGTGACGCGCCCAAGCCGTATGCGGCCGGGTCGTGGGGGCCGATGAGCTCCATTGCATTGATCACGCGGGACGGGAGGTCGTGGTATGGCGATATCTGATGTGCAACTGCCTGCGGGCGTGAACGCTCACGAATTCAAGAGCCCGGTGTTGTTGGCCGAAGGTCTGGCGCTGAACGTCGCCAAGCAATTGAGCGACGCCATTGCTGCACGCGGCAACGCGGTGCTGGTGGTGTCCGGCGGTCGTAGCCCGGTGGCGTTTTTCCAGCACCTGGCCAAGCAGGAACTGGACTGGTCGAAGGTCGTCGTGACCCTCGCCGACGAGCGCTGGGTACCGGTTGAACATGCCGACAGTAATGCCGGTTTGCTCAAGCAATACCTGCTCAAAGGCCCGGCAGCCAAGGCGCAGTTCCTCAGCCTGTATAGCGCGGCGGCCAACGTCGAGCAGGCTGCTGAACAGGCTGATCGCTTGCTTGCCGAATTGCCGCCGATTGACGTGCTGGTATTGGGCATGGGCGATGACGGTCACACCGCGTCGCTGTTCCCCGACAGCCCGAACCTCGCCGAAGCGCTGCAGGCTGATGGCACGCGCCGTTGCTGGCCGATGCTGGCGCCAAGCGTGCCGCGTCAACGCCTGACCATGAGTCGTGCGCTGCTGGCCTCGGCCAAACACAAGATTCTGTCGATTTCCGGTCAGTCGAAACTGACCACCCTGAATGCCGCACTGGCATCCGACGTCGCCGCCATGCCGGTGCGCGCGTTTCTGCAACCTACGTTAGAGATTTACTGGTGCCCATGAGCCAAGGAACAGCCGCTATGACAACCCCATCCCCGACCGTTTCCATGGCGGACAAAGTTGCCCTGATCGACAGCCTCTGCGCCAAGGCGCGGATCCTGCCGGTGATTACCATCGCTCGCGAACAGGACGTGCTGCCACTGGCTGACGCTCTGGCTGCCGGTGGCCTCACCGCGCTGGAAGTGACCCTGCGTTCGCAGTTTGGCCTCAAGGCCATCCAGATCCTGCGCGACCAGCGTCCGGAATTGATGACCGGTGCTGGCACCGTGCTCGATCGCAACATGCTCGCGGCTGCCGAAGCCGCTGGCTCGCAGTTCATTGTCACCCCAGGCATCACCCGCGACCTGCTGGAAGCCAGCGTCGACAGCCCGATTCCGCTGTTGCCGGGCATCAGCAACGCCTCCGGCATCATGGAAGGCTACGGTCTGGGTTATCGCCGCTTCAAGCTGTTCCCGGCTGAAGTCAGCGGTGGTGTAGCAGCAATCAAGGCCCTCGGCGGTCCGTTCGGCGAAGTGAAATTCTGCCCGACTGGCGGCGTCGGCCCGGCCAACATCAAGAGCTACATGGCGCTGAAAAACGTCATGTGCGTGGGCGGTAGCTGGATGCTTGATCCGGAGTGGATCAAGAACGGCGACTGGGCCCGTATTCAGGAATGCACCGCTGAGGCACTGGCGCTGCTGGACTGATTGTTACCAGACACTTCGTTGTGTGTTCTACGGCTTTACGGTGCGCTTGGTCGGTGCACCGTTTTTTTTTGCCTGAAAATTGCTGTGTAGAAGTCATGTAGGAGCTGTCGAGTGAAACGAGGCTGCGATCTTTTGACCTTGCTCTTGAGCGCCAACATCAAAAGATCGCAGCCTTCGGCAGCTCCTACATCGACACCGTTACGACGCGATACATAGTTACCGCACAGCCGCGTTTGCGTGGCGCTAATCTGCGTTCATCTTACGGAAGAGAGAACGCCTCATGGATGACCATCAATCAGTAGCCTTGCCACACCCACCTCTGCGGCAACGGACCATTCAAATCCCTGGCAGCTTCGATTGGCGCAAAACCGAAGGCAAGGAGCGCAACATCAGTAGCGGTGTCGAAGGCCTGCCACTGGTTTTGCGTCTGACCCTGGTCGATCTCATGACCGGTGAGCCGGTGGTTGGCGCCCGGGTCTGGATCGAACAGCACATTGGTGCCGATACGCTGTGTGGAACCCAGTCGACCGACAGTCAAGGCATCGTACGGTTTACCAGTATTTACCCGGATCGACCCTCTGGTGGTGCTTCGTGCATCGCCATGACCGTGTGCATCGCCAGCGACGATCAACATTCGCAAGCACTTCACGAAGCCTGGAACGGACGGCTGCATCTGCCCTGTGCCTGCCGCTGTGAGACCATCGGAAATGACGCCTCGCGGCTGGAGTTGCGACCGATTGCCGGGGCAGGCGTGGAGGATGGCTACTTCGGTTGCCAGACGATCGGCGTCGACACATTTGCGGTGTCGTCGCAGATCGGCCTTGCGGGCTACGAAAAGTCCACGGGCGCGGTGTTTTAGCGCAGCTCGTTCAGCGCCCGCACCAGTAACTGCATGTCGGCAGCGGTGGTGGTCAGCCCCGGTGTAATGCGGATGCTCGGCCCGCTGGCTGCGCCATGGCGCACCACGGTGAACAGGTTGTAGTCGTTGAGCAGACGTTCGGCCATCGCCTGTTGATCGTCGTGTCGAGTGAAGCGCATGGATGTGATGCCGCAATACAGCCGAGGGTCGTCTGGCGTCATCACTTCGATGCCCGGCAAGTGCCGCACCGCGCTGACCCAAAGGTTGCGCAGATAATTCAGGCGAGCGCCCTTGGCTGGTGCGCCGCCGAGGGAACGGTGCTCCTCGAACACCAGCGGCAAGGTCATCAGCGCCGGAATGTTGGGCGTGCTGTACGAAGTGCGCGCACGGATGTCATTGCCCGGGTAATGCATTTCGCCCATGTCCGGATCAATGTCGGCCAGGCGGTGTGGCGCGATATAGAGGAAGCCGAGGGTGAGCGGTGCGCCGATCCATTTGTGCAGGTTGTATCCGGCGAAAGCGATGCCGAGGGCATCAAGATCGAACTCGATCTGACCGAGTGCATGGGCGCCATCGAGGATGACATCGACGCCATGCTCTTTGGCCAGCGCGGCGATGGCTTGCACCGGCATGACCAGACCGGTGCGGTGAGTGACGTGAGTCAGGGCCATCAGCTTGACTTGCGGATGACCGACGAAGGCTTCGCGGTAAGTCTCCACCAGGCTGTCGTAGCTCGTCGGGTGCGCGTGAGCAATCTCGATCACTTCAGCGCCGCGCTGCCTGGCGAGCCAGCGCATGGCGCCTTTGACCGTGTCGTATTCCAGATCGCTGATCAGCACCTGATCGCCCGGTTGCAAGCGGTTGTAGTTGCGAATCAGCGACTGCAGGCCTTCGGTGGCATTGCGGGTGAACGCCACACTCTGCGCGCGCACGCCAATCAACTCGGCCAGTTGCGCGCGAATATCGAGGTTGTCGTGCTGCTCGAAACGCTGGCGCACGTACACCGAGTTGCTGGTGTTGATCAGCTCGATGTTGCGCTGGTATTCCTCGATCACCGTGCGCGACATGCGCCCGAAATAACCGTTTTCCAGGTTCACGGGGCCGGGTTGAACGTCGTAACGATCGGCGAACGTTCGCCAAAAGGCTTCGTCACGGGCGCGGCGGGTGTTATCGGGCATGGTCGGCTGACTCAAGAGAGAGGAGGGCGCTTCAATGGCGCGGAGCAGGTTTGCCGTGTTTGGCGCGCAGCGGTTCGAGCAGGTCCGAGAGGCCGTTATGGTCGATCTCCTGCATCAGTGCGAGCAAGCCACCGAGTTCGCCGTGCGGGAAACCTTCGCGGGCAAACCAGTTCAGGTATGGCCCCGGGAGGTCAGCAATGATCCGGCCTTTGTATTTACCGAAGGGCATTTCGCGGGTTATCAGCAGTTCGAGTTTTTCAGGATTCATCGGTGAGATCGTCTGGCTTCAAATCAGCTTGGAAAATACAGGCATTCTGCATGCAGGCCAAATGACAGATCATGCAAATAACCGTGATACAGATAGTTCACTTATCTTTAACTAACTGATTTATAAGTATTTTTTAAAAATAAAAAAGCTGGCATGCACACTGCAATATCCCTTGCATCTTCAACCAATCGCAAGGAATTGAAAAATGACCGACATGAATAAAGAAGCCATCTCTGTACTCAATGACCTGATTGAAACCAGCAAGGACGGTCAGGAAGGGTTCAAGACTTGCGCTGAAGACATCAAGCACCCAGAACTGAAAACCCTGTTTGTAACTCGCTCCGCTGATTGCGCCACCGCTGCAGCAGAACTGCAAGCCGAAGTTCGCAAGCTGGGCGGCGATCCGGAAACTTCCACCAGCGTCAGCGGTGACCTGCACCGTCGCTGGGTCGACGTCAAAGCCATGTTCACCGGCAAAGACGAAGAGGCTGTACTGAACGAAGCAGAGCGCGGTGAAGACCATGCGCTGAAGGCCTACAAAGAAGCCCTCGAGAAAATCAGCAAGCATAATCTGGTAGGTATTCGTGATCTGGTTGAACGCCAATACCACGGCGTACAACGCAACCACGACCAGGTGAAAGCCCTGCGTAACCAGGCTCGCGCTCGTTCGTAAGCGTTTGCCGGTTATAAAAAACGCCAGCTAGTCTGGCGTTTTTTGTGTCTGGAAAAAGCACAAGCCCCTCACCCTAGCCCTCTCCCAGAGGGAGAGGGGACTGACCGAGGTGGCTGTTGGAGATACACCGACTTGAGCGATCTGAGGTGAACTCAGGTTTTGAAAAGCACGAAGATCGGCTCCCTTTCCCCCTCGCCCCCCCTGGGGAGAGGGCTGGGGTGAGGGGGAAAAGCTTTACCTGACACCCCGCTAATCAATCAGCCAATGCTAATCGCCGGCAAAGTCGGCAACGTCACCGTCTGCTGCTTACGCGGCGCCAGAATCTCAGCCTCACCATCCACCACCAGCTCATCACGCTGGTTGAACACACGAGTGGCAATGCGCACGCGAAACTTCGGCAGCTTCTCGAGAATTTCCAGGCGCACGGTCAGCGTGTCACCGATCTTCACCGGCTTCTGAAAGCTCATCTGCTGACCGATATAAATAGTGCCGGGCCCAGGCAGCTCGCAGGCAACGGCGGCACTGATCAGCGCACCGCTGAACATACCGTGGGCGATACGCTCCTTGAACATGCTGGCGGCAGCGAACTCGGCGTCCAGGTGCACCGGGTTGTGGTCGCCCGACATCGCGGCGAACAGCTGGATGTCGCGCTCTTCGACGGTCTTGCTGTAGCTGGCGGTCTGGCCGACTTCGAGGGCTTCGTAAGGGATGTTGGTAACCTGGGTCATCGGTCTCGATTCCTGTGACGGATTCAGTGAATCCACAAAAAATTATTCGCTGCGATGAGGTCGCGGATGGCTCAAGGCCTGATCGATCCAGGCCAGCACATCAGCGATCACTTCGTCGCGGTTGGTTTCGTTGAACAATTCGTGCCGCGCCTGCGGGTAGATCTTCAGTTGCAGGTGCTGGCTGCCGGCCGTGCGCAACGCATTGGCCAGATCTGTCAGACGCTTGCCTTCACTCACCGGATCACATTCGCCGCCGATTACCAGCAGCGGCAGGCCCGGGTCGATCTGGGCGAGATTGGACGCTTTGCTGATCTGCTGCAAGCCGCCGAGCAGGTCGATCCACAGTTGATTGGTGCAGCGAAAGCCACACAGTGGGTCGTTGGCGTACAGGTCGACCTCGGCCGGGTCGCGGCTCAGCCAGTCGAACGGTGTGCGCGCCGGTTTGAACTTGTTATTGAACGAGCCGAACGACAGCCACTCGATCAACGCGCTGCGACCCTTGCCACCCTGACGCAGTTTTTCCAGGCGAGCGATCTGCCGCGCAGCGCGGTACAGCGCAACGGGTTGAAAGTTGGAACCACTGAGAATCGCCCCGTGCAGGCTGGCGCTGTGATGCAGCAGATAACCTTGGGCGAGGTAGCTACCCATACTGTGCCCAAGCAGGATGATCGGCACACCAGGGTGCTGCTGGCCGATGTGCTGATTGAGGCTGGCTAGATCGCCGAGTACTTTGCACCAGCCGTCGTCATCGGCGAAGTGGCCGAGGGTACCGTGATTGGCGGTTTTGCCATGTCCGCGTAAATCCGGCGCGTACACGCCATATCCTTTGTCGCAAAACGTGTCCGCCAATCGCGCATAGCGGCCGCTGTGTTCGGCCATGCCATGGGCCAGCAGGATCACCGCTTTCAACGGCGCCGCCGGCAGCCATTGATTGACGAACAGGCGGCTGCGGTCACTCGCGTCCAGCCATAGGGTGTCGTGGATCATGGCGATTCCTTTGCTCAAAGTCGGATCATTGTATAGCGCGTCTGATCAGCCCACGCCACGGCAGGAAGATTCACACGATCAATGACGGCTTTGGCCATATTTGCCTCAATGGCCATAACTGCTAGTGTCCGTGAAGCTCCGCTTTTTCAGAAATGACAGAAAGCGGCCCGGATCGGCTCAGGTAAAGAGGACAAGAACAATGCAACCTGATTTCTGGAACGACAAGCGCCCGGCCGGCGTACCGCTGGACATCGACATGGGTGAGTTCAAGTCGGTGATCGAGGTGTTCGAGCGTTCCTGCAAGAAGTTCGCTGATCGCCCGGCGTTCAGCAATATGGGGATCACCCTGACTTACGCTGAACTTGAGCGGCAGAGCGCCGCCTTCGCCGGTTACCTGCAGGCGCATACCGATCTGGTTCCGGGCGATCGCATCGCCGTGCAGATGCCCAACATCCTGCATTACCCGATTGCCGTGTTCGGTGCACTGCGTGCCGGGCTGATCGTGGTCAACACCAACCCGCTGTATACCGCACGGGAGATGCGCCACCAGTTCAAGGATTCCGGCGCGCGGGCGCTGGTGTACCTGAACATGTTCGGCCAGAAGGTCCAGGAAGTACTGGCCGACACCGACATCCAATACTTGATCGAAGCCAAAATGGGCGACCTGATGCCCACCGCCAAGGGCTGGCTGGTCAACACCGTGGTCAGCAAAGTGAAGAAAATGGTCCCGGCGTATTCGCTGCCGCAGGCCATCTCCTTCAAAAGCGCACTGCGCATGGGCCGAGGTCTGGGCATCAAGCCGCTGAAGGTCAGCCTCGACGACATCGCCGTGCTGCAATACACCGGTGGCACCACCGGGCTGGCGAAAGGCGCGATGCTCACCCACGGCAATCTGGTGGCGAACATGCAGCAAGTGCGCGCCTGTCTCGCGCAACTCGGCCCGGACGGGCAGCCGCTGCTGCGCGAAGGCCAGGAAGTGATGATCGCACCGCTGCCGCTTTATCACATCTATGCCTTCACCGCGAACTGCATGTGCATGATGGTTTCCGGCAACCACAACGTGCTGATCACCAACCCGCGCGACATTGCCGGCTTCATCAAGGAGCTGAAGAACTGGCGCTTCTCCGCGCTATTGGGCCTGAACACCTTGTTCGTGGCGCTGATGGATCACCCGGATTTCAAGACCCTCGATTTCTCCAGCCTGAAGCTCACCAACTCAGGCGGCACCGCGCTGGTCAAAGCCACCGCCGAGCGTTGGGAACAGATGACCGGTTGCCGCATCACCGAGGGTTACGGCCTGACCGAAACCTCGCCAGTGGCCTGCACCAACCCGTACGGCGACCAGTCGCGGCTGGGCACGGTCGGCTTGCCGGTGCCGGGCACGTTGCTCAAAGTCATCAACGATGACGGTGTCGAACAGCCGATGGGCGAGCGCGGCGAGTTGTGCATCAAGGGCCCGCAGATCATGAAAGGTTATTGGCACAAGCCTGAGGCCACTGCCGAAGTGCTGGATGCCGAGGGCTGGTTCAAGTCCGGTGACATTGCGGTGATCGATCCGGACGGTTTCGTGCGCATCGTCGATCGCAAGAAGGACATGATCATCGTCTCCGGTTTCAACGTTTATCCGAACGAGATCGAAGACGTAGTGATGGCGCACCCGAAGGTCGCCAATTGCGCGGTGATCGGCGTGCCGGACGAGCGTTCCGGGGAGGCGGTGAAGCTGTTTGTGGTGGCGCGGGAAACCGGGGTCAGTCTCGAAGAACTCAAGGCTTACTGCAAAGAGAATTTCACTGCGTATAAGGTGCCGAAACACATCGTGTTGCGTGAGTCATTGCCGATGACGCCTGTCGGGAAAATTCTGCGGCGCGAGTTGCGCGATATCGCGTAAAAGTCAAAAACACAAAGATCGCAGCCTTCGGCAGCTCCTACCTTGGAATGCATTTCCTGTAGGAGCTGTCGAAGGCTGCGATCTTTTGCTTTAAGCCCCCGAAAACCGGGGCTTAAAAGGTGTTCTAGGATTTTTGCTCTAAAATGACTGCTAGGTAGTCTTGAGTCATGATAATGACTGTAGGGGCCGCTTTTGGCTCTAGTCGACCCTTGGCAAAGCTGCTACTCTCGGCGCGCTTTGTGACTTCTCGGCCTCTGTAAAAGCCAGATTCACCAATACCAAACACACACCAATAATAATCGCATCAAATGCGGTGAAGAATTCGCGTTGCTGAGGAGTGGGCTTCCATGATCGAAGACTTTTGGAAGGATAAATACCCGGCTGGAATTGCTGCCGACATCAATCCGGACGAGTATCCGAACATTCAGGCAGTGTTGAAGCAATCCTGCCAACGCTTCGCCAACAAACCGGCTTTCAGCAACCTGGGCAAGACAATCACCTACGGTGAGTTGTACGAATTGTCCGGTGCGTTTGCCGCGTATCTGCAACAGCATACCGATTTGCAGCCCGGCGATCGAATCGCCGTGCAACTGCCCAACGTTCTGCAGTACCCGGTGGCCGTCTTCGGTGCGATTCGCGCCGGGCTGATCGTGGTCAACACCAACCCGCTGTACACCGCGCGGGAAATGGAACACCAATTCAACGACTCCGGCGCCAAAGCCCTTGTTTGCCTGGCGAACATGGCGCATTTGGCTGAAACCGTGGTGCCGAAAACCGGCGTCAAACACGTCATCGTCACCGAAGTCGCCGACCTGCTGCCACCGATCAAGCGCCTGCTGATCAACAGTGTCATCAAGTACGTGAAGAAAATGGTTCCGGCCTATCACTTGCCAAAAGCCGTCAAGTTCAATGACGTGCTGAGCAAGGGCCAGGGTCAACCGGTGGCCGAAGCCAATCCCGACAGCGGCGACGTTGCGGTGCTGCAATACACCGGCGGCACCACGGGCGTGGCCAAGGGCGCGATGCTGACCCATCGCAACCTCGTCGCCAACATGCTGCAGTGCAAGGCGCTGATGGGGTCCAACCTCAATGAAGGTTGCGAGATCCTGATCACGCCGCTGCCGCTTTACCACATCTATGCGTTCACCTTTCATTGCATGGCGATGATGCTTATCGGCAACCACAACATCCTCATCAGCAATCCGCGCGACCTGCCGGCGATGGTCAAGGAACTGTCGAAGTGGAAGTTCAGCGGTTTCGTCGGCCTCAACACGCTGTTTGTCGCGCTGTGCAACAACGAAGGTTTCCGCAAGCTGGATTTCTCGGCGCTGAAAGTTACGTTGTCCGGCGGCATGGCCTTGCAACTGGCCGCTGCCGAGCGCTGGAAAGCGGTCACCGGTTGCGCCATCTGCGAAGGTTACGGCATGACCGAAACCAGCCCGGTGGCCACGGTCAACCCGATCCAGAACATCCAGATCGGCACCATCGGTATTCCGGTGCCATCGACCCTGTGCAAAGTCATCGATGATGCCGGTGTCGAGCAGCCGCTGGGTGAAATCGGCGAACTGTGCGTCAAGGGCCCGCAAGTGATGAAGGGTTACTGGCAGCGTCAGGAAGCCACCGATGAAATGCTCGACAGCGAAGGCTGGCTGAAGACCGGTGACATCGCGCTGATCCAGCCGGACGGCTACATGCGCATCGTTGATCGCAAGAAAGACATGATTCTGGTCTCCGGTTTCAACGTCTACCCGAACGAACTGGAAGACGTGCTGGCGACCCTGCCGGGTGTGTTGCAGTGCGCAGCCATCGGCGTGCCGGACGAGAAGTCGGGCGAGGCGATCAAGATTTTCATCGTCGCCAAACCGGGCGTCACGCTGACCAAGGAAACCGTGATGGAGCACATGCGCGCCAACGTCACGGGTTACAAGGTGCCACGTTCGGTGGAGTTCCGCGATGCGTTGCCGACCACCAACGTCGGCAAGATCCTGCGCCGCGAGTTGCGTGATGAAGAGCTGAAGAAGATCAAGGCCAAGTCCGCCGCCTAAAACACGAAGCCCCGCAGATGCGGGGCTTTTTGTTGGTGTATGCGAGGGAGTTTGCAGTGTCCGGTAAATCCTACCCCCTCACCCCAACCCTCTCCCCCAGGGGGGCGAGGGGGAAGGGAGCCGATCGGGGGGCTGTTTAGAATCTGAGTTCAACTCGGAATCTCAGGTCGGCGTACCTCGTCCAGACACCTCGGTCAGTCCCCTCTCCCTTGGGAGAGGGCTAGGGTGAGGGGAAGGGGGCTGCCAAATCCTACTGACGGAACGGCGCAAAATTCACATTGGTCCCCGCCGGACGCATGTCCTGCAGATACGAGTCCTTGTCCGCACTCAATTCCAGGCTCAACGCGGCTTTACGCTTGCCTTCATTACGAATCACCAGCCCTTCCAGCTTTTCACGCAGAAACACCGTCGGCACTTTCAGGTGCAGCAGTTCGTCAGTGGCTGGCGTGTGCATCAGCAGGTGAATCCACTCGTACTGACCGATGGCCAGACGCGACACCGGCAGATCGAACCACCAGATGTTGCGGTTACGGTTCAGTTCGGCGAAGTGGCAGTTGTTGGTGCCGAGCACGGCGCCGCCCAGTTCCTTGTTGCGACGGGCGATGGCCTGCGTTTTATCGAGTTTCATAACATTCCTGCGGGATCGGTTCCTGGCGCTTGACGCCCATATGTTGCGCATTCTCGGGGCTACGCACGCAAACATAAAGCCCAACCTGCACGCCGCGACGAAATGAGCCGCTGAAAATAAATGAAACTTGGCGCAAACCCGGCCAGTCAATCATTACGTACTGACTTTTCCCCCTAATTGCACCAAGGAGAAACACCATGAGTAGCACAGGCGATAAAGTAAAAGGCATGGCCAACGAAGCAGTCGGCAACGTCAAGCAAGGCGTCGGTAAAGCCACCGACAACACCAAGCTGCAAGCCGAAGGCAAACTGCAAGAGAAAAAAGGCGAGGCCCAGCAAGCGGTCGGTAAAGCCAAGGACGCCATCAAGAAAGGTGTCGACAAGGCGTAATTCAGCCTTGAACGAAATACATGAACGGCCATCCAAGGATGGCCGTTTTTGTGTCAAAAGCCTGCAGCAACCCGACGAGGTTCGCCAAACAGGCTACCGTGATGTAAAAAACGGCCCCTGAGTCGCCACGACTTCAACCTGTATTGCGGCGAAAGGAGACGCGAATGATATTTCCAGACATGAAAGGTCTGCCCCTGCATCGGGTGATGGTGCGCACGGTCACTGAATTCGTCGACGACGAGATGTCGACCTATGCCTCGGCACTGGCCTACCAGATGCTGTTCTCGCTGTTCCCGTTCATTCTGTTCCTGATCGCCCTGATCGGTTTCCTGCACCTGCCGGACTTTTTCTCCTGGCTGCGCCTGCAATCGGAACTGGTCCTGCCACCGCAGGCGCTGGAGCAGGTCAACCCGGTGATCGACCAGTTGCAGCAGTCCAAGGGTGGCCTGCTTTCCGTCGGTATCGTTATCGCCCTGTACACCGCCTCCGCGGGCGTGCGTTTGATGATGAGCGCGATGAACGCCGCGTACGACGTGGTCGAGGGCCGGCCGATCTGGAAGCGTTTCCCGCTGTCGATTGTCTACACCGTCGGCATTGCCGGCATGCTCCTGGTGGCCGCCGCGCTGATGGTGCTCGGGCCGCAGGTGATGGGCTGGATCGCCGCGCAGGTGGGGCTGGAAGACTTCATCGTTACCGTGTGGACCATCGCGCGCTGGCCGGTGATCGTGATTCTGATGATGGTCGCTGTGGCACTGATCTACTACGTCATGCCCGACGTCAAACAGGAATTCCGCTTCATCACCCCCGGTTCGGTATTGGCCGTGGTGGTGTGGATCATCGCCTCGTTGGGTTTCGCTTTCTACGTGAAGACCTTCGCCAACTACAACGCGATGTATGGCAGCATCGGGGCGATCATCGTGCTGTTGCTGTATTTCTACATTTCCGCTGCGGTGCTGTTGCTCGGCGCCGAGATGAACGCGGTGATTGAGCACATGTCCAGCGAGGGCAAGGATGCGGGTGAGAAAGTCCCCGGCGAACTCGATGAACATCCCAAACAACACGTCTCGGGCCTGGGCCGCGATCATTCGCTCAAGCCGGACACTGACGAAGTCTGATCATGATCCGTGAAATTCTGAAAATGGGCGACGAGCGCCTGCTGCGCATTGCCCCGCCCGTGCCAGCCGAGATGTTCGACAGCCCCGAGCTGTGGCAACTGATCGACGACATGTTCCAGACCATGGAAAGCGTCGGCGGCGTCGGCTTGGCGGCGCCGCAGATCGGTGTCGATCTGCAATTGGTGATCTTTGGTTTCGAACACAGCGAACGCTACCCGGACGCTGAAGCGGTGCCACAGACGATCCTGATCAATCCGCTGATCACGCCGTTGAGTCCGTTGATGGAGGAGGGCTTTGAAGGGTGTCTGTCGGTGCCGGGTTTGCGTGGCGCGGTAGATCGTTATCAGCAGATCCGCTACGAAGGGTTTGATCCGAAGGGCGAGCCGATTGTGCGCATTGCTTCAGGTTTCCACGCACGGGTTGTGCAGCACGAATGCGATCACCTGATCGGCCGGTTGTACCCGTCGCGCATCACCGACTTCACTAAGTTCGGTTTTACCGACGTGATGTTCCCGGATCTTGATCCCACAGCTGACGATTGATCCAGTGCCCAGCACATATCCCTGTGGGAGCGAGCCTGCTCGCGAATCCGCAATATCAGTGACAGATTCTGTGACTGACACACCGCTTTCGCGAGCAGGCTCGCTCCCACATTGGTTTTTGCATGTCCTTCAGGATTGAGCGGGAACCCTTTCCATCGCAATCATCGGCTTGCTCCGCGCATACCGGCTCAAGCGCTCCGCCATCGCCTGCGGCAGCGCCGGGTCGAACGTGAATCCGCGTCGCTCATAAAACTCGCGCAAATCCGGATGACAGAACAGCCACACCGGCTCGCTCACATCCTGCACCGCCGCTGCAATCAGCTTTGCGGCAATGCCCTGTTCACGACACCCCGGATCAACGAACAGCCCGGTCAACCAATGCCCGCCGGACACTGGCCGCAAGCACAACGCGGCAACAATCTCGCCCCGTCGCGCGACCCACAATTGTGCCTCACGAACCGCTTTCATCGAGGACTGGTGGCTGCGGTAAAACTTGTTCATCAACGGCCATAACGACTCGTCGAGCAGGCTGTATTGGGTGTCGGGCATGGGATCGGACTGTCGGCGCTGAAAGCGGCGATTATAAAAGAACGCGCGCAACAGGATAGGTGTATACCTGAGCCTACATCCCCTGTGAGTGGAGTACGCATCATGTCCAAAGGTATGGATTCAAAGAAAGCCGCAAAGAAGAAACCGGCCAAGACCGCGATTGAAAAACGCGCAGAGAAGAAAGCCAAAAAGGTCGACATCTTCGGTCACTGATCACGCCTTTCCGGAGCCCGATTCTCGGGCTCCTGCCTGAACCCGAAAATAATCTGCAAGATTGCACCGCGTCGTTGCACAGAAGGGGAAGAGTCCCGTTCCGAGCAATGCCATGCCCCATTACTTCGACGCCGCCCATCGTCAGCAGATCGAAACCCTGCGCCAACGCTTTACTGCCCGTACCGAGTGGCCGACCTGGTTGTTGCTGATCGGCGTCTATGGCGGCTGGTTTGCCATTGTTCTCAATAGTCATTGGCTGGGCCGTGCCTTGAGCACGCTGTTGCTGACTCCGCTGCTGGTGTTGTGGCTGTCGTTGCAGCACGAGTTGCTGCACGGGCATCCGACGCGCTGGGTTCGCTTCAACAAGATCCTTGGCTACGCGCCGTTTGCCGTGTGGTATCCGTACATGCTGTATCGCGACAGCCATTTGCTGCATCACCGTGATGAGGATCTCACCGTGCCCGGCGTCGATCCGGAAAGCCGCTATCTGACCCGCGTTGGCTGGCAGGGCAGTTCGCCGTTTGAACGCAGCTTGCACTGGTTGAACAAAACCGTGCTCGGGCGCTTTGTGATCGGCGCACCGCTGGCGCTGATGGCGCTGGCCAAAGAAGAGTTGCTGCGGCTGAAGAATGGCGAGCGCCAGGCCTGGTTGATGTGGCTGACCCACGGCCTGCTCACGTTATTGATGCTGTGGTTTGTCGCCCGTGTCAGCGTGCTGCCGGTCTGGCATTACGTGCTGCTGATCAGCGTGCCGGCGCTGTCGATTGCGATGATCCGCTCCTACTATGAACACCGCCCGCATGCGCAGCCGGAGCAGCGCACCGTCTTGAACGAAGCGGGTTGGCCATGGCGCTGGTTGTTCCTGAATCTGAATTTTCATCTGGTGCATCACGACTTGCCGAAGCTGGCGTGGTACGACTTGCCGACGGTTTACCGGATGCATCGCGAGCAATGGATCGCGCGCAGTGGCGGGTTTCTGGTGCATGGGTATGGCGAGTTCTGGCGGCGCCATGGAGTCAAGCCGATCGACAGTCCCGAGCATCCTTACCACTAACCCAAGAACACCACAAAACCCTGTGGGAGCGAGCCTGCTCGCGAAGGCGTCGTGTCAGTTGATGGATCTGTTGTCTGCCCCAGCGCTTTCGCGAGCAGGCTCGCTCCCACATTGGTTATTTGTAACTCGGGGAAAATGTGTATGGCTCAACACCACACCGAACTGCTGATGTACGTCGCCCCCGAGCCGATCCGCGCGGCCAATGAGCGCTGGATTGCGCGCATTATCGAGCAACTTGGCCACACTCGCCTGAGTGCTGAAGACCTGTCTCTGCCAGAACTCTGGCTATCCCCCGATCTGCTGCTCACGCAAACCTGCGGCTATCCACTGATGACTGCATTGCGCGGACAAGTGCGCATCGTCGGCCGCCCACGCTACGAACTGCCCGACGCCAGCGCTGGCAATCATTGCAGCCTGATCCTCGGCCACGCTGACGACCCACGCAAAACCCTGGCGGACTTTCACAACAGTCGCGGGGTGATCAACAGCGAAGACTCCAACAGTGGCATGAACCTGCTGCGTCAGCGCTTGGCGCCACTGAATCAGGACGGACAATTCTTCGCCTCGGTCGGTATCAGCGGCGGCCATCGCGAGAGCCTGCGCTGGCTGCGGGAAAACCGCGCCGATCTGGCTGCCATCGACAGCGTTACCTACGCCTATCTCGCCCGGTATGTGCCTGAAGAAGTCAGCGCCTTGCGGGTGATTGCGCGCAGCGCCCTGAGCCCGACCCTGCCGTTTATTACGGTAGGTAGCGCTACGGATGAGCAGGTCGAGCAGCTCCGACAGGTAATGAATGAAACCTTGCGCGAACTCCCTGATGTCGTACAGACCTTGGGATTGCCTGAGGTGTTTGCGGCCAGTGAGCGCGATTATCAAATCCTGCTCGACTATCAGCGTGAGGCTGAAGGACTTGGCTATGGGCGCTTGCGCTAAAGATCGCAGCCTTCGGCGGCTCCTACAGGGGATCGGTGTAGGCGCTGCCGAAGGCTGCGATCTTTTGATCTTTTATTTGTAAATGGAATATAAAGATTCGTTTTAAGTATTTTTAACGAATAAGGCGCCTTGCTACGATCGCGCCACCGGAACACCGGACATTCAGCGACCCCTCATCAAGGAGCCCCTATGTCCGGCGCCGACCTTTCCCATCGTCACACCGTGGACGGCCTGTTTCGCGCCCACTATGGTTGGCTCTGTGCTTATCTGCGCCGTCATCTGCATGACGCGGCCAGCAGCGAAGACATCGCCGCCGAAACCTTCGCCCAATTGCTCGAAGCCCCAGCGCTGAGGGCCATTCGTGAACCTCGCGCCCTGCTGACGACTATCGCCCAACGCCTGCTTTATCAGCGCTGGCGACGCGGTGATCTGGAACGTCACCATCGCCAGCACATCGATGTCGATTACGCCGCTTCGCCTGAAGACCTCGTAACGCTGTCGCAAACCCTCAACCGCATCGATCACAGCTTGCAGCGCTTGCCCGGCAAAGTCCGCGCGACGTTTCTGCTCGCCCGCATCGACGGCCTGACCTACCCGCAAATCGCCACCGAACTGGGTATCTCCCAGCGTTCGGTCAGCGTGTACATGAGCCGTTCCCAAGCGCTGTGCGATCGCCACAGCGCCAACCAATTCCTGCAAAACAAGAGGTCTGCATGAGATCGATCAAAACCCTGCTCGGCACGTCGTTGCTGGCTCTGAGCCTCAGCGTTGGTACTGTTTCGGCTACGGAGAAAACCGTGCCGATCCACTTCGGCGACATCACCTGGGAGAGCGGCAGTTTCATCACCGAAGTGCTGCGCCTGATCGTTGAGAAAGGCTATGGCTACCCGACCGACACGTTGCCCGGCAGTACGGTCAGCCTTGAGGCCGCATTGGCGAAAAACGATATCCAGGTGATTGGCGAAGAATGGGCCGGGCGCAGTCCGGCGTGGGTCAAGGCGGCCGCCGAAGGCAAGGTGTTCGGTTTGGGCGATACGGTCAAAGGCGCCACCGAAGGCTGGTGGGTACCTGAGTATGTGATTAAGGGCGACCCTGAACGCGGGATCAAAGCGTTGGCGCCGGAGTTGAAGTCGGTGGCGGACCTGCCGCGCTACAAAGACGTGTTCCGCGACCCGGAAGATCCGTCTCGCGGGCGCTTCCTCAATAGCCCGACCGGCTGGACCTCGGAGATCGTCAACAGCCAGAAGCTCAAGGCTTATGCGCTAAATGACAGCTTCGTCAACTTCCGTACCGGTTCCGGCGCGGCGCTGGATGCCGAGGTGGCATCGTCGATCAAGCGTGGCAAACCGGTGTTGTTCTACTACTGGTCACCGACGCCGCTGCTTGGCAGATTCAAACTGGTCAAACTGGATGAGCCGCCATTCGATGCGGAGGCCTGGAAGACCCTGGCCGATGCCAACAATCCCAACCCCAAGGGCACCCGCTCAATGCCGGCGAGCCTGGCGATTGGCGTGTCGGCCCCGTTCAAGGCGCAGTATCCGGAGTTGGTGACGTTCTTTGAAAAGGTCGATCTGCCGATCGATCTGTTGAACCAGACACTGGCGGGGATGAGCGAAAAACGTTTGCAGCCGAGAGTGGTGGCGCAGGCGTTTTTGCGTGATCAGCCGCAGGTCTGGAAGCCTTGGGTGCCCGCGGAGGTGGCGACCAAGGTGACTGGAAGTCTGTAAGTCGTTTCTGTCGTTTTTGTAGTGTTTGTAATGGCCTCATCGCTGGCAAGCCAGCTCCCACAGGAATCGCGCTGATTTGCAGAAGCGCAGAATCCTGTGGGAGCTGGCTTGCCAGCGAAAGCGTCCGCCCCGGCAACATTTCTTCCCGCGCTGAACCGTTTCTTGTGCAAAAAGTGCCAGATACTGGCCGACTAGTGGCCTTGCGCAGGTCTTTGCACTGGCTATGCTTCCCGTAACTAACTATGTCGACCGTCATGTCAAAACATGGCTGAAACACATCGTTGGTCCGTGAATTCATGCTGCCAGAGTGCGCAACCCAAGGCACCGACACTGAACCAACAAGGAGCGTCGCTTACATGGAAGTTCTTCAACGCGTTAGGGCTGGCCCGCGTGCGGGCTATCAAGAGAAGGATGTCTTGATTAGAGCGTCGCTGCATGGACGCTCCGATTGATCATCATTTATCACCTGACAACTTCCTCCCGTGGAGGAATGCGTGTGCCTGTTCTGTGGAACGTAGTGGTGGATCGTGAAAGAACTGAACTTTCATCAAATCAAAAGTCCGCGCGGAAGGTGATACAACCATGTTCAACCTACATCACAAGGCTGACCTGCAGGAAATCGAGCGCTTCAGCTGCGCCCTGACCGAGGCCAATGCCAAGTTGGCTGCGATCAGCCGTTCGATGGCCATGATCGAGTTCAGCCCTGACGGCATCGTTATCGATGCCAATGAAAACTTCTGCAAGACCATGGGCTACAGCGCCGATGAGGTGCGCGGCAAACATCACCGGGTGTTTTGTGAAGAGGCTTTCTATCGCAGCGAGGAGTACGCCAAATTGTGGCGTGACCTGGCTCGCGGTGAGCCGATCAGCGGGACTTTTCTGCGCTTGAACAAGGCCGGCAGGGAAGTCTGGCTCGAAGCCAGTTACATGCCGGTGTATGGCCCGGACAAGCAAGTCAGAAGTGTGATCAAAGTGGCGGCGGACATCACCGCGCGGATCAACAAGGAACACGAAGAAGAAAGCATGCTGGCCGCGATTGGTCGCTCCATGGCGGTGATCGAGTTCACTCCGGAAGGCAATGTCATCGCCGCCAATGACAACTTCCTCAAGACCATGCAGTACTCGCTCAACGAAATCGTCGGCCATCATCACAGCCTGTTCTGCCATCGCGCCGAAGCCGAGTCCCCGCAATACAAGGCATTCTGGGCGTCGCTCAATCGCGGCGAATATCACTCGCACCGTTTCGAGCGCAAGAACAAGTCTGGGCAGATGGTTTATCTCGAAGCCTCGTACAACCCGTTGTTCGACGCCAAGGGCCGACTGTACAAAGTGGTCAAGTTCGCCAGCGACATCACCCATCAGATGACCACGCTGCAGAACGCTGCCGAATCGGCCCACAGCACCTCGGTACAAAATGACGCCTGCGCGCAAAAAGGCTCACAGGTCGTGCAGCAAACCGTGCAGATCATTCAGGACATCTCCCGCGACCTCAACGAAGCGGCGGCGAGTATCGATGCGGTGAGCAAGCAATCGGACATCATCGGCACCATCGTCCAGACCATTCGCGGGATTGCCGACCAGACCAACTTGCTGGCGCTCAATGCCGCCATCGAAGCGGCGCGAGCCGGTGAACATGGACGCGGGTTTGCCGTGGTTGCGGATGAAGTGCGCAGCCTGGCGGCGCGAACCAGTCAGGCTACCTTGGAAATTGTCGAGGTAGTGCGCAAGAACCATGACCTGTCGCTGAGTGCGGTGTCGAGTATGCAGTCGAGCCTGAGTCGCACCGGGCTCGGGGTTGAGCTGGCCAATGAGGCGGGGGAGGTGATTCTGGAAATTCAGCAGGGCTCGCGGCATGTGGTGGACGCGATCAGTCAGTTCAATGAGACCCTGCAACTGAACTGATTTCTTCAGCTGGATACAATCAATGTGGGAGCGAGCTTGCTCGCGAAAGCGATGTGTCAGTAGGTGGAAATTTCACTGATACACCGCCTTCGCGAGCAGGCTCGCTCCCACATTTGATTTCGGGTGACTTGAAGATCAGAGCGCAGCAAGAAACTTGTTGGCCTGCTTGTCACTGTCCTTCACATCGTTGTCTTTTTCCGCCTGCGCCAACTTCATCTTGTCCTGCAAGCGCTCGGCGATCTCTTTGCCGATGGCCAGTTGTTTCTCCGGCGGCATGGCTTTGATGTCGTCTTCGGTCAGCCCCATGGATTGCAGGATACTGTCGCGCAGACGCTGTTCCGGCGTCTTGCTCATGTAGTCCTTGAACTCGTCGGTGGCGGATGTCGCTGAGGTGCTGGTGGCGTCGGTCGATTGCAGGTTCACGCGGGTCTTGGCGAACGCTTCGTCGACGTTATCGCTGATGCGTGTGGCTTCGCTGACTTGCTGGGTGGCGATCTGCGTCGCCGAGTCCTGCACCTTGGCAGTGGCTTCAGCGGTTTGCGCCTGGGTCTGGTTTTGCAGGGTTTGCAGCATGGCGCCGTGCAGGCCACCTTGCAGACCGGCGGCTGCCGTGGTGGTGGCATCGTCATTCAGCGCTTTGGGCAGGTGAATGATTTGCTGTTGTTTGGCACTGATCAACATGACGTGTAGACCTGTAGGTAATTGCTGGCTCGCGTATCGGAGCAATTACCGTGCCTTCTGAATAAATCCTTTTATTTCAACAAGTTGATCGTCAGTCAGGTATTCGTGGCGGTCATCCCTTGCCGATAAGCGGCAGAGGATGACCGTTGTCCATCAGCGATGAGCGATGTTTTCCAGCGCCAGATTGCGCGTGCGCGGGCCGAACCAGCCGATGGTCAGCATCACGATTAGCATGCTGCTGACGATAAACGCCAATACCCCCGGCGTACCGAAATTGTCGAGAAACAAGCCGATCAACAAGCTGCTGAACACTGTCGACAAGCGACTGAACGAATAACAGAAACCCACGGCGCGCGCGCGGATGTTGGTCGGGAACAATTCGCTCTGGTACGAGTGATAGCTGAAACTCAGCCAGGCGTTGCAGAAAGTGATCATCACCCCGCAGAAGATCAGCCCGAATGCGCTGGTCTGCAGGGCGAACAAGGTGCCGAAGGTCATCGCGCCGAGGGCCGAACCGACGATCTGCCATTTGTTTTCGAAGCGGTTGGCGAACTTGACGAACAGCAGCGGCCCGAGCGGGTAGGCGAGGGTGATGATGAAGGCGTACATCAAACTGTGAGTGACGCTGACGCCCTGACCGGACAGCAGCGCCGGCAGCCAGTTGCCGAAACCGAAGAACCCAATGGCCTGGAAGATGTGGAACACGATCAGCATCAACGCGCGGCGGCGATACGGTGGCTGCCAGATATCGGCGAAGCGGCCCTTGCCTTCGACGTCGACCGGTACGGCTTCGGGAACGTCCAGCGCTTTGCCGTGATCCTTCGCGCATCGTGCTTCGATGCCATCGAGAATCCGGTTGGCTTCCTCAAAGCGGCCATGCTGCGCGAGCCAGCGCGGCGATTCCGGCAGACGTTTGCGCAGCCACCAGATAAACAGCGCAAACACCGCGCTGGCCAGCACCACCCAACGCCAGCCGGAGACCCCGAACGGCGCTTGCGGCACCAGCCACCACGACATCAATGCCACCGCCGGCACTGACAGGAACTGCACGAAAAACGCGAAGGCAAAGGCTGAGCTGCGCATGCGTTTCGGCACCAGTTCCGAGAGGTAAGCATCAATGGTGACCAGCTCGATGCCCAGGCCGATGCCAACCAGAAAGCGCATGCAGATGATACCCAGCGCCGAACTCTGAATCCCCATCAACACCGTCGCCACCGTGTACCAGACCAGCGCGAAGGTGAAGATCGCACGGCGGCCGAAACGATCCGCCAATGGGCTGAGCAGACTGGCGCCGAGGAACAGGCCGAGAAACGTTGCCGAGGCAAACGCTGCCTGATCAGAGAAACCGAACACGCCCTGATTGCCAGTGGCAAAGATCCCGTCGCGGATTAGTCCGGGGCTGATGTAAGCGGTCTGGAACAGGTCGTAGAGTTCGAAAAACCCACCGATCGACAGCAGCGCCACCAGCCGCCAGATCGTCGCGACCGCCGGAAGGCGATCGATGCGGGCGGATACCTGAGCAGCGCGGATCGGGTCGATGCCGTCGCTTTGTGCGGTGGCGGGGGCGTGTGCAGTCATGGGCTGGTCCATTTTTTATTGATGGAAAAGCTTAGCCTGCTATCGGAGTTCACGGATTGTGAATATCGGCGGATTAAACAGATAAACCGCTGAATTCTCGCAATATCTGCTTACGAATTAACGATTTATGCCGCAGCCGCCGAATCTGGTAGCGCCGAGGCTGGCAGCCCGAAAATCCTGTCAAACAGCCAATTGAAGGCAAACGTGTAGCAGGGGATGAAAATGATCAGCGCCAGATCGAGCAGAAACGCCTGCACCAGACTGATGTTCATCCACCAGGCAATCAACGGAATCAGGAACACGATCAGCGTCAGTTGAAAGCCCACCGCGTGAGCGATACGGCGTTTCACTGTGCGCGTGCGCGATACCTGGCGACTTTCCCAGCGCTCGAACAGCGAGGTGTAAATGAAATTCCAGGTCACGGCGATGGTGGTGATGATCACCGCCAGTGGCCCGGTGCTGCCCGGTGAGGTGCCGGACAATAACGCCAGACCGAGGGCGGAGAAAGTCATGCCGATCACTTCGTAGAGCGACACGTAGACCAGTTTGCGTTTGACGCCTTGCATGGGGAGTTGCCTCTTTCTTGCCGTTTGTCGCCAGCGGGACTGGCGAAGGCGGCAAAAGATAGCTTCAATAGGGCTGACAGAAAAAGTCAGTAGCTTTCAGTTTTGTTGATAGGTGTGCAAATTGAATTTCAACAGTGACAGCATCGAGCTGTTTCTTGCCGTAATCGAACGCGGCTCGTTTTCGGCGGCGGCGCGTGCGTTGGGCAAAGTCCCGTCGGCCGTGAGTATGGGGATCGGCAACCTTGAGGCGGAACTCGGTTATCTGCTGTTCGACCGCAGCCATCGCGAACCGCAACCCACGGCGATGGCGCTGTCGCTAGTGCCACACGCGCGGCTGATTGCCGAGCAACTCAAGCAGTTGCAAGTGCATGCGGTGGAACTGTCGTTGGGGCTGGAGAGCAAGTTGTCGATCGGCGTAGTCGCGGACATCGACCGGCGCCGTTTGCTGGCGGCGATCAAGGTGATCGCCGAGCACCATCCGTTGCTCGATATCGAAGTGCTGACCGCACCGCAGGACGACGTGTTGGCGATGCTGCACAGCGGCCGCGTCAGCCTGTGCCTGGCGTTCGCCGGATTGAGCATGAATGTGCTGGAGCGTTTTCAGTTTGTCGGCAGCGAACGGATGATTGCCACCCTGGCGGCGGACAGTCCGTTGTTGCGGGGTCAGGATCTGTTTCTTGAGGATCTGGTGCATGTACGGCAAATCATCGTCGCCAGTCGTGACTTGCCGATCAGTGAAACGCGGCCGTTGGTGGCGGAGTCGTATTGGCGCACCGATAGCCTTGAGACGGCGATGGAAATGGTCGAGGCGGGATTGGGCTGGGGCAATTTTCCGTTGTCGGTGGTGCAGTCGCGGATCGAATCCGGGCGACTGAAACGGCTGAATTTCCGCAACATCGAAAACGGACTGGTGATGCCGGTGCATGCGGTGTGGCTCAAGAGCCAGCCATTGCAGAAGGGCGCGCATGCCCTCGTCGAATTGTTGGGCGGTTGATCGTTCCCACGCAGAGCGTGGGAACGATCGGTTACCTGTTGTCAGGTACTTTCGCGAATCTTCAGTTCAAAGCCCATGTCTTCCACCGGACGCGCCACGCTGTTACCGGCCATCAACGTCAGCATCTGCTCCGCCGCGCGCCGGCCGATCGCTTCACGCGGGGTGTTGATGCTGCTCAGGCGCGGCACCATGTGCTCTGACATCGGCAAGTCGTTAAAACCGAGAATCGCCACCTGCTCGGGAATCTTGATGCCGTGACGCAGCGCTTCCAGTAACGCACCCTGCGCCAGGTCGTCGTTGCCAAAGAAGATCGCATCAACGTCCGGATGCGCCGCGAGCAATTGCAAAAACAACTCCCCGCCCAAGCCCACCGATGAAGAACGAGGCGTCAGTACTTCCAGATCCGGGTCGTAACGCCCGGCCTTTTGCAACGCTTTGCGAAAGCCTTCACCGCGCAACAACGTGCGCTGATCAAGTTGCGCACCGATGTAAGCCAGACGCTTGCGCCCACGTGAGAGCAAATGCTCGGCCGCCGTTTCACCGGCACTGAGCTGCGAGAAGCCGACGCAATTCACCCCGGCAGCGCTGTCCAGTTCCATCATGTACACGCAGGGAATATTGCTCGCCTCGATCATCCGTCGTGAACTTTCCGTGCGATCAAACCCGGTCAGCAAAAATCCACGCGGCTGATAGGCCATGTAGTTGCGCAGCAGGTTTTCTTCTTCATCGCGTGAATAGTGGAAGTTGCCGATCAGCACTTCGAAGCCTTTGGGCGTGAGCACCCGATGAATGGCTTCCAGCGTATCGATGAACAGAAGGTTGGACAGTGAAGGCACTAATACCACGACCGAATGGCTCTGCGCCGAGGCCAATGCGCGGGCGGCAGGGTTGACCACGTAGTTGAGTTCGAGCGCGGCTTTCTGGACTTTTTCCACAAGGTCAGTGGCCACGGTGCTGACACCGCGCAAGGCCCGGGAGGCGGTAATCGGGCTGACACCGGCCAGGCGGGCAACTTCATTCAGGGTGGGACGGCCGGTGGTGCGGGTATTTTTATCGTTTTTAGGGGAGGTCATCGGGCGGCTTGCCAAACAAAAATCAAGGCACTAAGGTAGCGCTGTCCTGATGCAGCTGTAAATGCGTAAGCGAGGTCCTGCCTGATCTTCGCTTTTTGGCGTTGGGAACAAACCTGCTGCAACCCAAAAAAACGACAAGAAGGCGTCGGCAACTTCTGCCTGTGCACTAGAGTCATAGCTAGCAAAGGTAGCGCTGTCTGCGCGCTGAGGTGTTATATGAGTCATCCCATCACCGCCCTGGTCATCATGGGCGTTGCCGGTTGCGGCAAGACGTGCGTCAGCGAGGCCCTGTGCCAATTGAGCGGCGCCACTGCCATTGAAGGCGATACTTTCCATCCGGCCGCGAACATCGAAAAGATGAGCGCGGGGATCCCCCTGAACGACGACGACCGTGCCGGCTGGCTCGACAGCCTGTGCGATGAACTGCGTCGCGTCGACGCGCTGGGCAAACGCCCGGTGCTGACTTGCTCGGCCCTTAAACACAGTTATCGCGAAGTGTTGCGCAGCGCCTTGCCGGGCCTGGGTTTCGTGTTTCTTGAATTGACCCCTGAAGTTGCCGCTGAACGTGTGTCCCACCGTCCGGGCCACTTTATGCCCGCGACGTTGATCGAAAGCCAGTTCGCCACCCTCGAATCGCCGAAGGGTGAGCCGTTGACGTTGGCGTTGAATGCTTCGATCCACAGCGTTGAAGAGCTGGCATCCCAGGCTCACGTCTGGTGGCAGGCCCACGGTCTGAAGCAGGCGGTATGAGTGTGTTGAAAGAGATAGCGCTGTCCTTCCGACTTCTGTTTAACCCGCTTTAATAACAACAACAATCCAGGAGACACCCCCAATGTTTGGCATGTCCCACGACGCCTACCTGCTGCTCGATGCAGTGGTCACGGTAATCGGCCTGATTATCCTGATCACCAAATTCAAGATTCACCCGTTCATTTCCCTGACCATCGCCGCCGCGTTCCTCGGCCTGACGTCGGGCATGCCGATCGGCACCATCATCAAAGCGTTCCAGGACGGCTTCGGTGGCGTGCTCGGTTTTGTCGGCATCATCCTTGCGCTGGGCACCATGCTCGGCAAAATGATGGCCGAATCGGGCGGGGCGGATCAGATCGCCCAGACCCTGATCCGTGCGTTCGGTAAAGACAAAGTCCAGTGGGCGATGATGTTCGCCGCGTTTCTGGTGGGCATCCCGCTGTTCTTCGAAATCGGCTTTGTCCTGCTGATTCCGTTGGTGTTCATCGTTGCGCGCCGCACCGGCGTGTCGATCATCAAGATCGGTATCCCACTGCTCGCTGGTCTGTCCGCCGTGCACGGTCTGGTGCCACCGCACCCGGGTCCGCTGCTGGCCATCGGCGTGTTTGGCGCTGACATCGGCAAGACCATTCTCTACGGTCTGATCGTTGCGCTGCCGACCGCGATCATTGCTGGTCCGATCTTCGGTACGTTCATCGCCAAGCACATTCCGGGTCACCCGAATCAGGAACTGGTCGATCAACTGGCCCGCGAAAATGACGACTCGACCACGCTGCCGAGCTTCAGCATCACCCTGATCACCGTGCTGCTGCCGGTGTTCCTGATGCTGCTGAAAACCTTCGCTGACGTGGCGCTGCCGGACGGTCACTTCTTCCGCACCTGGATGGACATGATCGGTCACCCGATCTCGGCACTGCTGCTGGCGTTGCTGCTGTCGCTGTACACCTTCGGGCACAAGCAGGGCATCGGTTCGCAGCAGATGCTCAAGTGGCTCGACGCGAGCCTGGCGCCAACCGCCGCGATCATTCTGATCATCGGTGCCGGCGGTGGCTTCAAGCAGATGCTGGTCACCAGCGGTGTGGGCGACGTGATTGGCCACATGGCGGTCAGCGCGCAGATCTCGCCGATCCTGTTGGCGTGGCTGGTGGCGGCGGTGATCCGTATCGCGACCGGTTCGGCGACTGTGGCGACCATCACGGGCGCGGGCATTGTCGTGCCGGTGGTGGGGATGATCCCGGGCGTTAACCGTGAGTTGCTGGTGCTGGCCACCGGCGCCGGTTCGCTGATCCTGTCCCACGTGAACGACGCCGGTTTCTGGTTGGTGAAGCAGTACTTCAACATGACCGTGGCCGAGACGTTCAAGACCTGGACGGCGATGGAAACCATCCTCTCCATCGTCGCGTTGGGCTTTATCCTGCTGTTGTCGCTGTTCGTTTAAGCGGCTTCACGCAGACACAAAAAAACCGCAGCGATGCGGTTTTTTTGTGGGTGATCGTTCCCACGCTCTGCGTGGGAATGCAGCCCGGGACGCTCTGCGTCCCAAAGCGGACGCAGAGCGTCCATTGAGGCATTCCCACGCGGAGCGTGGGAACGATCAGAGGTGGGTCAGTTATTTGGTAACTAACCCATCCGCCCGGAACATCCCGCGAATCCCGCGCACCGCCTGACGAATCCGGTCCTGGTTTTCGATCAGCGCAAAGCGCACATGATCGTCGCCATACTCACCAAACCCCACCCCCGGCGAGACGCAGACCTTGGCCTCGGCCAGCAGTTTCTTGGCAAACTCCAACGAACCCAGATGCGCGTAGGCCTCAGGGATCTTCGCCCAGACGTACATCGACGCCTTCGGATTCTCAACCATCCAGCCCAGTTCATGCAGGCCTTTGACCAGCACGTTGCGGCGCTGGCGATACTGCTCGGCGATGTCGCGCACACACTGCTGATCGCCTTCCAGCGCGGCAATCGCCGCCACTTGCAGCGGGGTGAAGGTGCCGTAGTCGTGGTAGCTCTTGATCCGCGCCAGAGCGTTGACCAGTTCCGGGTTACCGACCATGAAACCGATGCGCCAGCCGGCCATGTTGTAGCTCTTGGACAGGGTGAAGAACTCCACCGCAATGTCCTTGGCGCCTGGCACCTGCATGATCGACGGGGCTTTCCAGCCGTCGTAGACGATGTCGGCGTAAGCCAGATCGTGAATCACCAGCACGTCGTACTGCTTGGCGAGGGCGATCACCCGTTCGAAGAAATCCAGTTCCACGCACTGTGCGGTCGGATTCGATGGGAAGCCGAGGATCATCATTTTCGGTTTCGGAATCGAACCGCGAATGGCCCGTTCCAGTTCGTCGAAGAAGTCCACGCCTGGCACCAGCGGCACCGAACGCACCTGGGCACCGGCAATCACCGCACCGTAGATGTGAATCGGGTAGCTCGGGTTTGGCACCAATACGGTGTCGCCCTGATCCAGGGTCGCCAGCATCAAATGCGCCAGGCCTTCCTTGGAACCGATGGTGACGATGGCTTCGCTTTCCGGGTCGATGTCGACCTCGTAGCGTTGCTTGTACCAGTTGGAAATCGCCCGGCGCAGACGCGGAATACCCTTGGATGTGGAGTAACCATGGGTGTCTTCGCGTTGGGCAACCTGGACGAGTTTTTCGACAATATGCGGCGGCGTGGCGCCGTCGGGGTTGCCCATGCTCAAGTCGATGATGTCTTCACCACGACGCCTGGCAGCCATTTTCAGCTCGGCGGTGATGTTGAAAACATAAGGGGGGAGTCGATCTATGCGCGCAAAGCGGCGCGGCGAACCTTGTTCAGCCATTGTTGCCTCGGATAACGTAAGCGCCCGGAACCGTCCGAGCGACGCTGGTCACTGCGGTGACCTGTGGCGGAAGATAAGGTCAGTGATGGCATACTGTCCAGCCCGTTTGTAAACAATTTTGTCCCAAGGAAATCGGTAGATGGAATTCACCAGCGGCTTCTTGCTGAGCCTTTCGCTGTGCCTGGATATCGGCGTGGCCAACATCGCCATGATCACCCTGGCGATGCAGCGCGGTTACTTTCAGGGCTTTGCGCTGGGCCTCGGCACCTGTGTTGGCGACCTGGTTTATGCGGTTCTGGCGCTGGCCGGGATGACCGTTTTGCTGCAATACGAGACCGTGCGTTGGGTTTTGTGGATTGGTGGTTCGGCGCTGCTGATCTACTTTGCGGCGAAGATGATTTACTCGGCGATCCATCACGAAGCGCTGCTGGCCGAGACGGCGGAAGTGGGGCAGAACTCCCATCGCAAAGAGTTCTTCCGGGGGATATTTCTCGCCATGTCGTCGCCGAGCGCGATTCTCTGGTTCGCGGCGGTGGGCGGCACCTTGATTGCGCGTTCCGGTGGTGGCGGTCCTTTGAGTTCGGCGCTGTTCCTCGGTGGGTTCCTCTGCGCCGGACTGCTGTGGTCCGCCGGTTTGTGCTTCGCTGCGAGCCATGGCGGCAAGCTCTTGGGCGATAAGCTATTACGCTATTCCTACATGGCATCTGCAGCGATCTTCTGCTATTTCGCGGTGTACGTGATCGTATCTGGCTACAACGAATTTGTCGGTTCGGGCGCCGTCGAGCAGTTGCACGCGCTGTAACCGTGCGATTTGGATCGGGCTTTCTATACTCCCAGCCGAACCCCTTTTTTTGTTCCAGGAGTCGAGTCATGGATGAGCAAAAACGCGTCGAAGTGGCTGAACCTCGCTTCGAACATGGACACTTCTTGCTGATTGCAGGTTTTCGCGGTCGATTTACCCAAGACACAGCCAAAGACATCCCGGCGCTGTGGGAAAAGTTCTTGCCGCACCTGGGAAAGATCCAGGGGCAAAAGAACGAAGTGACCTACGGTGTCTGCAGCAATTTCGACGGCAAGGGCGGCTTCGATTACATCGCCGGGGTGGAAATCAGTAAGCTCGATGACCTCGACCAGAAGGTCTACCAGTGGGTCGAAGTGCTGCCTCGCCAGTACGCAGTATTCGAGCACAAAGGACCGCTCGAGCAATTGCCACAAACCCTGCAATACATCTACAAGACCTGGTTGCCGACCTCTCATTACGTGGAGCTCAACGCCCCGGAGCTGGAGCGTTACAGCGCGGATTTCAATCCGAAGCTGCACACCGGCAAACTGGAAATCTGCGTGCCGGTCGATACCAAGGCCTGAGCCGACAAGCATGAGGCGGATCAATGATCCGCCTCATGGTTTTCAACCCCGCTTGCCTTTGCCCAACCGTCGCGCCCGCAACAGGTCGATGCCCAGAGTGATAAAGCCGAACGTACTGATGCCCAACACCATCAACAGGCCGATTTCAACGCTGCTCATAAGCGGTTTCCCCCAAGGGTAGTCAGAGACACACCTGAGAAATAGCCCGCCGCGAACCCGAAGAAAAGCACTTATACGCAGGCTTTACGCCGCCCTTGCGCATCGATATGCAGGCCTTATTCCTTTATGCTTTCGGCACTTTCTTCTGCCGATTTCCGAGCCGCCATGAACACCGTTATCCGCAACGTCACCGCCGCCGACCTGGACCGCTGCTACGCCATCGAAACCGTTGCCTACGAAGGTGACGAAGCGGCCACCCGCGAGAAGATCGCCACGCGCATTGCCACCTGGCCGGAAGGTTTTGTCGTCGCCGAAGTGGAGGGCGTGGTGGCAGGCTTCGTCAATTCCGGCGCGGCGTTTGACGTGCAGATGTCGGACGAGGCGTTTAAGGAGCTGATCGGCCACGACCCGAAAGGGCCGAACGTGGTGATCATGTCCGTGGTGGTGCACCCGGATTATCAAGGGCAGGGGCTGGCCAAGCGCTTGATGGGCGAGTTCATCGAGCGGATGCGCGGGATGGGTAAGGCGACGATTCATCTGATGTGCAAGGAAAAGCACATCCCTTTGTATGCCGGGTTTGGTTTTGCCTACATCAAACCGTCGGAGTCGGATCACGGCGGCATGGCGTGGCACGAGATGATCCTTACTCTCTAAAGCCAGCCCGATACTGATCGTTCCCACGCTCCGTGTGGGAATGTTTCCTGTGACGCTCTGCGTCACGACTTTGGGACGCAGAGCGTCCCCGGCTGCATTCTCACGCAGAGCGTGGGAACGATCATTTAACGATCATTTACGGGAGTATCAGTAGAGGGTGTCGGCAACTCGTTTCGGTGCTTCGCGGTCGTAGGTTTCGGCGTCGAACTCGCCATCGTTCAGGCGTTTGTGAAACGCGCCGGCGGAGGGCAGAGCCGAGCGCGGCAGATGCGTTTCAGGATTCCACGCATCCGAGCGTACAAACGCTTTGGAACAATGAAAGAACGCCGCTTCCACCGTCACCAGCAACACCGTTTTCGCCGGTTTGCCGTTCACCGCAAAGCTTTCCAGCAACTGCGGATCAGCGCTGATCGTCGCCGTACCATTGACCCGCAACGTCTCGCCAATCCCCGGAATAATGAACAACAACGACACCCGCGAATCGTGCAGCACATTGCGCAGAGTATCGATGCGGTTGTTACCTGGGCGATCGGGCAACGCCAGCGTGCGTTCGTCAATGATCCGCACAAACCCGGCTTTGTCACCGCGCGGCGAATTATCCAGGCCATCGGTGCCCACCGAGCTGACAATCACCAGCGGCGACAGGCGCACCATTGCTTGATAGTCCTCGTTGAGAAAACCGATCTGCTTGCGCAGCGCTCGTTCATGCGGCAGTCCGTAAATCGCTTCCAGTGCTTCGATTGAGTCGATCATCGTGCTTCCCTCGATGACTTAGAAAAACAGGCCCATGCGCCGTTCGTAACCGATCCGGCCCTTGTACGCTTCGCCGCTGTCGACGTAGCCGTGCTTGGCGTACAGCGCGATGGCCGCGTCGTTATCCGCATCCACCGACAATTCCAGCCCCTTGATCTCCGGCCACGCCTGACGTGCAACTTCGGGCAACGCTTGCAGACACGCCTTGCCGTAACCCTTGCCCTGAGCGCGGCGATCGACCTGCAACGCATGCAGGGTGGCGCTGTGTTCATCGGCCCAAGCCGGCAACACCGGCGGGCGCTTGAGCAACAGAAACGCCACCGGCACGTCATCCGCCAGCAGCGCAAAGCCCTTCACCCCGGGGCCGGGTTTCGACAGCAGGGTGTGCAAAGCACCGTGGATATCACCGGAGAACTTGATCTGCTCGGCATGGATTTCAATCGCCTCGACTTGCTCACGCTGCAAGGCGTTCAGGTTGTCGTACGGCACGAGTTGGGCTGACACGGGAATTTCCTTTTTCCTACAAAGATGAGGCTCGGATTCTAGCGATTTTGTCTTCTGCGGAAATTTTTTGTTTCGCCTGTCGATCTGCCCGTTCGCCGAACGACTAAGGGTGTCTTCACAACAAAAACCACGGAGAACAGCATGAGCGCACAAACCGATATCCAGACCCTGATCAACACCTACCGCGAAGCCGTCATGAAAAAGGACGTGGAGAAAGTCATGGCGCTGTACGCCGACGACATCGTCTCTTTCGACGCGATCAAGGCCCTGCAATTCAAGGGTAAAGCCGCCTACCGCGCGCACTGGGTCGAGTGCATGGAAATGTGCCCCGGCCCGCACATTTTCGAGTTCCACGAAATCGCCATCGAAAGTGCTGACAACATCGCTTTCGCCCACTGGGTGGCCAACTGCGGCGGCACCAATGACAAGGGCGAAACCCAGAGCTGCTGGATGCGCGTCACCGTTTGCTATCGGCAGGTTGGTGGGGCGTGGAAAATCGCCCACGAACACTGGTCGGCGCCGTTTGATCCGATGAGCGGTGCGACGCTGTTCGATGTGACCCCCTGATCTTCAGCCATAGTTGAACCGTCCGATTCAGGAGAACGCCATGAAGTATTTATGCCTGGTCTACAGCGATGAACGCCTGCTGCATTCATCGCCCGACAGCCCGGAGGACGCCGAGTGCTGGGCCTACGCCGAGTCGATCCAGGGCAGCGGGCGGATGGTTGCCGCCGAGGCGCTGGAGTCGGTGCAGACCGCCACCACGGTGCGTATGCGCAACGGCAAACTGTCGATCACCGACGGCCCGTTCGCCGAAACCAAGGAGCAATTGGCCGGTTTCTACCTGATCGACGCCAAGGACCTCAACGAAGCGATTCAGGTTGCCGGCGATATTCCGGCCGCGCGGGTGGGCAGCGTTGAAGTACGACCGGTGCGGCAATTGAATGTCTGAGGTCAAGGCGCGGGTCGAGCAGGTCTACCGCGAAGAATCGCGGCGGATCCTGGCGACGCTGATTCGCTTGCTGGGTGATTTCGACCTCGCCGAAGAAGCCTTGCACGAGGCGTTCTTCGTCGCGGTCGAACGCTGGCAGCGCGACGGCGTGCCGGACAACCCGCGCACCTGGCTGGTGTCTACCGGGCGCTTCAAGGCAATTGATGTGTTGCGCCGCCGCGCGCGGTTCAAGGCCTCGCAGCCATTGTTGTTGGCGCAGCTGGAAGAACTGGAACAGGCGGACTGGAGCGGTGAAGACGTGGAAGACGATCGTCTGCGGCTGATTTTCACTTGTTGTCACCCGGCGCTGGCGGCGGATGCGCAAGTGCCGCTGACGTTGCGCGAAGTCTGCGACCTGACCACCGAGGAAATCGCCCGCGCCTTTCTCTCCGCGCCGGCAGCGATTGCCCAGCGCATCGTGCGCGCCAAAGCGAAGATTCGTGACGCGAAAATTCCCTATCAAGTACCGAGCCTGAGCGAACTGCCCGAGCGCCTCGATAGCGTGTTGCGGGTGATTTATCTGGTGTTCAACGAAGGGTATTCGGCGTCGTGCGGAGCCGAGTTGATCCGTGAAGATCTGACCCGCGAGGCGATACGGCTTGGCCGACTGTTGATGGAATTGCTACCGGAGCCGGAGGTGATGGGGCTGCTGGCGATGATGCTGTTGCACGAGTCGCGACGGTCGGCGCGCACTTCGCCGAGTGGTGAACTGGTGCTGCTGGATGATCAGGATCGATCTCAGTGGGATGCCGGGCTGATTGCTGAAGGTAGTGCGCTGGTTGAGCGTGCGCTGACGACACGGCGGTTTGGGCCATACTGTTTGCAGGCGGCGATTGCGGCGGTTCATGCTGAGGCGCCGTCGGCGGGGGAGACGGATTGGGAGCAGATCGTTGGTTTGTATGACGTGCTGTTGCGTGCGATGCCTTCGCCGGTGATCGAGTTGAACCGGGCGGTGGCGGTGGCCAAGCGGGATGGGGCGCTGAACGGTTTGAATCTGATTGAAGGGATTTTGGGTCGCGGCGAGTTGCAGGATTACCACTTGGCGCATTCGGCGCGGGCGGAGTTTTGTCGGCAGTTGGGTAGGGTGGAAGAAGCGCGGGCTGCGTATATGCGGGCCTTGGAGCTGACCCGGCAAGAGCCGGAGCGGCGTTTTATCGAAGGGCGGCTCATGGCGCTGGAATGGCCCTCACCCCAGCCCTCTCCCTCCGGGAGAGGGCTGGGGTGAGGGGCTTTTGACTTCAGGCTTGCCAGCGATTGGCAGCGCCGCTATTCCAGCATCTTGCTCAACAACCAGCTCCCCGCCGGCCCCGGCGGATACAGCCGCGACCACAACGCATCGACAAACACCGGCTTAGGCCAGCCGCGCACCTTCAACTCCACCAGCAAATCATTGCCAAAACGCTGCGCCAGCCAACGCGGCAACGGCGCCCAGCCAAAACCTTTTTCGGCCATTTCCAGCAACATCAGATAACTCGGCGCCGACCACACCCGACCTTTGCCGCGACTGTCGTAAGGATTGACGATAGTCGCCAGGCGCAATTCACGGTGTTGTTCCAGGATGTGTTGATCAACGAGATCAAGCTTGGCCAGCGCGTGATCGCGATTGACGAACAGGGCGATTTCCGTGCGCTCGGCCACCGTCGAGGTCGCCAGGTCCGGTGGGTAGTTCTCTTGCATTTCGGCGAAGGCCAGATGCGCACGACCGCGCTGCACCAGTTCGATCAGGTCATCGCATTCGGCGATCAGGCATTCCAGCTCCAGATCCGGATAACGCTGCTCAAACCCGACCAGCGCCGCTTCAAAACGGTCCGACTGATAAGTGTCGGAAATCGCCACGGTCAGCTTCGGCTCGACGCCTTGGGACAACTGCCGCGCAGTCATTTCCAGACGACTGCTGGCCGCCAGAATCGCCTCAGCGCGTTGCAGCATCACATGCCCGGCCGGGGTCAGCGCCGGTTTGCGGCTGCTGCGATCGAACAACTGCAGATCCAGATCGATCTCAAGGCTGGCCACCGCCGCGCTGATCGTCGACTGACTGCGCCCCAGTTTGCGCGCCGCTGCCGAAAACGAGCCTTGGGTCGCCGCCTGGACAAATGCCAACAGCACTTCCTGCGAGATCATCAACTATCGCCTTGATCGATGGTTATTGGTTATGAAGTATCGGTATCAAGATAGATCATGGCAACCATCTTCACTCAAGGAGTCAGGCCATGACTGCCCACAAATCCATCTCTGAACGTATTTTCCAGGCCATCGGTTTCGAACTGCTGGCGATTCTGATCTGCACCCCGTTGCTGGCGTGGATCATGCAAAAACCGATGCTTGAAATGGGCGCGGTGACGGTGTTGATCGCCCTGTTGGCGCTGGGCTGGAACGTGGTGTTCAACCGCTTCTTCGATCGTCTGCTGGCGCGTATGAACGTTGCGCACAATGCCTGGGTACGGGTGGTGCACGCGTTGCTGTTCGAAGGTGGTTTGATCGTGATGGGCGTGCCGCTGATTGCCTGGTGGCTGTCGGTCAGCCTGTGGCAGGCGTTTTTGCTCGACATCGGCGTGTTGCTGTTCTTTCTGCCGTACACCTACGCGTATCACTGGGGCTACGACGTACTGCGCGAACGCTTCATGACCCGCAACGCTTGTCAGGGCTAACCCCCATCTCCATGTAGGAGCTGCCGAAGGCTGCGATCTTTTGCTGTTGATTTTTAAGGGCAACATCAAAAGATCGCAGCCTTCGACAGCTCCTATAGGGGGCAAGTGTTTTCAGCGTTGGTTAGAGGAACATGCCGCCAGATGCCTCGACCCGCTGACCATTGATCCACTGCGCACCGGGCGACAGCAACAACGCCAACGCCCCGCCAATATCATCCGGCTGCCCGGCCCGGCCCAGCGCGGTGTTGTCGGCGACCATCGCATTCACCGCCGCATTGTCGCGCACGGCACCACCACCGAAGTCAGTTTCGATGGCCCCCGGCGCGAGAATGTTTACACCAATCTGCCGCGCACCCAGCTCTTTGGCCTGATAACGGGTCAGCACTTCCATTGCCCCTTTCATCGCCGCATAAGCGCCGTAACCCGGCAAGCTGAAACGGGTCAGGCCGCTGGAAATATTGATGATCCGGCCGCCGTCGTTGATCAGGGGGAGCAATTGCTGGGTCAGGAAGAACGGCCCTTTCAACTGAATATTCATCAGCAGATCGAACTGCTCCGGCGTGGTTTCGGCGAACAGCGCGTGCACGCCGATCCCGGCATTGTTGATCAGGAAATCAAAGCGCTGACGTTTGAAGGTTTCCTGCAACGCGTGCTCAACCTGCGCACCGAAACCGGCAAAACTCTCGCTGCGGCTGACATCCAGTTGCAGCATCACGGCTTTGCCGCCGAATTTTTCCAGTTCAAGCACCAGCGCTTGGGCCTCATCGGCGCGACTGTTGTAGGTGCCGATGATGTCGATGCCTTGAGCGGCGAGGTGCAGGGCGGCGTTTTTTCCCAGGCCACGACTGGCGCCGGTGATCAATGCGATTTTGCGGTCCATGGTTTTTCCTCGATTGCCGTGAGTGATCAGGTGATGGATCAAAGTTTATTTGTCCGTCCTATGGTGATAAACAGACTGAAACCGGAATCACTGATCGGTTAAACCGAACAATCAATAGGTGGCCCATGAACAAACTGGAACTGCTGCGCACCTTCGTCCGGGTCAGCGAACTGTCGAGTTTTACCCTCGCGGGCGAGAGCCTTGGCTTGCCGCGCTCGACCGTGTCCGAACATGTGCAAGCGCTGGAAACCCTGCTCGGCACGCGTCTGCTGCAACGCACCACGCGCAAGGTGCAGGCGACGCAGGACGGCCTGGTGTTGTACGAGCGCAGCAAGGATCTGCTCTCGCACATGGACGAGATCGAGGGCTTGTTCCGCCAGGACGAGGCGTCGCTGACCGGGCGCATTCGGGTGGACATGCCGAACATTCTCGCGCGGCGTCTGATCATGCCGCGCCTGCCGCAGTTCATGGAGCGTCACCCGAACCTGGAACTGGAAATCAGCAGCACCGATCGCCGGGTTGATCTGCTCAGCGAAGGCTTCGATTGCGTGGTGCGCATCGGCGCGCAACCGGATCAGTCGGTGGTCGCGAGGCACCTCGGCGACTTCCAGATGGTCAACTGCGCCAGCCCCGCGTACCTCGAGCGCTACGGCGTGCCGCAAACCCTGGAAGATCTCGCGCAGCATCGGCTGGTGCATTACGTCGGCGTATTGGGTTCGCGTTCGGAAGGTTTTGTGTACGAGGAGGGCGGTCAGGTTAAACGCTTGCCGATGGCTGGCAGCATTACGGTCAACAGCACTGACGCTTACGAGTCGGCGTGCCTGGGCGGTTTTGGTCTGACGCAGGTGCCGCGCACCGGTATGCAGCCGCATCTGGAAAACGGCGAACTGGTGACCGTATTGCCGCAATTCACCGCGCCGGCGATGGGGATTTCATTGCTCTATGCCAGGCAGCGACACTTACCTTTGCGAGTGCGCGTGTTCATGGATTGGCTTGGCGATCTGATTCGCTCCGCGCTCTGAACCTGAACACCAAAACTGTAGGAGTGAGCCTGCTCGCGATAGCGGTGTGTCAGTTTAATCAATGTTGACTGACACACCGCTATCGCGAGCAGGCTCACTCCTACAGGGGATCTTCGTCGGTCAGAAGATCTGGGTGAACAGCCAGTAGAGGCTGCCTGACAGCAGAATGGCGGCGGGGAGTGTCAGCACCCACGCCATCAACAGATTGCGGATGGTCCTCATCTGCAACCCGCCACCGTTGGCGACCATGGTCCCGGCCACCCCCGAAGACAACACATGGGTCGTCGAAACGGGCAAACCAAACATGTCCGCCGCGCCAATGGTCAACATCGCCACGGTTTCCGCCGAGGCGCCCTGGGCATAGGTCAGGTGGGTCTTGCCGATCTTCTCGCCGACCGTCACCACAATCCGCTTCCAGCCGACCATGGTGCCCAGCGCCAGCGCGATGGCCACGGCGATCTTCACCCACAGCGGAATAAACCGCGTGGCGTTGTCGATCTGTTGCTTGAACAGTTGCAGTTTGCCGCTGGTGTCGGCGTCGAAATTGCCGACCCTGTTTTTGTCCATCAGGCGAATGCTTTCGCTGGCCAGGTACATGTCGTTACGCACGTTACCCATGGCTTCGGCCGGGACTTTCGCCAGTGAACCGTAGCCTTTGACTTCTTCACCGATGTGCCCAGTGAGGGCGGCGAGGGCGGGGATCAGTTGCGGCGTGGCGTCCTTGCTGCGCACATAATCGGAGAGGACCGCACGCGGATCGGCGGGCGTCGGCAGCGGTGCACTTTTCACCAGCGCCTGCTGGGTGACTTGCGCCACGGCGGCAAACTGCAGCGATTGTTCTTCGGGCATGGTGCGGTTCAAGGCGTAGGCCATCGGCAATGTGCCGACCAGAATCAGCATGATCAGGCCCATGCCTTTCTGGCCGTCATTGGAGCCGTGGGCGAAGGACACGCCGGTGCAGGTCAGAATCAGCAAACCGCGAATCCACCACGGCGGCGGGGTGTTGCCTTTAGGGGCCTTGTACAGCGCGCGATTCTTCACGAACGCACGCAGCGCCAGCAGCAACAGCGCCGCGCAACCGAAACCTACCAGCGGCGAGAGCAGCAAGGCGTAACCAATCTTGGTCGCCTGCGCCCAATCGACACCGCTGGTGCCGTCACGGCCGTGCATCAAGGCGTTGGCCACGCCGACGCCGATGATCGAACCGATCAGCGTGTGCGAAGACGACGCCGGCAAGCCCAGCCACCAGGTGCCGAGGTTCCACAGGATCGCCGCGATCAGCAGGGCGAAAATCATCGAGAAACCGGCAGACGAACCGACCTGCAGAATCAACTCCACCGGCAGCAACGCGATGATGCCGAACGCCACCGCGCCGCTCGAAAGCAACACGCCGAGAAAGTTGAAGAACCCCGACCAGACCACCGCGACATTCGGCGGTAACGAGTGGGTGTAGATCACCGTCGCGACGGCGTTGGCGGTGTCGTGGAAACCGTTGACGAACTCGAAACCCAGGGCAATCAGCAGCGCCACGCCGAGCAGCAGGAACGGCGTCCACGTGGTGACTACCGTGCCGAGTTCGTGCATGTCGTGCATCAGGCTGTAAGCGGTGAACAGCATTCCCATCGCCAACACGGCGAAAAAGATCACGTAGGTAAACGGGCCGGTTTTTTTGTCGAGGGCTGGCCTGCCACTGTGGGCGGACGCGGGGCTGGCGGTCAGGGAGGGAGTAGCCATGGCAGGACAATCCTGAGCGAGGGAAGGAATGTCGCCCATGATCGTTGCAGAATGTTACAGAGAGACTGCGCCATGTCAGTGTTTGGCTGATTAGCCCCACCGTCGGTCTTCTGCTCGTTCCCACGCTCTGCGTGGGAATGACGCCCGGGACGCTCCGCGTCCCTGTGACGCAGAGCGTCACTTGATGCATTCCCACGCAGAGCGTGGGAACGAGCGTTCAGGCGTCAGTAATCCCCGCGTTTGCGAAACGCCCAACGCCCGGCAATCACGGTAAACGTCGCCACCAGTGCAACCAAAATCCAGAACCCTTCCGGATCTTGCGACAACGGCACCCCACCCACATTCATCCCGAAGAAACCGGCAATGATGTTGATCGGCAGCGCCAGTACCGTCACCACGGTCAGGGTGAACAGCGTGCGGTTGCTCTGTTCGTTGAGGTTGGCGGCGATCTCTTCCTGCAACAGTTTGATCCGCTCGCCAAGGGCGGTGAGGTCGTTGATGATCAGCGCAAACTCCTCGGTGGATTTGCGCAACTCCTTGACGTCTTCCTTTTGCAACCAGGGCGGCGGCCGGTTGAGCAGACGCAGCAACGAGCCCGGCTCCAGCGCCAGCAGCCGTTGTAAACGCACCAACACGCGGCGATTGGCACCGAGTTCGGCACGGTTGGTCGACAGCCGGGAGGAGAGCAATTCGTCCTCGACTTGATCGACGCTCATGCTGGTCTTGCGCACAATCTGCGTCAGCACTTCACCCTGATCGCGCAGCAGATGCACGAGCAATTCCGATGGCGAACGAAAGCGCTCGCCGGCTTTCACCGACGAGCGCAATTTATCCACCGAGTGCAGCGGTTGCAGACGCGCACTGACGATCAGTTTGCTGCGCACACAGACCCACAGCGTCGACACGTCCGAGGAGACCATGCTGCTGAGGTTGAACACCACATCGTTGACCACCGCCAGCAACGCCGAGTCGACATGCTCGATGCGCGTCGACCGCGAGCCTTCATGCAACGCCTCGAAAAACTCTTCGGGCAATTGCAGATGACTTTTCATCCAGCGCTCGCACGCCGCGTGCGCCAGATTGAGGTGCAGCCAAAGAAATTCGCCACTGTCGCTGTCGTCCTGCAAACAGCGCAACGCCGTGGCGGAATCGACTTCGCGGCCACGTTCACCGGGCAGGAAGCGATAGCCGTAGAGCAGGCCAAACAGATCGGGATCGCGATGGCTGATATCGAGGCTGTGGTTCATGAAGGCTCGCTGCGAGGAGGGTGCGTCGGTTGTGCAAATGGCAGGTTCACTGAGCCGCATCATCGCAATGTCACATGACGTTTATGTGACGGCAAAGTGACGTCAAGTCAGCGACTTACCGATGGTCGGATTTTCTTCAAGAGGCGCTCTGGCGTGCCGATCACACTTGGGTTACGTTGCGCGCGCTTGGCCATGAGCCAAGGCGTGCCGACAGGGATGTCCGGCAAAATTTCACGCCTTACCGGGCGTGCCTCATCCTTGTCCTGAGTATCTTTCGATGCTGCAAAAATCCCTGAGAGCGCAAATTCTCGCCCTGCTGAGCGGCAGCCTGCTGGCGGTGCTGTTGATTGCCCTGGCCTGTTTTCATTTCCTCTCCAACGGCGTGCAGAGTTACAGCCAGTTGATCGCCGGTCCCTTGCACACTTCGCAATTGATCGACGAGGCCAACCTGCAATTCAAGGTGCAGGTGCAGGAATGGAAAAACGTTCTGCTGCGCGGCAAGCAGCCGGCGGATCTGGCCAAATATTGGGGTCAGTTCGAGGATCGTCAGCGCGATGTGCAGAACATCCTCGGTGAACTGGCCAGCCAGAAAGGCATCGAGCCGAGCCTGAAAAACCGCATCGAACGTCTGCGTGAAGAACATCGTCTGCTCGGCGCTGCCTACCAGAAGGGCCGCGATGCCTACGTAGCGGCTGGTGGCGATCCGACGGCGGGCGACAGCGCGGTCAAAGGTGTCGACCGTGCCGCCAGCGACCAGATGAGTGAACTGGTTGCCGAACTGCGCAAACAGGGCACCGCGCAATCGGCGCTGATCAGTGCTGACGCCGATCGCACCGTGTGGCTGGGGCTGTTGGTGATGCTCGCATCGGGCCTGCTGATCGGCCTGCTGAGCCTGTGGCTGGTCAACCGCAACCTGGTCGAACCGATCCGCAAACTCATCGATTACGTCACTCAGTTGAGTCGCGGCAAACTCGCCGAGCGCGTGGTCAGCGACCGCCAGGATGAGCTGGGCAACCTCGCCGCCGCCGCCAACACCTTGCGCGATTTCCTCGCCGAAACCTTCACCCGTTTGCAACGCAGCGCCAGCGATCTGGATAGCGCCAGTGGCGAGTTGAATGCGATCGCCACGACCATGGCCGGCGGCACCAACGAACAATTCAATCGCACCGATCAAGTGGCCACGGCGATGAACGAAATGTCCGCCACCGCGCAAGAAGTCGCACGTCACGCCGCTGATGCTGCGCGTGCGGCCGACGATGCCGACCAGTCCGCCCAGCAGGGTGAAAAGGTCATGCAGAGCACCATCCATTCGATCACCCAGATGCGCGGCGAAATCGCCAATACCGCCACGGTGATCCGTCGTCTGGAAGCCGACAGCGGCCGCATCGGCAAAGTGCTGGAAGTGATTCGCGGCATCGCCGAACAGACCAACCTGCTGGCCTTGAACGCGGCCATCGAAGCGGCGCGCGCCGGTGAGGCCGGGCGTGGTTTTGCCGTGGTCGCCGATGAAGTGCGCAACCTCGCACAACGCACCGCCGAGTCGATCATCGAGATCAACCAGATCATCCAGAGCGTGCAGACCGGCGCGGTGGACGCGGCGCAAGCCATCGACAGCGGCCAGACGCGCAGTGATGAAAGCGTCGAGCAGGTGACCCAGGCCGGCGCGATGCTAGAGCGCATCACCCACGCGGTGGAAGCGATCCGCGACATGAACCGTCAGATTGCTACCGCCGCCGAAGAGCAGACCTCGGTGGCCGAGGACATCTCGCGCAACCTCACCGAGATCACCTCGATCGCCAGCACCAACCTCGACAACGTGCAGCGCACCGAAAGCGCCAGTCAGAACCTGCATAGTCTGTCGGGGGAGCTGAACGAAGTCACCGCGCGTCTGAGTGCCTGACGCCAATGCCTGTGTACCGGTTCGGATACCGAGTCGGTACACAGTCGATCTCAAATTGAAGCAGCCGTGGTCGATGACCGGTTATCTATAACCGGCATTGGAGCCTTTCCATGGTCAGCATTACTTCAGTTTCGATCAATCAGACCGTCACGACACCCACCAGTAAAACCGCAATCAGCGACGTTGGTGACGATACCTCGACCACGGCAGCCGCCAGCACTGGCGTGAAAGCGGACACCAGCAAAGTGGCTGCGGGCGGTGGTGCGGCACCCGCGGGTGACAGCGATTCCAGCGGTGAAGAATCGGATTCGGTGAAAGAACTGCGCAAGCAGATTGCCGAGTTGCAGAAGCAATTGCAGGAGGAGCAGCAAGCGCTGCAAGCGGCCCAGGCGAAGCAGGAAAGTTCGGATGCCAAAACCGCCGAAGTAGCTGCCGCACAAGCGCAGATCACCGCCACCTCGGCCTCCCTGTCCACCGCCACCGCCTCGCTGTTGCAGGCGTTGCAGGATTCCGACTCGAGCACTTCGGGGGCGTTGGTCAGCATCTCGGTGTGACGCCTTTTCCCCTTACCCTAGCCCTCTCCCAAGGGAGAGGGAACTGACCGCGGTGACTGTTCGAGCTACGCCGACCTGAAATATCGAGGCGCACTCAGGCCCTTGTTGTTTTCCTGATCGGCTTCAAGATTGCGAGTCGAACTCAGGCATTGAAAAGTCCCCGATCTGCTCCCTTCCCCCTCGCCCCCCTGGGGGAGAGGGTTGGGGTGAGGGGGAAAAAATCTCACTGACAACCAATTAAAAAAGCCGAACACAAAAAAGCCGCACGATCTCTCAATCGTGCGGCTTGCTTTATACGCGGTATCAAGTGTCTTGCTTGTTGCTCAACACATTGCCAGTGGTCGCATCAAAGTCCACATCGAACTCTTTGCCATCAGCAGTTTTCAATTCAACTTCATACTCATAACCGTTGAAGTGGTTATCCAGGTCCGTGTCAGTAATAGTTGCACCCGGATGCAGTTTCAGCGCTTCGGCATTCATCGATTCCAGCGACTTGATCTTGCCTTCCTTGACCAGTTGCGGAATCTGGTCAACGCGAACATCAGCCTGGGCCAGGCCAGCGGTAAGAGTCAGGGCAGCGGCAGTAAACAGGGCAGTCAAAGTTTTCATCGGTTCATTCCTTGGGGTGATTCGTTTAAGTGGCCTCAGGTTAACCAGCGCAACTTAACTCACCCTTAAAACCCCGCACCCAAACAAAACGGGCAAGCCATGCACCGGCACAGAACCTGTGGGAGCGTGGCTTGCCCGCGATGAAGGCGCCTCGATTTCAGATCAGAAGCCGTTGTTCTTCAACACCTGATCAACCGTGCCAGCCGCCGGGCGTTTGTAGAACTTCAACAATTCGCTGGCGCGGTTGGTGAAGATGCCGTCGACACCGGCCGCCATGACTTTGTCGAAGTCCACCGGCTCATCGACGGTGTAGACGTGCACCAGCAGGCCTTGATCATGGGTGTACTGGTTCATCCACGGTTGCACCAGATCCGAATAGCTCTGGTCGCCGCCCTTGGTCAGCTTCGCCGACGGGCCGGTACCGATGGCACCTTGGGCCTTGGCGTAATCCACCCATTGCTTGAATTCGGCTTCGGACTTCGGCTCTTGTTTGCCGTAGAAAACGTTTTTGTCTTTCTCGCCAGACTCGGCAAAGGTCACTTTCGATTTTGGCTCGATGCTGCCTTCGCCAACCCATAGCAGGAGGATCTTCGGCACTTGCGGCATTTCTTTTTCCAGCAGGGCGAGGCTGTTCTTCTCGAACGTCTGCAGGATCACCTTGCCTTTACCCTGACCCACACCCAGTGCGCTTTTCGCCAGCTTCGAACCGGCCGGGCTCAGCCAGCCACGATCCTGGAGTTTTTCCTTGAGGTCTTTCTCGATCCCGGGAAACAGCTGCGGCTCTTTGGTCTCGATGTACAGGCCCGGCTTGTGTTGCGGGTTGGCCTGGGCGATGTCGATGATTTCATCGAGGGTCAGAATTTTCAGCCCGGCGTAGGAAGGGCGCGCGCGATCGGGGTACTTGGCGTTGAACCAGCTGCCAGCGTCGAGGGTTTTCAGTTCGGCCATGGTGAACGCGGTGGCCGAGGCGTCCTTGCGCTCCGGAAACTTGCTGGCGACGTCGGTGGTGCGTTGCAGGTTGTCGTCGTGCAGGGCGAACAGCACGCCGTCCTTGCTGCGCTGCAGGTCCATTTCCAGGTAATCGGCGCCCAGGTCGCGGGCCAGTTTGTAGGACGCTGCGGTGGATTCCGGTGCATCGAAGGACGCGCCACGGTGAGCGATCACCGCTGGGTGCGGGATGCCGTGGGCCGCAGCAACGGCGTCGGGATCAGCGTGGCTGGCGGCGTGCGCCTGACCGAGGCCGAGCAGCAGGCTCAGAACCAGGGCGCTTTTGGTGAAAGTGGCGGGCATGTTCGAGTTCCTTTCGCAGGGCATTTTCAAAGACCTACCTTTTAACAACTGAATCGATTGCGTGCTATCGCAGGACCGACATAAACGTATTAAAAGCGATTTTTCCTGCACTTTTGTGGCGCGGTTTGCAGTACGCTTGCCCTCGGCAGACGTCCCGGCAGAGGGCGCGCCGCTCCGTTGCCCTGCGTGTAAACCATCGATCATTTTTCGTGAGGTTTACCATGCGCATCACCTCCCAACTCATCTGCCAGGCTGCCGACGATCTCAAGGGGTTTGTCGGCCTCAACCGCAAGACCGGTCAATACATCGTGCGTTTCAGCGAAGATTCGTTCGGCATGGACGTGGCGGATGACGGCATTATTCCTGTGAGTGAATTCGTCTGGGCGCCGGCGACGGCGCAGACCATGACCCTTAAGCGCGAGTTGATTCAGCTATTGCTGGATCAGAACATCGACGAGCGGATCAACATCACCGAGCCGTTGCGGGTGTATATGAGCAAGGTTGAGGTGCCGGAGATTGAGGCGGTGCGCAGTCTGGTGCGCGGCTGATATTTTTAGTGGCTGTACCGGCCCCGTCGCTGGCAAGCCAGCTCCCACAAATACGGTGTGATCTTCAGAACAGCGCATAACCTGTGGGAGCTGGCTTGCCAGCGATGAGGCCGGTGAGTTCACCACCAACATCACAGGCTGAACCGATACTCGCGTTCGACTTTGCACACCCGCGTATGAAACGCCGAATACCATTCCGAGCGCCCACGCTCCTGAATCACCCGATGCTCCGGGTTCTGCCGCCACGCCAGAATCGCCGCTTCGCTCTGCCAATACGACACCGTAATCCCGACGCCATCCGCGCCTCTGACTGACTCCACCCCAAGAAACCCCGGCTGCTCACTGACCAGCTCAGCCATGCGCTCAGCGGCCTCGGCATAGCCGTTGTCACCCTCGGTTCGAGTCGAGGTAAAAATCACCGCAAAGCAGGAAGCCATCAACGTGCCTCCGCACAAGCTTCGACAAACGCGCGCACCAGCGGCGGCATCAACCCTTTGAGCGCCGCACGTTCCGGTTGAAATAGCGTGGCGACAAAGAACCGCTGATCCTTAAGTTCAATCGCGCGCAAATCCCCTGACGAATCATGACCGACAGCTTGTAGCCGATCGTTCAACAGTTGCCGTTCGAACAGCGGATTCACACCGAAGCGGCAGCGATAACCTTCACGAATCTCAGACGTTTCGTACGCCTTGGCGATCAACGATCCGGGCACCAAGTGAATGCTGTCCACCGCTTCGACCAGCGAACAGGTCAACGGCGTGAGTACCGCGCGTTCTGAGTCGGGTGATGTTTCACCATGTTCCGCATCCACCCAGCCCAACACGTTGCGGGAAAATTCCAGCACGGCATGCTGAAAGCCGCCGCAGGTGCCGAGGAAAGGGCGCTGCTGTTCGCGGGCAAAACGGATCGCTCGCAGTGCGCCTTCTTCACTTTTGTAGGGGCTGGCCGGTACGCACCAGAAACCGTCGAAATCGCCGAGTGGTGTATCGGCGTGGATCTGCTCGGTGGCCAGCCATTCGAATTGCACGTTGCGATTGAGGTGTTCGGCGACCAGACCGAGGGCGACGGGAATGGCTTGGTGGGCGGTGACTTGCGGGTCGTAATCGCCACTCAGGGCGATACGGACGGCGCTGTTTTCCATGGGAGTTCCCTGCGCTTGTTGATTGATGGTGCTCACTATAGATTGGCGTTCACGCACTCAATATGGGCGTTTCCCCAAGTGATTAATGCAGCCACGCACTATCAGCTCGACTACCCCGACCTCGCCCTGATTCTAGCCTTGGTGCGTGGCGGCTCCCTGGCCCGCGCTTCGCAGCTGTTGAAGGTCGATGTGTCGACGGTATTCCGTGCCGTGCGCCGTCTCGAAGCCGCACTCGGCCAGCAATTGTTCGAAAAAAGCCGCGCCGGCTACCTGCCGACGAACCTCGCGCAGACGCTGGCCGAGCAAGCTGAACGCGCCGAACAGGCATTGGAAGCCGCACGTATCGGCGTGGAGCAGGGCGGCGAAGTGGTCAGCGGCACGGTGCGCCTGACCTGCACCGATTCGGTGTTGCAGGGTTTGCTGCTGCCGGCGCTGGCGCAGTTCATGCCCAATTATCCGGCGCTGACCCTTGAACTGAGCACCTCCAACGACTTCGCCAACCTCAGTCGCCGTGATGCCGACATTGCTCTGCGCCTGACGCGGACACCGCCCGAGCATCTGGTCGGACGGCAACTGACGAAGATTTCCTACCGGGTCTGCGCCAGTTCGCGCTATCTGCAAAATGTCGATGCTTCGGATCTGACGACGTTGACCTGGATCGCCCCGGATGACTTTTTGCCCGATCATCCGACTGTCGCCTGGCGTCGCCATCACTTGCCCGGCGTCACTCCGGGGTATCGCTGCAACAGCATGTTGTCGGTGACAGAGCTGGTTCGTGCGGGCCTCGGTGTGGCGGCGTTACCGGACTTTCTGATCATCGACGGTTTGCAGGCGTTGAGCGAGCCGCTGCACGGTTACGACACTGCGTTATGGTTGCTGACCCGCGCGGATTGCCGAGCCTTGCGTTCGGTGGTGACGTTGTTCGATGAACTTGGGCGTGCGCTGCGTTTGCCGTGATCAGCGCTGCGGGTTCTGGCGCATATGATCGTGCAGCTCGCTGGTCAGGCTGGCGATGCGTTCGGTGAGGTTTTTGGTCATCTCGGTGAGGCGGGTGTTCTGCTCCAGCAGCTCAAGCAGTTGCGCGGTGTTCTTCGCCGCTTGGGCCTGACGCTCGGTATTGGCCTGTGCCAACGCTTCACGGTGTAGCGCATCGGCATCGGCTTGTGCCTTGTCGCGCGCGGCCTGACGGGTTTGTGCCAGCAGAATCAGCGGTGCGGCATAGGCGGCCTGGAGGCTGAACGCGAGGTTGAGCAGGATGAACGGGTAAACGTCGAATTGCGTCACGCCCGACACGTTGAGGCCGATCCACACCGCGACGATCACGGTTTGCGCCCCGAGAAACAGCGGCGTGCCGAAGAACCGCGCGAAAGCCTCGGCGCGCAGGGCAAACTTGTCGTTGCCGAAGGTGGTGTTGAGGTGGGCGTGGGGGCGGTGGAAGCGCAGGTGGTCGACGGGAGCTGTTTCAGGCAATGCGGGTTTTTCAGTGGTCATGGTGCACTCGGCAGGACTTGAGACTGAAGCTCACTATAGTCCTGCATCGCGGCTCATTGCCCTTTCGCGAGCAGGCTCGCTCCCACATTGGATTGCATTTCCCTGTGGGAGCGAGCCTGCTCGCGAAGGTCGCGCCTCGGTCTACTGACCCTGCATCGATTACCCCGGCACCCGTTCATTGGCAAACATGCTCACCGCATCCACCGCCTCACTGGCACCATCACGAATCTGCAGAATCACCGTCCCCGCCTGATTCGCCAACTCGACGCCTTCAGCCGCACGGCCACGGGTGCCTTCCATGCTCTTGATGGCCTGACGGGTTTCGCTCTGGATCAAACCGATCATGGTGGATATCTCCGCCGTCGAGCCGCTGGTACGCCCCGCCAGCAGGCGCACCTCATCGGCAACCACGGCAAACCCGCGGCCCTGTTCACCGGCGCGCGCCGCTTCAATTGCAGCGTTGAGCGCCAGCAGGTTGGTCTGGTCGGCAATCGAGCGGATGGTGTTGACGATGGCGGTGATCTGCTCGGAGCGTTCCCCCAGTTGTGCAATCAGCGTTGAAGACTCGGCAATGTCTTCGGCGATTTCGCGCATTTCGCTGGCGGCTTGCTGGATCACCTGCGTACCTTGCTCGGCGACTTTTCGCGTCGCTACCGAGATGTGATAAGCCGCGCTGGCACTGCGTGCGTCCTGTTCGTGTTGCTCGACGCGCGCGGTCACATCGGAGGCGAATTTCACCACTTTGCACAAGCGCCCGGCAGCGTCATAAACCGGGTTGTAATTGGCTTCGAGCCAGACTGTTTGCCCGCGTTTATCCACCCGTTCGAACTGCCCCTGGAACAATTCGCCCTGATTCAAGCGCCGCCAGAAATCCTCATAGGCGCTGCTGTTGACCAGTGCCGGCGTGCAGAACAAACGGTGATGTTTGCCTTTCAGCTCGGCGAGGGTGTAACCCATACGTGTCAGAAAGTTCTGATTGGCCGTGAGAATACTGCCGTCGAGGTTGAATTCGATGACCGCCATTGCCCGGTCGATCGCCTGTAACTTGGCATTGGCCTCACTTTCCCGCTGCACCTTGGCGGTCACGTCCATGGCGTACTTGACCACTTTCACCACCCGTCCCGAGGCATCTTTGATCGGGTTATAACTGGCTTCCAGCCAGATCGGCTGGCCCTTGCCGTCGACCCGCTCAAACGTACCGGACTGAAACTGGCCGTTTTTCAGGCGTGACCACAAATCCGTGTATTGAGCACTGCGCCCGAACTCCGGTGTGCAAAAACGTCGATGGGGCTGGCCGATCGCTTGTTCGGCGGTGTAATCCATGGTCTTGAGAAAGTTGTCATTGGCGCGCAGCACGACGCCATCGAGGTCGAACTCAATGACCGCCATCGAGCGATTGATCGCTTCGAGCAAGCCGGCTTGTTCGGTGAGGGTGCGCTGAAGATCGTCGACGACGGCTTTGTGGCGATTAAAGAACATGTTCGCAGTACTCAGGAAGTGGGGAAGATCGAGGATTCAGTCCCTATTTCCGCGCCGGCAGACCGAATGCGCGGACGGCATTCGGCAATGACTGCTCAATGCCAGTATTCCTTAGCTGGCAGATGGCTACTTATACAAAACTTCATAAACTTGTACAAGAGAGTAATTATTTGTAATTTTGTATAACTTTTTAGGCGTCGGCGTTGTCAGTCGCGGTCCTGGTCAAGGCCACACTGATGGTGTTGCGGCCCGTGTGTTTAGCGATGTAGAGCGCTTTGTCGGCATCGTCCAGCCAGTCCAGTGCATCCTTGTACAAGGATTGATAGCGCGCCAAACCGATACTCAGGCCCACTCGCAACTCTGGCACCTGCGGATGACGATACTGCTGCAATGCCTCGCGCAATTGCTCCATCAGGGCTTCGGCCTTGTGCAGGGGCAGTGTCGGCAGGATCACGCAGAACTCGTCACCGCCGTAGCGCCCGGCCAATTCGTACTGGTCCAGCAGGCGTTTGAGCTCCTGACTCAATTGCTGAAGCACTTCATCGCCGACGATGTGCCCGAAGCTGTCGTTGATCTCCTTGAAATGGTCGATGTCGATCAACGCCAGCGTGGCTTGGGTGTTGTGTTGGCGGCACTGCTGAAATTTCAGGTGCAGCAGGTCTTTCCAGGCCCCGTGATTGAGCAGGCCGGTGAGGCTGTCGGTGCGGCTCAGGGCACTCAGTGCGCGCTTGTGTTGGGAGAGTTTGATCGCCAGGTGATAACACACCATGCCCAGCGCGAGCGGATACAGGGTGAGCATCGGCAGGCAGGCCCAGACTTGCATTTGGGTCATCGTCAGGCTGAATTTAACACCGAAAATCGCCCAGCCCAGCAGTACACCGGCGAGTTGCGCGAGGGCGCCGAACACGAACAGACGTTGGCCGCCGGCGGCGACGTTGTTCATGGTCATCATCGACAGGATGGTCACGGTGGTCAGCGGGTTGAACTGAAAGCACGCCGCCCAGAAACCGCCGAACATCGAGTCGTATAACAAATTGCGGCGTTCAGCCTGATACGGGAATGCCGAGCGCGTGGAGATCTGGTAAGCCAAGTGCGGCCAGGCGAAACCGTTAAACAACAACAGCGCCCACAGCCAGTCGGGCATGGTCAGCGGATACAACGCCGCAGCGACGCTGAAGAATCCCACGCCCAAGCCAATGGCTCTGGGCAGATAAATACGTCTGGCGAATGACAAGCCTTTGCCGCGTTGGTTTTCCATGATGCCCTGCGCGAAATTCATCCTGAAATACTTTGCAGTATTTTCTCAGGCTAACCGTTCGTCGGTCGATTGTCGGACATTGTCATTTATTCCAACGGGAATAATCAGTGTCCTTCCGAGCCATTTAGTCGATGGTTCGCGCAGGAGAGGGGCGATTTAGAGCTGATAGTGGGCCAGAAACATCTGCAGCGCCGATTCGGCGACGCTGTTCTGCATATCGACATCGAGGGCGGCACGGCCCATCGACATCTGCGGCCAGAAAGCAAAGGTCTTGAGCAAGCCTTGTACTTGCTGTGCGGCGAATTCCGGATCGACCGGTTTCAGTCGGCCGTCAGCCTGCGCGGCGCGAATCCACACGGTCAGACCTTCCTCGCGCTTGCCCATGCGCTCGACCATGTTCTGCGCGCGCTCCGGCGAGTGAATGGTGGCGGCAATTGCCACACGGGCCAGGGTCAGGAAATTTTCGTCAGCCATCAACTGCATTTTGGCCTGGAGCATCTGCCTTAATTGCTCGCGCAAGGGCTGATCGCGGTTATAGACGACGGATTGCTCTGCGCTGATTCGTGCCCACAACTGGTTGAGAATTTCGGCGAACAACTCCTCTTTGCTAGGGAAATGGTTGTACACCGTGCGTTTCGACACACCGGCGGTGGCGGCAATCTTGTCCATGCTGGTGATCTCAAAACCGTTGGCACGGAATTCGGCAATCGCCGCTTGAATAATGGCTTCGCGTTTACGGTCGGTGAGGCGCTGTGGAGCTGTCATAAGTACGCTTCGGCAAAGAAAAGATGAAATTACACTTGGCAGTTTACTTGTCATCCGCTTTGATGCAACCTAGAAACTACACCGAGCAGTGTAATGTTGCGTTAATCCTCGCAACCTAAAAAGCAGACAGTTCGGCCTATGCGTGCAGCTTGGCCATTTATCGTCCCAACCGTGGAGAAACCGCGAATTGCGCGGTTTTTCTGGAGTCATTCAGTCATGGCCAATCCTGTTTCTATCCCGGATAAAACATCCACGCCTGAAGCCTCTCGACAGGCTCAAGGCTTGTTTCGTAACCATGCGCCGGTGCAACGCGAAGGCCTGCGCAAAATGCTGCGGATCATGTGGAACATGATTTTCCACAAACCGCGCAACACCCGGCCCGCTGCGCCGATCCCGGTGCAAGCATTGACTCGGGAAGAGCTGCTGGCAGCGCCCAATCACAGCGTCTATCGCCTCGGTCACTCGACCTTGTTGCTGAAACTGCGCGACAAATTCTTCATCACCGACCCGGTCTTCGCCGAGCGTGCATCACCAGTGCAGTGGGCCGGGCCGAAACGCTTCCACCAGCCGCCGATCAGCATCGACCAATTGCCGCCGATCGAAGCGGTGATTCTGTCGCATAACCACTACGACCACCTCGATTACCAGGCCGTGCTCAGACTGGCTGCCAAGACCAACCTGTTCCTGACGCCACTGGGCGTCGGCGACACGCTGATCAAATGGGGCATCGAAGCCAGCAAAGTCCGCCAGTACGATTGGTGGCAGGGCGCCGAGATTGCCGGCATCCGTTTCGTTGCTACACCGTCGCAGCATTTTTCCGGCCGTGGCCTGTTCGATGGCAACAGCTCCCTGTGGGCGTCCTGGGTGATGATCGACGGCGACACGCGGATCTTCTTCAGCGGCGACAGCGGCTACTTCGATGGCTTCAAACGCATCGGCGAACAGTACGGCCCCTTCGACCTGACCCTGATGGAAACCGGCGCCTACAACGTCGAATGGCCGCACGTGCACATGCAGCCCGAAGAAACCCTGCAAGCGCACATCGACCTCAAGGGCCGCTGGCTCTTCCCGATCCACAACGGCACCTTCGACCTGGCGATGCACGCCTGGCACGAACCGTTCGACCGGATTCTGGCACTGGCGTGGGAACGCAGTGTTTCGATTACCACGCCGCAGATGGGGGAGGCGTTTAATATCGCTCAACCGCAACGCGGGGAGGCGTGGTGGTTGGTGGTTGAAGGGGAGAGTGAGGGAGTTGTACAGAGCGCTTAATGAGTTTCAGGTTAAGCAAACACCACTTCAATTCGGCCTTCTTTCCGTGATCGGGGGGCCGATTTCACTACGATCTGCACGTCTCGCCCAAGATGCGAAAGACATTCCATCATTTTGGCTTCACTGATCCCTCGAAATTTACCCCGCAGCATTTCGGAAAGTTTTGGCTGGGATAATCCAAGGATTTCAGACGCCTGAATCTGAGTGAGATGGCGAGCCTTGATGATCTCGCCGATCTTCGCCGCGAGCTGCGACTTAACCTGCATTTCACTGGCATTGGGCAGTTCGAGGTCTTGGTAGACGTTCCCGCTACCCTTTTCAATTTCTATCATTTTCTGATCCTTTCGCGTGATCCTGAGCGGCTCGAAGGCGGTTTCGTATCAGATCAACATCGGACTGAGCCGTTTTGATTCCGGTAGTCGACTTCTTTTGAAAGCAGTGCAATACATAAATGGCACTGCCGAAACGAACCGTATAGATGGCACGGTAGGTGTTGGTGTCGAAGTTTTCGATCAGCTCCAGTACACCTGCGCCTCCAAACCCTTTCAGGGGTTTTGCATCCGGATGCTTCAAACCAATCTGGGCCAAATCCAGTGCATAACCAAAAACATCCTGTACGTCTGTGGGCATCTGCTTGAGATCTTTCTTGCTACTGCAGACCCACAAGAGCGGCTTCCTTGCACTCATGCGAAAATATACCTATTTAGGGATAAAGATCAACTCGTTCTCTCAATCAGCCATCGCAAAATCCCCACGCCCCACCGCTTCCGACGACACGCCCTGAACACTTGCACTACGCCCCGGTGCAAACCCGGGAAAGAACACCAGCCCCTGCGCTTCGAACCGATACGCCAACGCCAGCCGAGCCGCATCCGCAACATCCTGCTGCGCTTCAAAGCGTTGAATGTCTTCAACCGAAACCTCAGCCTCGCGCGATAGCTGTTCCACGCTCCAGCCCAGCATCGCTCGGGCCTGGACGCAGTGCGTCGGGGTGAACTGGAAAAGGGCAATGCGTTCGAGGATGTGGTTCATCGCAAGAGAGGCCATGGTGTGCTCCGGGCTCAAGAGTGCTGATTGAAAATGTACTGTGTTTTTGTACAGTTGTTTTCGGCCGGGATCAAACGCATTTTTTGATTTGCCCTAATTCGCCGCCTCCAACCAGACGGACGGTGCCTGTCCGAGGATCCGCCGGAACATCGTCGAGAACGCCGCCGGGCTCTCATAACCGAAGTCCAGCGCGATGCGCGTCACCGCTTCACCCGAGGCCAAACGTGCCAGCGCCAGGACCACGCAGGCCTGCTGCCGCCATTGTCTGAAGCTCAGCCCGGTTTGTTGACGAAACAGTCTGTTGAAGGTGCGCAAGCTTATGTGTAACTGGTCAGCCCATACCTGTGGTGATTGGTGGGCGTACGGCTGATGCAGAAAGTTCTGACAAATAGACAGGAGTTTTCCGTCAGTCGGCAGCGGAATGTGCAACCGCAGCGGCGCACTGCGCGTCAATTCATGCAGCAACAGATCAATCAACACGCCGTCGCGTCCGCCCAAGTCATAGGTCAGCGGTAACTCCACCGCCTCCATCAGCAAATGCCGCATCAACGGCGACACACTGATCACCTGACAGTGCTCCCCCAAATCCACTGCACCCGGTTCGATGTACAAGCTGCGCGTGCTGACCCCAAGCATCAACACCTCGTGCGCCACCCCCGGCGGAATCCATACCGCCCGCTGCGGCGGCACCACCCAGTTGCCGTCATGGGTGCTGACCTGCATCACCCCGGTCGCGCCGTACAACAACTGCGCCCGCCGATGCGTATGAAAGGGCAGCAAGTGACCGTGGGAATAATCCGTACCGATCGCCACCACCACGCGCGGCGTGTCATCCAGCAGATTGATCGAAACATTGCGCATCAGGCGTTTTCCGGTGGTTGGCGTAAACGCAAACATTATTGGCTGACTTGCTGAAGCAGGCCAAGCGATGCCGTTCTATCGTCGATCGCTCTCCTTTCATGGAAACCTCGTCATGTTCTATTTACTGCTGACCCTCTTCGGCTGCCTGACCGGCATCACCGCCGTCCTGTTCGGCTTCGGCGGCGGCTTCGTCGTGGTGCCGCTGCTGTATCGCCTGCTCACCGCCAGCCACGGCGCCGACGACCCGATCGGCCAATCGGCGATGCACATCGCCGTCGCCACCTCGACCTGCGTGATGATCGTCAACGCCCTGATCGCCACCGACAAACACCGCCGGGCCGGTAATCTCATCCGCCATTACCTGTGGCCGCTGGGTGGGTTTATCGGGATGGGTGCGGTCGTTGGCGCGATAGCGGCGGTGTGGGTCAGCGGCGACGTGATTCGCTACGCGTTCATCGCCTACCTCGGCGTGACCATCGTCGATTGCCTGTTACGACGCGGATTCCTCACGCAAAACGCAGACGTCATCCCACGCCGACTTGGCGCTATGGAAACTTCCGCAGGCGGTGTAGGCATCGGCGTCATCGCGACGTTTCTCGGTGTAGGAGGCAGCGTCATGACCGTGCCGCTATTGCGCCGTTGCGGGCTGAGCATGTCGCAAGCGACGTCCATGGCCAATCCGTTGAGTGTGCCGGTGGCATTGGCGGGGACGCTGACGTACATGGCGTTGGCCGGGTTCAGTCAGGCTGACCTGGGCGCGTGGTTTGTCGGGTATGTGGATTTGCTCGCGTTTGCGGTGCTGACGGTTGGCTCGCTCATCGGGATTCGATTGGCCGCGCCATGGATTGGGCGGATCCCGGATCGGGTGCATGCCTGGGTCTATATTGGTTTGCTGATTATTGTGCTGCTGTGCATTTCGCTTAAATGAACCATTGCCAGGTTACAGCGGAAGAAACCAAAATCGGTAACTGAACGCTGTCCTCAGCAACGACCAGAGAACCAGGATGTTGATCTTCAATTGCACCGAAGCCGCCAGTAAGTTTTTCAGCCGTGTTCACAAAGGCAAAAAGATTACGCCGGTGGACACTAATCCGCCGTCCTCAATCATTGAAGATGATGAGTCGAGCGGCGCTGATGAGCAGTGGCTGGTGCACGCGATAACGGTACAACGCAAGCATGTGTTGCTGGTCATTCACGTCCAGACCCGCTATTGCCTGATTTTCGCTGATGCGAAAAAGGCTGACACAGAAGACTTTGTTGATCGATTTGTGGATCGTTGGGTCAAGGGGATAGTGATCAACGCCCATCATCACGACCTCGGGCAGTGGTTAAACCCTGAGTTGATGTTGGCGCGGCTGAAACAGACTTGTGAGCATCAACGGTTCTATCGACGTAGTCATCGCAGCGCGCAAAAACACATTGATGAGATTGCATGGATTTTCCAGGACAAGGTCGCCCATACGGGGTCTTTGCCACCGGATGAAATCACCGCGATGGTATTTGACGAGCAAATGAATGACACGCCGAGGAACAGCAAGGGCGCCAAGTCTTACTACTTTCCGGATGAGGAAATGGCGCTTCACTGGCTGCGTCATTACTGCTTTCTTGATGACGTCCAGCTTCATGCTGCCAAGGAACGTCGCCAACAAATGGCTCGGGAAATTGCGGCGCTGGAGCACGAAGCCTGGCTTAAAAAGTACGAGCAAGAAAACTCGAATAGTTAAGCGGCCCCCGCCATAATCCGCAGCGTATTTTTAGCGTCGGCGCCTATGTGCCGACGCGACCTCCGACTCCTTCAAGGATTGATTCATGCTCAAGGGACTGATGCGCCTGGCGCCATATGCCGCGGCGCTGTTCACACTGATTTCCACTGCCCATGCCGAAGATGGCCGGCGCGTATTTACCGGTACGCTGGGTAAGACACCGATTGTCGTGGAGCTGAATACCACACAGCCGGACGAAGTGACTGGCCGCTACTTCTATGAGAAGTACCATCGCGATCTGCCCCTAAGCGGCGCGTTGCAGGACAGCACACTGACCCTGACCGAGGGCAACAATCGTTACGGTGATGAAAAGCCTCTGCCAACGTTGAAGCTGGAAGAGAACGGCGACGGCTGGCAGGGCGAGTGGCAAAGTCCGAAGGGAAAAAAGCTGTCAGTGCAACTCACCGAGGCCAAAGCTCCGACGCCTAGCGCTAACACGCTGCCAATCATCGCCGCGCTGCCGAGCGGCGAGTTGTACGAATACTTGCGAGTGCAGGGGCTCAATCTCAAAGCCACGAAGAAAGACAATTTCATGGGCTACACCCTGCAATGGTGGACGGAGCCCGACTCGAAAATTGCCCTGTTCAGTGTGGAATCCGGTTTGCCGAAAGATGATCTGCAGCGGGTTAATCAGCAATTGCTGGGACGGCTCTGGCTTGAAGTCATCCGTTATCACAGTTGCCAATTGAGTGGCGGAGAGAACGTCGATTTCATGCAACAGGCAGAACCGAAAATGATCTCGCCAGCCGTGGTCAGCCTGAATATCTCGACCAGCTATTACTGCGGCGGCGCGCATCCGGACTTCGGTGATTCCCCGCTCAATATCGACGTGAAAACCGGCCACCCGCTGTCCCTCGAAGATGTGCTGTGGGTCGGAGAGGGCAAACCGCTGCTACATGCCGAGCGCGACAGCCTGGGCGACAAACCGCTGAGCAAGGACGAAAGTAACGCGCGCTATCAGTACGTAAGCAAAGAGTTGGTGCCATGGGTAATCAAGCAATTCACCGCCCTGTACCCCACAGAAATGAAGAAACCGACGGGAGATGACGACTGCAACTTCCAGGATGAGAGCATCTGGGGCACTTCACCTTGGTACTTCACCGAGAAGGGCTTGTACCTCGGCGCCTACTTCGCCCGCGTGCAACGCTCTTGCGATAGACCTGACTGGTCGATCCTGCCGTACTCCGTCGTCAAACAACACCCCGGCGCCGTCAAACTGCAACTGCCCCAAGGCTAACCGTCACTCCAGCCCCGGCGCTTCACGAATAATGAAGTGATCCAGGTTCTCGATATTGGCATTGAAGACCTCGAAAGGCTTTTCGGGGTTCTTCTTGCCGGGCACCTGCTTCAACTCCGGCGTCACCCCATAGAAGAAACAGAACAACGCCTTGTCGCTATCCGCCGCGTGCTTGATCTCCTCCAGAAACGCCTTGCGCTTGCGGTAGTTGTCGATCAGCTTCTTGTTCAGATAAACACTGACCGGGTACGGCTTCTTCTTACTGTCCTCGGGCTTCTTGAACCAGACCTTGTCCTCGAAATCGATCCGGAAACTGGCACCACTGTGGAAGTCCTCAATCTTCTTGATTCGCCCCCAGTAAATCAGCCCCTTGTTGTCCGTCAGATACTCAATCTTCTTGAAGAACGAACTGTACGGCGCCGTATGCTCGCCGACCTTCAACGGCATGCGCTTAAGCAACTCCTTGTCCGCGAAGTTCGAAACAAAGCACTCCACCGGGTGCGCAAACACACTGGTCTTGTCCGGTGCCGACTCACGACTCGCCGACTCTTTACCAGTGTCCGCCACCCCCCGCACCGGATCATTGCGCAACACATCCGCCGCCCCCGCTGGCGCGACAGGCTTGCGCACATACTCACGCCGGGTGAGCAGCAACTCTGATGGGAAGTGTTCCTCACGCCCGTCATCCACCTCGCCATCCGCCGTTTCAACGCCAGACGCTGAAACCTTCAAACTCACATACGGACAACCCGCTACATGCTGGGTAGTGGGCAGATTCTTGAAGTGCGGCGTGCGCACGTAATTCACATTCTTGGCGTTGAACGTGCCCAACTCGTTGGAAGCCTCGAACGCCGAACGACACGCATCGTTGGGGCACTGGAAGTGCTCCTTCGCGGAGTCAAACGCCACCGTCTCATCGAAATTAAGATCGCGAACGTCATAGATCGACAACTTGTCGTCGAGGCTGAGGCAGTAGGCGAGATCGAATTTCATGGTGGGGCTCGGATCCTTGAGTGGGGGAGGGGTATTAATAGCGGGAGGCGGCGCGGGTTGCACTGATTGTTTTCAGGATGATGCGGAATTTGTGGGAGGCAGCGTGCTGGCGATTGGTGGCATCAACTCAGTCCTGAAGACAGGTGTCTACGCAGCAGCGATAGGGGGGAGGGGATTTATCCCCGATAGGCAGCGAAGCGGCCCTACAACCAGCGAATGCGGTTATCCAGATAAACCGCATTATTCCTCTTCTAGTCTTCCAACTTTGTCGTAAAGCCAAGCAGTGAATTGCGCACTGTCGTCCGAATGGTGGCAACGTTGATGACAGTTGGGACACAACGCCACAACGTTCGAAGGACGGTCCGAACCCTCTTGCGACATATGCTTAACGTGATGCACTTCCAGAAACGGCTTCCCATCCTTCTTAAATGGAGCTGGTTCGCCACAGCCTTCGCACTTTCCATTGGCCTGCTGACGAACCCAGCCCCTCAACTCGGGATCGCGAAAGTAAACCTTTCTGGTGGATTCGGTCCAAACAGGATTCTTTATCCCTTTTGGGACGTATAGGAATGGTTGCCGCTCAAATTTGCCCGCCCGCTGTTCTAGCTTTGCTTCGTCCGCCGTGGGATCAGAGTCCTCAGGAGTAACAACGCTAGAAGCATCGAGCGCTGTGCGAATGCTACGCGCAACATTAGCGCCAACATTCTTGGCAGGTTTGTAACCCTTGATAGGTTCACGGCCCAGCTCGACCATGACGGAAGAAATGTTCTGCATCCGAAACTCGATAGAGCTCTTGGTTCGGTTGGCCAATACGCCCTCGCGAAGTACACGATTCTCGTGTGCCTTGTTGTATGTCAGTTCTTTCTGTTCACACGACCACATCCCGAGATAGGCATCGACCGCCGCCTGAATCTCTACGTCACTCCAGTCGCTGTTACTTTTTTCCATAACCATACAATCGCCGAGGGCTGTAAATCCTCGGACGATACTGAGTGGCCATCACGGCTGTCTAGGAAATTTCCTACAGAAATGAGCGACAGGTCTTGCAAGTGATCCCGCTAGCAGCACCCAACCCACGTCGGTGATGGTATTGAGTGCGCGCAGACTGACATCTCGATTGCCAATGTCGTCTTGACCTAGAACCTCAATCGACGTGAGCAGTAATAGACCGCTAAATACCTGCTGCTGGTCGAAGTCTGGCGTTCGAGAAGAGCGGGCGTTTCTGACCTTCCTTAGAGGGACCCATCGGTTCAGAGCAGGAAAGTTCTGCTTTTCGACTGACTCAGCATTTTTTGAACCTTAAGCAGTGATGCATCAAAAAACGGCGTGCACTTCAAACATTCCTGGGTCAGTTTTCATGCACCTGTTTGGTGCGCATGAAATAATTATTTTCCACAGAAAAATGATGACACATTAATTAAGACTGGATATTCTCTGGTCGAGCAGAAAGGAATCTCGTTGCACTAAAGTGCTCCCATGTTATCGGACAAGGATGTGACATACATGTCTTCCCTAATGACTTCGCCTGCCACTCTCTACGAAACCGTCGGTGACGGCGTAGAGTCCAGTAATGCCTCATGGAGTTTCGGAGGCACGACCCCGCAACACTTTGACTCCCATGTATCGAAATCCGTACCTAAATATAAGGACGGGCACGATATCGTGCTGTCGCTCAGTGACTTTTTTGTAAAGAGCGACAGCACCTGTTACGAACTGGGTAGTTCTACCGGCACCCTTACCCGACAACTCGCACAGCGTCATTGCGCCTCGGCAAAGTGGGTGGGCATTGATGTGGAAGACGCCATGACCCGCAAGGCAAATGAGCTTCTGAGCGCATCGCCGCAGCACAATGTCAGCTTCGTTACCGATGACATCCTGACCTTTCCTTATGAAAAAAGCGATCTGATAGTTGCGTACTACACTATTCAGTTCGTGCACCCGCGTATTCGCCAAGCCTTGTTTGATCGTATCTACGAATCGTTGAACTGGGGCGGTACTTTTATCATGTTTGAAAAAGTACGCGGCCCGGATGCGCGCTTTCAAGACATCCTCAGTAGCCTGTATGTAGATTATAAACGCGACCAGGGTTATAACGCCGATGAAATCCTGGCGAAGACAAGAAGTTTGAAAGGCGTACTTGAGCCTTTTTCCACGGCTGGCAATATGGATATGTTATCTCGCGCCGGCTTTAAGGATATAACCAGTATATTCAAGTACATATGCTTTGAAGGTTTCTTCTGCATCAAGTGACCGGGATGTCATCGTGAGTACAACTATAGAGCAACAGTATTTGCAAGTTTTGCAAATGCCTGGAAAGTTTTGCGCGCAGAAAATGAACTGTGAATTGTGCAGTTCCAAAGCACATTGGGTTTTACTGGAAAGTGTCCAAGGTCCTGGTGATCAGGTCGTGGCATTGCCTGTACTCGGCTGCCAGGATTGCGGGCATATTTTCCAGCAGTACCGCTTCGATGAAGCCTTTTACAACGCCTACTACGACAAATTCTACCGCCTGACCCTGTTTGGCAATACGGAGCCGGAGCGCGCCTTCTTTCTAGACCAGGTCCGCCGTGGCGAACACCTGTGTCGGTACTTGCACGATGTGCTGCCCGCCAAAGGCAAACTGCTTGACGTCGGTTGTTCCGCCGGCGGCTTGATGATTCCCTTCGCTAAACGGGGATGGACTGTCAGAGGCAACGACCCCGACCGCGCCTATGTGGAATACGGCAAAAAAATCGGCCTGGATATCGATCTGGTGGGCGCCGAGCATATGAGCCCTAGTGGTGATTACAACCTGATCATCATCAATGGTTCGCTGGAACATGTTCATGATGTCAACCAGGTCATGCAACTTTGCCGGAAGGCCAGTGCCGAGGACGGATTGTTGTTGATTGAGGGGCGCGCGCTGGGTTATGGCATCGAGCAAGGGTTTCTGACGCATAACCATCGCCGTTACTTGAGTGCCAGTAGCATCGAGTACTTGATGTGCCTGCATGGTTGGGAACCGATCCAGACCACCCACGAACCGGTGTGCGGGCCGACCAGGCCGGGAGCGGTGTTCGTGCTGGGCCGCGCCTGTGCCCAGCCTGCCACCGAACGCCTCGAAAGCATTAAGGCCCAGGGTCGCAAGGCACTTCAGGAGTCTTACATGCCCAGCCTGCACGCGTTGCGAGCCCGCGCATGAGTGCCTCGGCCTGCGTTCTCGAAAAGTCGAGCATCCAAGCCCATCCCTGCTTCAGGGATGACCTGGTCGTGACCTCGCCGCCTGCCGATTCGGTGACGGGGCGCTACAACCTCTACGACCCTCGTAATGATATTGGCTTTGAACTGGGCAAGGCCGAGTACTCACTCGCTATGCTCTTCGATGGCCAGCGAAGCCGGCAAGACATTGCCGACGCTGCCCTTGCGCAGCATCGAATAAAGGTCAGCCCTGAGAAGCTCGCGCAGTTCGAGCGCAAGCTACTCAATCTGAAGTTGCTGAGCAGCGAGCGAACCGCTCATAAAAAGGATCTGCGTGATCCCGCCACGGGTATCACCTACGGCCCGCTAAAAGAATATCTGCTGATTAATTTGGTGAAAACCGATCCGCAGCCTTTGCTCGATCATATTTACCGGTGGGCGCCCTGGTGCTGCCGCGCGGTATTCATTTTGCCGCTGCTGGCATTGGCCCTGGCGAGCTTCGTGTATCTGGGTATGCACTTCGGCACGTTCCTGGCCGATGTCGGCGAGACGTATATCCACAGTTACCACTGGTTGCTCTGGCACTTCCCGGTCATTTTGACGTCCATCGCCCTTCATGAACTGGGGCATGCGATGGCCTGTCGTCATTATGGGGTCAAGGTTAACGATTTCGGAATCGGCATCTACGTGTTGCTCGCCACCGGCTGGGTACGTCCGGTGCAGACGCAATGGTCGCAGCTGCCACTGAACCAGCGGGTGATCACCATTCTGGCAGGACCCTTGGTTAGCCTTCTGTATGCCGGCGTGGGCATAGCCCTGTGGGCAATGTTTCGTGACACCGAAGGTGTTTTACCGGCTCTTTTTGTCGTGATGATCGTGGCTTCGTTCATTTCCCTGATACCGACGCTGCTGCCCATCTTCAATGGCGACACGTACCTGGCCATTACCGAAGTGCTCGGGCAGCCACGCCTGCGTCAGCGTGCTTTCAACCATGTAAAGCGCCATTGGCGTACTGCGCCGCTGGAAACGGTTTCCCCTGCATTGCGCAGACTCTACTGGGGTACATTTCTGTTGACCTGCCTGGGCTGGGTAATAGCCTGGTGCTTCACCGCAGCCACCTTGATTCGCCTTTTCAACCACCCATAAGGACAGTGACATGACTCAATCTACTGTGACCCCGGCTATCGCCAACGCGGATGAACTCACCACCGAATCCACCACCAACGTCGCACCGCAAGCCCTCAACGAAACGGCGTTCGAAGAGTTTGATCTCGACGATATCGAAATCATCGAAAGCAAAGTTTTCGCCTGATCGTTTCAAACGCTTCCTCGGCGTTACGTCGAGGGAGCCGTCCCCTTCCTCTGACTGGGCAACCACATGGCTCACTTCGTTAAGCCCGAACCGATTGGTGTGGGTATCCAGTACAACCCCGAGATTCTCGACTGGTTTCCGTTTGAGGACATCGAAGTCGATGTGCTGGAAATCCTTCTCGACAACATCATGGCCCCCATGGACGGCCCGCAGATTATCAGGCCCGCAGCCAAGGAGATGATCAATCGGCTGGCTGAGAAGTTCACCTTGCTGGCGCATTCCAATTACGGTTGCGATTTCGGTTTCAGCCCTCTCGAAGAAACCGCCGCGGTGCAACGCCATGTGCCCCTGGCCAAAATGCTGAACAGCCCATGGGTCGCCAACCATTGTTTCTATGGCGACAACTCCTGGCTGGACATCTGGAGCAGCCCGCTGCAGTTTTCCAATGCCGAGGTGCTCCGTTGTGCCGAACGCGCAAAGATGTTGCAGGCCCATTACGGGATGCCGCTGGCCCATGAAAACGCTGCTTATTACCTGCAATGCCCGGGCGCGGAAATGCGTGAAGCTGAGTTCCTGGCCCGGCTCGTACAGCAGTCCGGCACCTTTTTGCACCTGGACTTGCACAACATCTACACCAATCACTTGAACCTGAAAAATTTCGACTTGCGCGACTACCTCGACACCTTGCCATTGGACAAGGTGATCTCGGTGCATCTGGCGGGTGGCAGTTGGCACGAAGGGCTTTACCACGACTGGCATGACTCGTGTGTGCCTGAACCTGTCTGGGATCTATACGAGGAGCTTATGTCTCGTACCCAGCCTTCGGCGATCATCCTGGAATACCAGGGGCAGGCCCACCATGCGCTGACACGGGTGATGGACGCCAACGACGAACACATGATCGTCACCGATGTGCGCCGCGCACAGAAAATCTGGAATCACTACACCAAACCGGTTAAGGAGCTGATGCATGGATGCTGAGCAGGTCTGGAAGCTGTGGCGACGCCTGCTACGCGATGAAACACTGCAGCAGCAGTTGTACGAAGCCCAGGGGGCGACTCAATGGCTGGAGCATTATCCCGATGACGAGCGGGCGATTTTGCAGGTGTATGCCAGTCAGTTTGAGAGAGTGAAATGGTTCGTCGAGAACTATCAGTTCCGCTTGGTCAATTCGTTTATCAACGCGCTGGAAACCGGTGCCCCGTTGACGTTGCGCGCGTTGCTCAACATCGGGCTGGATCTGCCTGAACTGTCCAAGGCATTTCTGCGGCAACAAAATTGGCTCGATTATGGGCCAAGAGTTTATGGCTATTGCGATGCGGCGCTGGGGTTTCTGCTCGAGCGCCAGGAACTCGCTGATTACCCGCAGATCCGTGACCTGATGGGGCTTGAGCGCGAATGTGTGCGCCTCTACACCGGACTTGTGGAAACCAGCGCCGTGGTGCCGGGCCATTATCAGCGCACCGACGGTGCACGCATTTACCAGAGTAGCTATGCGCTGTCGCAGTGGTTGCGCGACAAAAGCCTGTTGGGGCGTAGCAGCCCGGAGGAAACCAGCCAACACATCCTGGTGTATTTACCTGACCCTGAGGCCCGCCATAAATTTACGCTCATAAGCCCGCGCGCGGCGCACCTCTATAGATGCCTGGAGCAACCGCAGTCACTCGCCACTTTGATGCAGATACTGAGTTCCTCCGCCACCGCGCAACTCAGCAGTGAAGACCTGTCATTGCTCGGTAAACTGCAGCAACTCAACGCAATCAGGATGCCGGTCTAGAACATGGAAAGCTCACAATACTTCTGGCTGCGCTCGACCGGATTTCCCATTCATCACTTGACCGATCTGGGCCGGTTCGCCGACCTGCCATCGTGCCGCGTCTTTGAACAAGACTTTCGCTCACTGCAGGCGTTGAAGGCAACGTTGCTTGAGAAAGCCAACGCGCACTCACCGCAGGCCTGCCGCAAGCTCATCCGCAAACTCAACGAGCACCAGGTCCTGCAACTCTCTGATCTGCCGGAAGTACTGCGCGAACCACTGGCCGAGTCTTTGCAGCAATGGAACGGCTTATTGGAGCGGACGGCGGCACGTGAAGAGGCAGCCGAGGAATATGACGCCTATCTGGAAAGTGCCCGCCAAGGGTTGATCGACTTCCTGGATGACGACGCAGTCGCCGAGGCTTTATTCATATCTAACCCCTCGGCGATGACACGTATCCGTGAGCTGGTCCGGGATCGGCACGGCAGAAACGATACCCGCAAAAAACAGAAGCTGCGTTTGGGCTGGAGTTACGCGCAACGTTTTTGCGCCAAGAACGATACCTCAAGTTTTTTCGGACCTTTGGCCTGGGGCCGGTTCGATGCCAACCAGACTGACAATGTACGTCTGACCCAAGGTGACACGGCGTGGATCAAGGAGCGCCACACATTCTTCGAGAACTGGGTGGTGCAGCGGCTCGTCGAACAGATTAACCGGCAATGTCCAGACACCGACCGAATGCCGTTGCAGCTCAATACCGGTTGCTATCTGCAAGAGCAGATCCTGTTCATGCCGATTGGCAAAAGCCAGCGCCTCACCCCGCAAACCGCTCGGGTATTGCACTACATCAGCGACCAACAGGGTCAAGAGCCCACGTTTGCAGGTATGTTGAGCGCCTGTCCGGAAGTCGCGCCCAGCACTCTGCGCGACCTGCTGGAGCACTTGGTGAGCAAACGGATCGTGCGCCGAGGCTGGCAAGTATCGCCTCGCGAGCGAAGCCCCATCGCGCGGCTGCAGCGCTGCCTGGTCGACGCGCAAGTGTCCGCTGATTTCGGCCTGGCCTGGCAATCGCGCCTTGAAGCATTGGAAGGCTTGCGCCGGGATTATGCCCACGGCGACCTGATGCGCCGGACCGAATGCCTGGAGGGTTTGAACCAGCTGCTTGGCGAGGCTGGGGTCGACCTCAGCCGAGAAACCGGCGCCATGTATGTCGGACGTTACCCGGTGTACGAAGATTGTTCGAGAAACATAGACATCAGCCTTGGCCAGGCCATGCTCAGCCAGGTCAATGAAGAACTGGCGCCGCTGATGCGCATCAATCAGTGGCTGATCAAAGCCATCGCGCATCAACTCAATGAGGCTTTCATTGAAGTCTGGGAACAGCGCCAGACTGCCAGCCCCGATCAGCCAGTTGATTTTCTCGACCTGCTCAACACCCTCGCGCCTCTGTTACCTGCACTTGAAGCGCGCCTCATCCTCGATCTCGAGCAGCGCCTGGAAACAGCCTGGACGCAAGTGCTGCAGGACTTCCCGGACCATCCCGAGGTACAACTTTGCGCGGCGGACATCGAACGCCTGATCACTTTGCTCAATAACGATCTGAATGTTGCTGGCTTCGAGGTGTTCGGCAGCGACTATCATTCTCCGGATATCCTGCTCTCCAGCGCGTCGGTCGAGGCCTTCAATCGCGGCGACTACCAAATCATCGTGGGTGAAGTGCATCCGGCAGTCCATACTCTGAGCCAGCCCGTCGCCGCGCCGTTCGGACCGTTCAATACTCAGATAAACCAACAGGTAGAGGCGTTATTCCAACGCCCTCGTCTGGTATTGGCTGACTCGCCCGAAAGCTATCAACGCTCCCACATCGACTGGCCTTTGCAGCCCTCATATTTGCAACTGGTGCTGCCGTCTGGCGGCGGTTGTGTCGCGGCGCATCAACAGTTTGCCGCCGGCAGGGCAAAAGTGCTGCGGGTGAACGGTCGCCTGCAAGTGGTCGATGCCCTGGGTCAGTTCAGCGAAGACTTGCTGTGCGTGTATTCCACCCCCATGCATCGGCTGGGCTTCGCCTTGGCTGGCAGCGCCGTGGCCAAACACGAACACCGACGTATCTGGTTGGGCCGCACCCTCTACAAGCGCGCTTCCTGGCTATTTACCAGCGATCTCCTGCCAGAGCCGAAGGGCTCGGTCGACGAGCTTGAGCACACCCTGCAATGGCGTGCCTGGGCCGCCGTCAACGGTTTGCCCCGTTATGCCTTCGTCAAGATTGATACCGAACCCAAACCGCTGTTCCTCGACTTCGATAATCCGTTGTCCTTCGACGGCATCACCAATGCGCTGAAGAATGCTGGTCACGTAAAGTTCTCTGAAATGCGACCGTGCCCCGATGAACTTTGGCTTGAAGAGGTGCGGGGGCGTTTCTGCTGTGAAATACGCACAACCTTTTCCACATGCGAGGCTTCGACATGAGTAATGAGAATACAGGCTCGTGCGCCAAGGCCGACCAGGAAATCAAACACACGTTTTTGTACCTGTTCTTGACCATATTCATCCCGTTTGGCCTCGGCCATTTTGTGTCGTACCTGTTTCGCACGGTCAATGCCTTGATTTATGTGGACCTGGAACGGGAACTGAACCTGCCCCCCAGCAGCCTGGGTCTCCTGACCGGCGTGTATTTTCTGACCTTCGCTGCGGCGCAGATTCCGCTCGGTGTCATGCTCGACCGCTACGGTCCGCGCAGCGTGCAGGCACCTATGCTGCTGTTCGCCGTGTTGGGCTCTCTGATTTTCAGTTTCTCCCATACCGAACTGGGTCTGATCATTGGTCGCGGTCTGATCGGCCTGGGTGTCGCTGGTTCTCTGATGAGTGCGATCAAGGCGTGCGCCATCTGGTTGCCCGCCGAACGCCTGCCGTTGAGTACGGCATGCCTGTTATCGGTAGGCGGCCTGGGCGCCATGGCGTCCACCACGCCCTTGCATGAACTGCTCAAGTGGATCTCATGGCGTGAAGCATTCTTGATCCTGGCGCTACTGACTTTGTTCGTCTGCGTGGTCATTCATTTCAGCGTGCCGCGCACCTACAAACCCAAACACACCACTCTCGCCGAAATGTCCAAGGCCGTGGGGACGCTGTATTCCTCGTGGGTATTCTGGCGACTGGCGTTGTACTCGGTATTTGCCCATGCGATCTATATGTCGGTGCTGTCGCTGTGGATGGGACCGTGGCTACGCGATGTCGCCCAGTTGAGCGAATCCAGCATGGCCAATACCCTGCTCTGGGGCACCGTGGCGATGGTTGCAGGCTCGCTGGCCTTCGGCTCGATCACAGATTACCTGCGGCGCTTTGGCGTTCAACCGATCATGGTATGCGGCGCCGGGGTTTCGATTTTCATCGTATTTCAATCGCTGATGATCAGCGGACTGCCTGTATCGCCGCTGTTGATTGCTATGGGTTTCAGCTTCTTCGGCACCTCGACGACCATGAACTACGCGATCGTAGCTCAGTCGGTATCGCCTGAGCTGGCCGGGCGGGTCAGTTCGTCGTTCAACCTGGTGGTGTTCGTGCTGGCGTTCGTCTTGCAATGGTTGATGGGGGAAATTTTGAACCTGTGGCCGGCAACTGGGCATGGGCACCCGGTAGAGGCTTATCAGTGGTCGCTGGGAGTGATGATTGCGTTGCAGGTGCCGGGGGTGTTGCTGTGGCTGAGTTTTAAGCCGTGGGAACTGAAAACAGCGACGGCGCGGTAAACCAGGACTGCCAGATCGTTTTCGTTCAGAAGCCGACTCGAAAAAAAAACCCGCATGTGCGGGTTTTTTTTGGGGTGCAGCTAGAATCAATCCCAGCTCAACGCCCCACCAGTCTGATACTCAATAACCCGAGTCTCAAAGAAATTCTTCTCTTTCTTCAAGTCCATAATCTCGCTCATCCAAGGGAACGGGTTAGTCGTCCCTGGGTACTCTTCCTTCAAACCAATCTGCGACAAACGACGGTTAGCGATGAACTTCAGGTAGTCCTCCATCATCGCCGCGTTCATGCCCAGTACGCCGCGAGGCATGGTGTCACGTGCGTATTCGATCTCCAGCTGCGTACCCTGCAGAATCATCTGGGTCGCTTCTTCCTTCATCTCAGCATCCCACAGGTGTGGGTTTTCGATTTTGATCTGGTTGATCACGTCGATGCCGAAGTTCAGGTGCATGGATTCGTCGCGCAGGATGTATTGGAACTGCTCGGCGACGCCGGTCATTTTGTTGCGGCGGCCCATGGAGAGGATTTGGGTGAAGCCGCAGTAGAAGAAGATGCCTTCCAGAACGCAGTAGTAGGCGATCAGGTTGCGCAGCAGTTCTTTGTCGGTGTCCGGGGTGCCGGTTTCGAACTTCGGATCGGAGATCGAACGGGTGTATTTCAGGCCCCAGGCTGCTTTTTTAGCGACCGATGGGATCTCGTGGTACATGTTGAAGATCTCGCCTTCATCCATGGCCAGCGATTCGATGCAGTACTGGTAGGCGTGGGTGTGGATCGCCTCTTCGAACGCCTGGCGCAGAATGTACTGGCGGCATTCCGGGTTGGTGATCAGGCGGTACACGGCCAGGACCAGGTTGTTGGCAACCAGGGAGTCGGCGGTGGAGAAGAAGCCGAGGTTACGCATGACGATGCGGCGCTCGTCGTCGGTCAGGCCTTCCGGGTTTTTCCAGAGGGCGATGTCGGCGGTCATGTTGACTTCTTGCGGCATCCAGTGGTTTGCGCAACCGTCCAGGTACTTCTGCCAGGCCCAGTCGTACTTGAATGGCACGAGTTGGTTGAGGTCGGCGCGGCAGTTGATCATGCGCTTTTCGTCAACGGCGACACGGGCGGAGGCGCCTTCGAGTTCGGCGAGGCCTTCGGCAACGTCGAGGGAGTTCAGTGCAGCCTTGGCGCGGGCGACAGCGGCCGAGTCGTCGGCGGTCACGGCGCGAGCTTCGATCGCGGCAGCACCGCCAGCGTTGTCGAGGCGGTCCATGTTGGCTTCAGTAGCGTGGCCGGCGTTGGCGCCTTTCACGGTTGCTACTTCACTGTCTTCTTTGTCGAATTCGTCCCAGCTCAGCATGACGTGTCGTCTCCTGCGTGAGGGCCTGTGCCCGTGTGAAACCTGATTGGTTGGTTTTTCACACGGTCGTACAGACCGCGTTGGATGTCGTTTTTTGCAGCGATGCACGCAGGCAAATAAACAGAAATTTTGACGGGTTCCGAGAGCCTCTGATGGGCGCAATCAGCGTTGAACGCTGCTGCGGGGCTTCAGAATGGCTTTTGCTCCCTGTAAGGGAATATTGCTGACCCGTATGGGGCGGCATTATAGGGAAAAAAACACGGCTGTGCTGAGGCGAATCCGCGCATGGAGCGGTCGAGGAGGGTGGTTTTTCGACGAGAGTGAGGGTTTACAGGGCTTTGCCGGGGATAGATTTTTTTTCGTAAAAATCTCGCTATTGTGAATTTGCTCAAAAAACGAACAAAAAAACCGCTTTTTCACTACATCTAGTGTTTTGCAAGCATTTTTACCGGCTTCAAACACAACTGAGCCCGACCGAAGTCGGGCTGGAATCGACCCTCAATGAAGCGCTGAGAGATCCAATTCGGTGCAGTCTCAAACATCAATTGGTACAGCCGTTACCCATGATGCTGTAACGCAGGATGTGACGCTGACCTTTGGAGTCGTCGTATTCCATTTTGGCTGGAACCACTTCGCAGACATTCGGAACTTCGCTCATGGAAACAACTTTGGCGATGTCCAGGTGAGTCGAGTAAGTGTATTCCTCAACAACCGGTTGTTGCTGCGCGACATCAGTCGGAACCTCATCTGCCATGGCGGTTGCGCACAGACTGCTGAGGGCCAGAACCAATAAAGCTTTCATTTCAGATTTACCTTTTTGAGGTCGAGTGGGGTCACGCAACCTTTTTAGGGTTGCGTGTGGAACTTCATCATTTGCAGTTATTACTGGAGAGCTGGATTAACGGCCTTCGTGGGGGCTGTAACGTTGTTAATCGCGTTTGCCTTGTCGGCGAGGTGAATTTTAGGGAGATGGGGCGGGGGTAAACAGACCGGGTTTTGATAAACACCTTTGGCAGATTTGGTAACAATCCCCGAAATCCCCCTGTAGGAGCTGCCGAAGGCTGCGATCGTTTGATCTGGATGTTTAGAAGCAAGATCAAAAGATCGCAGCCTTCGGCAGCTCCTACAGGCGGCGTGGGGCGTGGGGCATGGGGTTGAGGGTTTTGGTTCGGTATCGCCACGACTTGTAGGGGCTTGTTACTACCATCGTCGAATGGTTCTATGGCCCCCGCCCCGTTACAACAGGGTCATACAAAAACAACTATTACACCGAGGTAGGAAAGATGAGTGCGGCTTCTCTGTATCCCGTTCGTCCCGAGGTTCTGGCTAACACGCTGACTGACGAGGCGACCTACAAAGCCATGTACCAGCAGTCGGTCGTCAACCCTGACGGCTTCTGGCGCGAGCAAGCCAAGCGTCTCGACTGGATCAAGCCTTTCACCACGGTGAAACAGACGTCGTTCGACGATCACCATGTCGACATCAAATGGTTTGCCGACGGCACCCTGAACGTTTCCTACAACTGCCTCGACCGTCATCTGGCCGAGCGCGGCGATCAAGTCGCGATCATCTGGGAAGGCGACGATCCATCCGAAAGCCGTAACATCACCTACCGCGAACTGCACGAGCAAGTGTGCAAACTCGCCAACGCCTTGCGTGGTCAGGACGTGCACCGCGGCGACGTGGTAACCATTTATATGCCGATGATTCCCGAAGCCGTGGTCGCCATGCTGGCCTGCACCCGGATCGGCGCGATTCACTCGGTGGTGTTCGGCGGTTTCTCGCCGGAAGCCCTGGCCGGTCGCATCATTGACTGCAAATCGAAAGTGGTGATCACCGCTGACGAAGGCATCCGTGCCGGCAAGAAGATTTCCCTCAAGGCCAACGTCGACGACGCGCTGACCAACCCGGAAACCAGCAGCATCCAGAAAGTCATCGTGTGCAAGCGCACCGGTGGCGACATCAAGTGGAACCAGCATCGCGACATCTGGTACGAAGACCTGATGAAAGTGGCGGGCACCGTCTGCGCGCCGAAAGAGATGGGCGCGGAAGAAGCGCTGTTCATCCTTTATACCTCCGGCTCCACCGGCAAGCCGAAGGGCGTGCAGCACACCACTGGCGGTTATTTGCTGTACGCGGCGATGACCCACGAGCGCGTGTTCGACTACCGCCCAGGCGAAATCTACTGGTGCACCGCCGACGTCGGCTGGGTCACTGGCCACAGTTACATTGTCTACGGCCCGCTGGCCAATGGCGCGACCACGTTGCTGTTCGAAGGCGTGCCGAACTATCCGGACATCACCCGAGTGGCGAAGATCGTCGACAAGCACAAGGTCAACATCCTCTACACCGCACCCACCGCGATTCGCGCGATGATGGCCTCGGGTCAGGCCGCCGTTGAAGGTGCGGATGGCAGCAGCCTGCGTCTGCTCGGTTCGGTCGGCGAGCCGATCAACCCGGAAGCCTGGGACTGGTACTACAAGAATGTCGGTAAGTCGCGTTGCCCGATCGTTGATACCTGGTGGCAGACTGAGACCGGCGGCAACATGATGAGCCCGTTGCCGGGTGCCCACGCGCTGAAGCCGGGTTCGGCAGCACGTCCGTTCTTTGGTGTGGTGCCGGCGCTGGTCGACAACCTCGGTAACATTATTGAGGGCGAGGCTGAAGGCAATCTGGTGATTCTCGACTCGTGGCCAGGTCAGGCGCGCACGCTGTATGGCGATCACGATCGTTTCGTCGATACCTACTTCAAGACCTTCCGTGGCATGTATTTCACCGGTGACGGCGCGCGTCGTGATGCCGATGGCTACTACTGGATCACCGGGCGCGTGGATGACGTGCTTAACGTCTCTGGCCACCGCATGGGTACGGCCGAGATCGAAAGCGCGATGGTTGCGCATCCGAAAGTTGCTGAGGCGGCGGTGGTCGGTGTGCCGCATGACATCAAGGGGCAGGGCATTTATGTCTATGTCACGTTGAAGAATGGCGAGGAGCCGACTGAGCAGCTTCGTCTGGAATTGAAGAACTGGGTGCGCAAGGAGATCGGCCCGATTGCTTCGCCGGATGTGATCCAGTGGGCGCCAGGGCTACCGAAGACCCGCTCGGGCAAGATCATGCGCCGGATTCTGCGCAAGATTGCCACGGCGGAATATGACGGGTTGGGGGATATCTCGACCCTGGCGGATCCGGGTGTGGTGCAGCATTTGATTGATACGCACAAGACCATGAATGTTGCTTAAGCATTCGGCTTGATGCATTGAAAAGCCCCGTCCGGTGTTTGCCGGGCGGGGTTTTTTTGTGTCTGGGGGTTTTGTGGTGGCTGGGCGGGCCTCTTCGCGAGCAGGCTCGCTCCCACAGTTTGACCGAGTACCTTCCGATCGTTCCCACGCTCTGCGTGGGAATGCCTCCCTCGACGCTCTGCGTCGGCTCCGGGGACGCGGAGCGTCCCTTGCTGCATTCCCACGCAGAGCGTGGGAACGATCGGGGGGTCAATAATTATCGATCTCCCCCGTAAGACATTTCCCCCTGTTACCCAACACCTTCCACGTAACCGAATGTGTAACCGCCCGCCCCGGAGCGGGGCAAAGGGAAACGCATTGCCCCGTTTTAGAGCCTCGAAACCCCCGGTGAAAAATAAGACACAACGCTGCGCTTGCCGGATTAGAAGGGTTTGCGAATAATAGGCCCGCAATTTGCAGCATAGATCGGTTCACTGTCTTTCGCTCTTGCATGAAATTGCAAGGCTGTCAATGTGCTCAAGTCGCTTTCTCTGTGCATCTGTAATTAGTTGTCGCATTGAAGAAATATCGGCTTCGGGCCTGTCGTTAGAATGCCGATCACTCGCTCATCGTGGCTGACGTTGAAATCTCCGACGGTTTCAATGGGAAATTTCCCACCGATGCAGCAACCGATTTCCCGATTCACCCATTCGCATATTGGGCTGTCGCTCACTCTGCCGTTTTTGCCCTTTACCGATGGAGTCCCAAGATGAAGAAACTTGTGCTGCTTGGCGCCCTGGCACTGTCCGTGCTGTCGATGAACGCCTTCGCTGACGAAAAACCTCTGAAGATCGGTATCGAAGCGGCTTACCCTCCGTTCGCTTCGAAAGCACCGGACGGCAGCATCGTCGGTTTCGACTACGACATCGGCAACGCTCTGTGCGAGCAGATGCAGGTCAAGTGTGTGTGGGTCGAGCAAGAGTTCGACGGTCTGATTCCTGCACTGAAAGTGCGCAAGATCGACGCGATCCTGTCGTCCATGTCGATCACTGAAGATCGCAAGAAGTCGGTCGACTTCACCAACAAGTACTACAACACCCCGGCACGTCTGGTCATGAAGGCCGGTACTCAGGTCAGCGAAGGTCTGGCTGAGCTGAAGGGCAAGAACATCGGCGTGCAACGTGGTTCGATCCACGAGCGTTTCGCCCGCGAAGTCCTCGCCCCGCTGGGTGCCGAGATCAAGCCGTACGGCTCGCAGAACGAAATCTACCTCGACGTGGCTGCCGGTCGCCTCGACGGTACCGTGGCTGACGCTACTCTGCTGCAAGATGGCTTCCTCAACACCGACGCCGGCAAAGGCTTCGCGTTTGCAGGTCCTGCGTTCACCGACGTCAAATACTTCGGCGACGGCGTAGGCATCGCAGTCCGTAAGGGTGACGCCCTGAAAGACAAGATTAACGCGGCCATCGCGGCCATCCGTGAAAACGGCAAATACAAGGCAATCCAGGACAAGTACTTCGCCTTCGATATCTACGGCAAGTAAAACGTCTCTGCGACAAGTCCGAAATGGCGCAAGCAACAGGATCTCTGCGGTTTGCGCCATTTTTTCATCCCAACTTTCGAGGACCTGAATCATGTTGAAAGGCTACGGGGCTGTCATCCTCGATGGCGCATGGCTGACGCTTCAGCTCGCCTTGTCGTCCATGGCTCTGGCCATCGTTCTCGGGCTGATTGGTGTCGCGTTACGCCTGTCGCCGGTGCGCTGGCTGGCGTGGCTGGGCGATCTTTATTCCACGGTGATCCGCGGGATTCCTGATCTGGTGCTGATCCTGCTGATCTTTTACGGCGGTCAGGATTTGCTCAACCGCGTCGCACCGATGCTCGGCTATGACGATTACATCGATTTGAATCCGCTGGCCGCCGGCATCGGCACCCTCGGTTTCATCTTCGGTGCGTACCTGTCGGAAACCTTCCGTGGCGCGTTCATGGCCATTCCAAAAGGTCAGGCCGAAGCGGGCATGGCGTACGGCATGAGCAGTTTTCAGGTGTTCTTCCGGGTGATGGTGCCGCAGATGATTCGCCTGGCGATTCCGGGCTTCACCAACAACTGGCTGGTTCTCACCAAGGCCACCGCGCTGATTTCCGTGGTCGGTCTGCAAGACATGATGTTCAAGGCCAAGCAGGCGGCAGATGCCACCCGCGAGCCTTTCACCTTCTTCCTCGCAGTGGCGGCGATGTACCTGGTGATCACCAGTGTTTCGTTGCTGATCCTGCGTCAACTTGAGAAGCGCTACTCGGTAGGCGTAAGGGCGGCTGATCTATGATCTTCGACTACAACGTCATTTGGGAGGCCATGCCGCTGTACCTCGGCGGCCTGCTGACCACCCTTAAACTGCTCGCGCTGTCGCTGTTTTTCGGTCTGCTCGCGGCCCTGCCGCTGGGGCTGATGCGCGTCTCGAAGAACCCAGTCGTCAACGGCGCCGCGTGGCTTTACACCTACGTGATTCGTGGCACGCCGATGCTGGTGCAACTGTTCCTGATCTACTACGGTCTGGCGCAGTTCGAAGCGGTCCGCGAAAGCTTCCTGTGGCCATGGCTGTCCAGCGCAACGTTCTGCGCGTGCCTGGCCTTTGCGGTCAACACCAGCGCCTACACCGCGGAAATCATTGCCGGCAGCCTCAAAGCCACGCCGAACGGTGAGATCGAAGCGGCCAAGGCCATGGGCATGTCGCGCTTCAAACTGTACAAGCGCATTCTGCTGCCATCGGCCCTGCGCCGGGCACTGCCGCAGTACAGCAACGAAGTGATCATGATGCTGCAGACCACCAGTCTGGCCTCCATCGTGACCTTGATCGACATCACTGGCGCAGCGCGCACGGTCAACGCGCAGTTCTATCTGCCGTTCGAGGCGTACATCACCGCTGGCGTGTTCTACCTGTGCCTGACGTTCATTCTGGTCAAGCTGTTCAAACTGGCCGAGCGTCGCTGGTTGAGCTACCTGGCCCCGCGGAAGCACTGATATGGAACGCATCGACCACGTATTGCCGTGGAGCCACTTGGGCAGCGAGCGCAAGATTTCGGTCTTTCGCTTCGGTCGCGGCGAGCGCAAGGCCTATATTCAGGCCAGCCTGCACGCTGACGAATTGCCGGGCATGCGCACCGCCTGGGAGCTGAAAAAGCGCCTCGGCGAACTCGAAGCCAAAGGCCTGCTCAACGGTGTCATCGAGCTGGTGCCAGTCGCCAACCCCTTGGGTCTCGGGCAATTGCTGCAAGGCAATCACCAGGGCCGTTTCGAGGCCGGCAGTGGCAAGAATTTCAATCGTGATTTCGTCGAACTGAGCGCGCCGGTTGCGGCCGCTTTAGCCGACAATCTCGGTGACGATCCGCACGCCAATGTGCGCCTGATTCGTCAGGCCATGGCCGATCACCTGGCGGCATTGCCAGAGGCGAGCAGCCAGTTGCAAGGCATGCAGCGCGTGTTGCTCAGCCATGCCTGCACAGCCGACGTGGTGCTGGACTTGCACTGCGATGCCGAAGCCGCACTGCACATGTACGCGTTGCCGCAGCATTGGCCGCAGTGGCGCTCACTGGCCGCGCACCTGAATGTGAAGGTCGGATTGCTCGCGGAAGATTCCGGCGGCAGCTCGTTCGATGAGGCTTGTTCGCTGCCATGGCTGCGTCTGTCGCGGCTGTTCCCTGATGCGCAGATTCCACTGGCGTGTCTGGCAACGACCATTGAGCTGGGCGGTCAGGCCGATACCGGTCGCGCCGAAGCTTGCGCGTATGCTGAAGGCATTCTCGCCTTCCTCGCCGAGCAAGGTTTGATCACCGGCGAGTGGCCGAACCCGGCGCACGAGGCCTGTGACGGCATGCCGTTCGAAGGCACCGAGTTGCTGTTCGCGCCGTATCCGGGCGTCGTAAGTTTTCTGCGCAAGCCCGGCGAGTGGGTCGAGGCCGGCGACGAGATTTTTGAAGTGATTGATCCTCTGTCCGATCGGGTCAGCACGGTGTGTGCTGGTACCTCCGGGGTGCTGTTTGCCATTGAACGGCTGCGTTATGCCCAACCCGGTTTCTGGCTGGCCAAGGTGGCGGGGCGCGAAGCGCTGCGTCACGGGCGCTTGCTCAACGACTGACTGACTGTTTTTGTGAGAACCGACCGCATGTACAAACTTGAAGTCCAAGACCTGCATAAACGCTATGGCAGTCACGAAGTGCTCAAGGGCGTGTCCCTGAAAGCGGCAGCCGGCGATGTGATCAGCATCATCGGCTCCAGTGGCTCCGGCAAAAGTACTTTCCTGCGCTGCATCAACCTGCTCGAGCAGCCGCACGCGGGCAAGATTCTGCTCAACAACGAAGAGCTGAAACTGGTGGCGAACAAGGACGGCGCGCTGAAAGCCGCTGATCCGAAACAGCTGCAACGCATGCGTTCGCGCCTGTCGATGGTGTTCCAGCATTTCAACCTGTGGTCGCACATGACTGCTATTGAAAACATCATGGAAGCGCCGGTTCACGTACTGGGCGTACCCAAGTACGAAGCCCGCGAAAAAGCCGAGTACTATCTGAACAAGGTCGGTGTGGCCCATCGTAAAGACGCGTTCCCGGGGCACATGTCCGGTGGCGAGCAGCAGCGTGTGGCGATCGCCCGTGCGCTGGCGATGGAACCTGAGGTGATGCTGTTCGACGAACCGACTTCAGCCCTCGACCCGGAGTTGGTGGGAGACGTGCTGAAAGTCATGCAAGCGCTGGCTCAGGAAGGTCGCACCATGGTCGTGGTCACGCACGAAATGGGCTTTGCCCGTGAAGTGTCGAACCAGTTGGTGTTCCTGCACAAAGGTGTTGTTGAAGAAAGCGGCAACCCGCGTGAAGTGCTGGTGAATCCGCAGTCTGAACGTTTGCAACAATTCCTCTCGGGCAGTTTGAAATAAATCAGGGCTGCCGTTGTGCACCGCGATAGTGCATGCTTCGCAGCCAGTAGGCTGGCTTCAATTTCCTGTAGGAGCTGCCGAAGGCTGCGATCTTTTGATCTTCAACAACAAGATCAAAAGATCGCAGCCTCGTTTCACTCGACAGCTCCTACAGTTGATCGGTGTTGGTCTCAGATTTGTGTTCATTTACGGGCTAGCATTGGCCCATGCCTTCATCACTGTTCTTCGTTTCGGATCGCCCGCCCATGACTGCCCATCGAATTGGTTTCCTGATTTGGCCCAGCACTAAAGCGTTGACGCTGGCGCTGGCGGAGGAAGCCTTGCGTGTTGCTCAGCGTGTGCACCCGGAGGTGGTTTACGAGCTGTCGTTCCTGCAGGCGGAAGCCGTGACCGCAGCGGCGGCCGAAGGCGCCTGGCAATTGCCCGGTGAAGCCTGGACCGGCAAACTCGAAAACTTCCAGAAACTGTTCCTGCTCGCTGACGAGCCGCCGACCACATTGGCGCCGGCACTGAGCAGTGCGCTCAAGCAATTGGTACGTGCGGGTACGGTCATCGGCGGTCTGTCGGCCGGTGTCTATCCGTTGGCGCAACTGGGGTTGCTCGACGGTTATCGTGCTGCCGTGCACTGGCGCTGGCAGGACGATTTCGCCGAGCGTTTCCCTAAAGTCATTGCCACCAGTCACCTGTTCGACTGGGATCGCGATCGCCTGACCGCGTGCGGCGGCATGTCCGTGCTTGATCTGCTACTGGCGGTATTGGCTCGCGATCACGGTGCAGAGTTGGCCGGAGCGGTTTCGGAAGAACTGGTCGTTGAACGCATTCGCGAGGGCGGCGAGCGTCAGCGCATCCCGTTGCAGAACCGTCTCGGCTCCAGCCATCCGAAGCTCACCCAAGCGGTGTTGCTGATGGAAGCCAACATCGAAGAACCGCTGACCACCGACGAAATCGCCCAGCATGTGTGCGTGTCCCGTCGCCAGTTGGAGCGGATCTTCAAGCAATACCTCAACCGTGTGCCGAGCCAGTACTACCTGGAGCTGCGCCTGAACAAAGCCCGGCAGATGTTGATGCAGACCAGCAAGTCGATCATCCAGATCGGCCTGTCCTGTGGCTTCTCCTCGGGGCCGCATTTCTCCAGCGCCTATCGCAACTTCTTCGGTGCCACGCCGCGGGAAGATCGCAACCAGCGGCGCAGCAGCAGCCCGTTCGAGTTGTCGTCAGTGCCGCCAGAACGTGGCTGACGGCGGGTCAGCTATGCCTTGCCGATGGTAATGGTCGCTCCTCGCCATCGGAAAAATCCGAATCCACGAAGTCGTCAAGTTCGCGCCGAACCCCCGTCCTCCATCTTTCGTTCATTTGCTCGTTAAACGCCGTGGTGTATCTGTCCAGGCGTTGCTGACTTTCCGGGTGAAGGGGGTTGTCGTCGAAGTTGTATTCGGTCACGGCGTCGCCGGGCTGTGAAGGAAACTCGCCTGGCAACTCGGTAATCGCGTTCCCGGACAAGTCCGCGCTCGTCAATCGAGGCAGCTCGAACAGACCGTCAGGTACCTTGCTCAAGGCGCAATTGCCGAGACGCAGATTGTCCAACTGCGGGAGATGCCTCAGGTCTGGAGCAATGTTGAGCGGATTGTTGCTCAGGTCCACGGAACTCAGGTTTTTCCAGCCTGCGAAGGCCTCTGCAGCCGGTTCCGTCAGGGTGATTCCACAGTCGGGCAGATGCAGGCTGCGCAGCCTGTCCATAGCGAAGATCGGGGCGGGAATCTCGCCCAGCGGAAATTTGCGGATGTCGATGTCTTTGAGCTTGGGAAAAAGCTCCAGCAGACGATCAACCCGAGGCGGGGCGGACGCTTTGGTGGTCAGATTCAATTTTTCAATGTGGTCAAAGCGTGCGGTCAGCGGCGGCAGCTCACCGGTAAACGACAACTCGCAGTAAACCGCTGGATCTGTCAGGAACGTGGGCGTTAGGCGCAGTTCCTTTTCCAGGTTGAGCCTGAAGGTTTGGCGATTGAGTTTTTCCGTCGCTGCAGCGTCGTTCCCAAGTGGCATCTGCGTTACAGGATCGCTGGGAGGCTCATTTGCCCAGGTGCCCAGGCGGTCGAGCAGGCCGGTCAGCTCGGTTTTGCGGCGCATCAGCTCAAGACGTCCATCGGCCAGCGTACCCGGAAGGCTGTAGATAAGATCGTTGGCGTCGAAACCGGACAGCGATGGGTAAAGACTTTGAGCCAGTTCGATGTCGTCCTGTCGAGCGGAGATACCAAAGTTGTCGGCCTTGGCCTGGAAAGCGGCTTTGACTCGTTCTCTGGAAGCCTCTGACAGCGGGTTGCTGCCCAGTTCCATGCCGCGACCCGAATAACGCGTCAGTTCCGCCGGCAGTTCGATGATGTTGTTGTCGCTCAGCAACGCCACTTCCAGATGCGGCAGCTGTTCCAGCCCGGCAGGCACACTATCGATCCCGGTGTTGATCAGATCGATGAACGTCAGGTTTTGCAGGGCCGATACATCGGGCGTGGCCTGCAATGTGTTGCTGTACAAGTCCAGCGATTTCAATCGGGTCAGCGTGGACAGGATCGCTTGTCCTTCAGGATCCAGAGTGATCTGGCACTTGCTCAGCATCAACGTTTCGAGCGACGGCAGGCTTTGAAGCGCTTGAGGTATGCGGCCGAGGCCGAAGCCCTGCAGTTCCAGTCCCTGCAATCCGCTGAAGCTTCTGAGAAAACCCCCGGAAACCTTCAGCCCTGGATTGCCCTGAAGATTGAGATGCGTGATGTGAGTGAAATCAGTGCTCAGCTCCGGTAACTCACCGGTAAACGCCGGCTTGGCATCGAAGGTGTTGAACCGTAGTGCTGAATTGTCGTTACGCCGGCCGCGCCAGAGTTGCTCAAGCTTGTCGCTGAATTCTTGTCTGGCGGCGAGTTCTGTGGCTTTTTCCTGAGCAGTCCATGGCAGTTCAGTCAACGGATTGTTGACCGGCAGACGCTCACGCCACGCGTTGAGATCACCCATCATTCGGGCGATTTCTGCCTCCCAACTGAGCAGTTGAGTCGTGCCGGCCAGCAATGTCCCGGGCAGGCGATAAATCATGTTGATGGCCGCGTTGTCACCCAGTCGCGGGAACAGTCTTTGCGCCATGGCAATGTCAGCCGATGCCGGTTTGACCCGGAAGTTGCGTCCCTGTGTGGCGTAGTAGCGCTTGATGCGCTCGCGAGCATTCAAGGACAGCGGATTATCGTTCAGATATACGCCGTCGGCCTGATCGGCACTCAAGCTGAAAAAAGTGTCCGGCAGCTCGGTGATGTTGTTGTTATTGAGATGGAGAATTTCAAGAGCCGGATGCTCGGCGATACCCTCGGGCACGCTGCTGATATCTGTATGGGCAAGTGAAACGCTCGTCAGGTTTGGCAAGGCGTTCAAATCAGGTGCGATTGTCAGCGGGTTGTGGCTCAGATCGAGCAACTGCAGTTTGGACATGGCACCGAGCAGTTGCTGCCCTTCAGGCGTGAATGTCAGCGCGCAGTCAGTCAGTTTGAGCTCTTTGAGATCCTTGAGGCGCCCGACGAATGAGGGGATGTCATCGAGCGCGAAGGCTTTCAGTTCCAGCGCCTGAAGATTCGGGAACAAGGCAGCAAATGAATCGATGCCTGTGGTCGTTGCATTGTCTGCAAGCTTGAGGCTTGTCACGTGATCGAAGTTCACAGTCAGGCGGGGCAGTTCGCCGAAGAACTTCAGGTCTGTCGCAAAAGACGCGGTGCGCGCGCCGGTGTCAATTGACCTTTCACGCCAGAAATCCTCCATGAGCTCCTTGAAGGCGGAACGCGCGTCTTGTTGCTCCAGACGCTCGCCTTCGCTAAGCACCTGACCTGTAACCGGGTGCGCTGATGGAGTTTCCAGTGCCCAGCGCGCCAGATCCTCGCGCATCTGTTGCAGCTCCGCTCTCCAGCGCACGAGTTGTTTTCGACCGCCGGCCAGGTCGCCAGGCAAGTCGTAGATCATCTCGCTGGCCTCTTGGGCGTTCAGACCGGGAAACAACTGCCGGGCGAGGGCAACGTCTTGCTCGTCAGCCAGTACGTCAAAGTCGTTTCGATGGCTGCGGAAGTAATTCTTGATCTGGTCGCGGGAGGCTGCCGATAGCGGGTTGTCGGCAAGGTCAATAGCGTCACTGCGATCGGCGGGAAGGTCGAACAGCGCGTCAGGCAGTTGCGTGATGCGGTTCCCCGCAAGCACCACGGTTCGAAAACCTGGATGGCTGGTCAATCCTTCAGGCACGACGGTCAGCCCGCAGTTGGACAGGTCGAGATCGTCCAGTTGGGGCAGCAGGTTCAGGTCGGGGAACGTCCCCAGCGGATTGTTACTCAAGTTCAGCGAGTCGAGGCTGTCGAGTGAAAGCAGCACAGCCTGATTTTCCGGGGTCATGACCACGCCACAATTTTTCAGCTCCAGGTCGGTCAGTCGAGGCAGTTTTACTTCGCCAAGCGCAAGCGGCTCCAGTTCGAAGCCGTTCATTTTCAGCTCGGCCAGGTTCGGGAAGCACTCGACGAAGCGCAGGGCGTTGGTGATATTGGCGTTGCCGTTGAGGTCCAGCCGGGTAACGTGCTCGAAACCGGCGCTGAGCGTCGGCATATCCCCCGTGAACGTTGCCGTTGCCCTGAGTACTTTAAGGCGGTAGTAGCCGGGCGGGCTGCGCCAGAGCTGCTCGATCTGTTGCGCAAAGGATCGCCTGGCGTCCAGTTCGCGGGTTTGTGCTTCAAGGGGCAGACGTTCGCCCGTCTCAGGGTCAAGGACGGCGGCCTGGTTGGTCCATTGATTGAGTTCGAGGTTCAGGGCGCCGAGTTCATCTTCCCAGCGCGACAACTGTGCACCGAATTCGGCCAACGGCCCGGGCAGTCGGTACAACACCTGTGTAGCTTTTTCAGCATCAAGGGCTGGGAACAAGGCGATCGTGCGCTGCAGATCTTCCTGTACAGGCCGTACACCGAAGTACTTTCCGGTGTGCTCGAAGAACACTTTCACCCGTTCGCGAGAGGCCGCACTCAACGGGTTGTCAGCAAAGGTGTAACCGTCGCTGAGGGAGCTGGGCAGGTTGAAAAACCTTTCCGGTATCCGGGTGATGCGGTTGCGATCGAATTGCGCCGAGATCAGGCGTGGATGATCCAGCAAATCGTCGGGCACCGTGTAAATACCGGTATTCGACAGATTGACGTAACGCAATGCAGGCATCGAGTGCAGGTCCGGCGGCAAGCCCAGCGCGTTGCCTTCCAGATCGAGCAGAGTGAGTTGCGGCATAGAGGCGAACACCGACTCGGTGACCGTTGTCAGGCTGACTCGGCAATCGCGTAATCTCAATTCGCGCAGCGAGCGCATCGAGGTCAGCGCTTGTGGCAGGCTTGGCAGGTTGAGGTTGCGCGCATCCAGAATCTGCAACTGACTGAAAGACTGCAAAAAGCGCTCGACCGAGGTGGTCATGGGGCTGCCATCAATGCCGAGCGAAGTGATATGACTGAAATCGCTCGAGAGGACGGGCAAGTCGCCGATGATGGCGTGCTTAAGCAGCACGGCGTGCCCGGCGGCGAAGCCCTGTTGATCGTAGTGCGTGACGTTCTCCCGTCGCCAGCTTTTGAGTAACTCGTCCCTGAGCAACCTGCGGTTCTGGATTTCGGCGCGCTTCTCCAGCGGCGTGAGCGCCATGCCGGTTTCGGGGTGAATGGCGGGCGGATTGTTGGCCCAGACATGCAGTTCGTTCTGCAATTGCAGGTAGTCATTTTGCAAGCGAAGTATCTCTGCGCGCGGGCCAGAGGGACTGCGTAGCATGCTTTCGGCGAGATAACCCACCTCACGGTTCGACATTCGCGGATAGAGCACCCGGATGTCTTCTTCGAGTGTGCGCGGTTGGGAACTGGGGCGCGGCGGACGTGGTGGCGCAGGGGGATAACCATCGGTCCCCAGCAGCCGCAGTGTGTCGACAGCCGACGGTTGGGTCGGCGTATCGCCGATCACCTGACGCAACTCGTTGCGCTCAAGCGTACGTTCGCGAATGGTCGCCTTCAGCGCCTGGCCCTGGCCAATCCGGATGTCGAGGTTCTGGCGCTCGCTGTCGGGTAATGCGTACAACAGGCTGGAATAGAAATCGCTGAACGAATGCAGCTGCTGCCCACGATCGTCGTAAGGTTGATATTGGCCATCGTCGCGGCGAACCAGAACCTTGTGTGCGACTGCATCTTCACGGCCGATGGTGTCCAGTAACGGGCCCTCGTAGCGCCTGTCCCGGATCTCGATGCGTACATCGCCGCTCCAGCCTGGCAACAATTTGAGGCTGTGCAGCGCCAGAGAGTCGGAGTCGGAATTGCTCACCGAGTCCAGCTCCAGGCCTTCATAGGCGCGGGTAACGCGCACCTCCTGACTGGCCATCTGCATGAGTGCCTGCTGGCGCGCGGGCAATTGTCCTTCGTTGATCTGCAACAGTTCGCTACCGGTCGCGGTATCGAGCAGTTCGCGGGTGATGCTGGCCGGCAGTTCGGGAGGGTGGGCCTTGAGTCGTGTCGCCAACGGATCATCGAGGTGCTGAAGGGCCTGATAACGCGTCTCGAACAGCGCGCTCCTGTTGCGTTTGGCGAGATCGGCCACTTGCTTGCGCAGGTTCTGGCTGCGTACCTCGACGGACTGCGTCGGTCCCGCAAAGGGTTCGTTCAACAAGGCTTTGATCTGCGTCTCGTCGAGGCTATAGAGCAGGGTTTTAAGCACGTCGTCACCGAGCAGTCTGTCCTGGCGCAGTTCGGTCACGGGCAGGCTTGTGTCCGCAGACGATTGCCACAGCCGCTGCCCTTGTCGATCGAGCAGACGCAGGCACTTATCGCTTGGCCAACGCCCGTATTCGCTGAGCACCTGCAGCTGTGTGACCGGGTCGGCGCGCAAAAACTCTTCGGCGACATGGCTGTCGAGCTGATCGATGAAGCGTTGCAACTGCTGATCAATCTTGAAGCGCTGGATACTGTCGGCAAGCAAAGGCGGGACTTTTTCCTGATTGACATGCATTTTGCGCAACGCGTCTTCGCTGGTTCCGCTGATCCGCAAGACGGTTTCGCGCTCGTTCGGCGACAGGCTCTCGACGGAAGAACCGATACGGCGCAGAACCGTCTCGCCATCCCATTCCAGCGGTTGCTCGAGTTCAGTGTGCCAGGCGCCTTCGCCATTGTGGCGCACCACCGGTTGGTAAGCGTCGGGGCGGCTCGGGTGTTCAATGCGGTACTGCCCCGGCACCTGGCTTTCTTTTACTGCAAAGTGGGCATCCTCCAAGGGCAGCAGGCGCTTGCCCTGATGCGTGTGCAAACCCAGCGCATCGGGTTGCGAATCTGCCGTTGGAACCTGCGGGTGCTTGTAGCGTTCGAGATCCGGCTCCCAATAGCGGGTCTTGCCACTGGCCAGTTTTACCGGTTTGAAGCGGTCGATGAACGCCACGACTTCCTTGGGCAAAATCTTGCGGAACTCGGCCGCGCCAATCTTGCCGCCCACGGCGAACAGGCCCAACTGGATCATCGATTCCACGGTGCCCATCAAGAGTTCCAAGGCTTCGGTCGTTCGCCCCTGCGCCCACTCGATGACGCCTTCGAACGCTTCATCGAGCATTTGATAGGCCATGTACGCCATCATGGCTTCACCCAGCACCGGCACGAACGGCGCAACGATCAGCGCGGCGGTCTGCACGATGGTGGAAATGATGTTGCTCACCGAGTCCCAGAAGGCCCAGCGCGCTTTTTGGTCGACCACCGCGGTGGGTACGGCGATCACCCTGGCGTCATTGAAGATCTTGTTCAGTTTCGCGTGATGGATGTGTTGCCAGAGATTGTCATGGAACGCGGTCAGCGTGGTTTGCAGATCCGGGCGCTCGACAGCGGTGTCGCGCCATGCGGGCAGCGAGCTGCCGGACTCGGGCGGGTGCCACATGATCTGGCTCAAGCGGCTATTGAGGGTGCTGAAGAAAACACCTCGATGTTCGTGGTTCACGAATCGGCTGAAAAACTGCTGGTAGTCTTTCGAGCGCAACTGGCGGGTCAGTTCAGCGACCAGGTCGTAGGTCGAGGCGTATTCCTTGAAAGGGTGCTCGGGATCATCGGGGACATAAGCCACCACCCGTGCCGGGTCTGGCGAGGCGTACAGGTCTGGGGCAAACACGACGATACCGGTCAGCGGTGCGCACAGCATCCCCATGTCATGGCACAACACCGCTGCCCCGCTGATGTACAGGCCTTTCATGCCGTCGAGCACGGCATCGATCAAGCGAAAATAGCTTTCCGACACATCGCGGTTCATCCGCGCCCACTGCAGGGCGGCTTTCATCGCGGCTTTCTGGCTGTCATCGATTTTGTTGCGCAGCACGGTGGCCACCATCGGATCGGTATAGCCGAGGTTGTCTTTGAGATGGGCCTTGTATCGCGCGCCGATGTCCAGTCTTCGGCACAATCGGGTGAAAGCGGCGATGCTCATTTTCGCCTTGATCGCCGGCAGGGGACTGAACTGGCCGCTGACGGTGGGACGAGTGACGAAGGTCGAGTCAGCTTCGAAGGCATCGTCACGGGTTTCCGATTCCTCGAAGTTGTGCAGCGCGGCCTCCAGTAACGACACGGTCCAGGCGCGCGTGCCGGTGCGGATCGGAAACCACGGAGTGGTTGCGGGGATGTACAGGCGCACGAAGGTGTTGCGCACATCCAGGTCCAGGCCGAACCAGTTTTTCAGTTCTTGCTGGAGCAAGGGCTCGGCAAAGGTGCTGGCGTCCTGCAAGTGCTCCAGGCTTTGATCGACCTTGCTTTGCGCGGCCCATTGCGTGGCGTTGAGGCTATTCATCTGCTGATGTTGCTCGGCAGGTGCCGACTGGAGAGTGAGGGACAGGCGCGGCAGGCTGTTCCTGAGTGCCAGGCGGCGAGTCGGTGTCGCGGCGCCGAGCCAATCGGGCAAGGCATTTTTCAGCGGCAGGTAATGATCGTCTGGATGCAGCGCGTTGTTCGTGGCGGTCGAGGCTGTCGGAGGGTGTCGCTGAGTCAGGTGCATGGGCCATTCCTTGGCGTTGAAAAGAACGCGCAGCAAATCAGCAACCGGCCACCCTTGTGCGGTACATATTTATATCTTTGTCGCAGGGTTGAGTTGGTATTCTCTGCAGCCTGCCGCAAATCGACGGTGCCAGTTAAACTGCGCCTTTGCGACGCTATATGTCGCATTGCCGTAAACCCGGGAAAATCCGGGGTTTGCGCTATAAGAAGTTGTCGCTTGGCGACAAGGCCGGGCTGAAAACTGTCCTTACAATCCTCACCAAGCTCGCCAGTTTCAGGCGAGTGTTCCTCTTCAGGAGACTCCGATGTCCGTTGAGCACGCTGCGGTACAACGCGCCGATTTCGACCAGGTAATGGTTCCCAACTACGCGCCTGCCGCTTTCATTCCGGTGCGTGGCGCCGGTTCCCGCGTCTGGGATCAGGCCGGCCGCGAGCTGATCGACTTCGCCGGCGGGATTGCCGTTAACGTATTGGGCCATGCGCACCCGGCGCTGGTCGGTGCACTGACCGAACAGGCGAACAAGCTGTGGCACGTGTCCAACGTGTTCACCAACGAACCAGCCCTGCGCCTGGCGCACAAGCTGATCGATGCCACGTTCGCCGAGCGCGTGTTCTTCTGCAACTCGGGCGCTGAAGCCAACGAGGCCGCGTTCAAGCTGGCCCGTCGCGTTGCGTTCGACCGTTTCGGCACTGAGAAGTACGAAATCATTGCGGCGCTGAACAGCTTCCACGGTCGTACCCTGTTCACCGTCAACGTCGGTGGCCAGTCGAAGTACTCCGACGGTTTCGGCCCGAAAATCACCGGCATCACCCACGTGCCTTACAACGACCTGGCCGCGCTGAAAGCTGCGGTTTCCGACAAGACCTGCGCGGTCGTGCTGGAACCGATTCAGGGCGAGGGCGGCGTACTGCCGGCCGAACTGGCTTACCTGCAAGGTGCCCGCGAACTGTGCGACGCGAACAACGCGCTGCTGGTGTTCGACGAAGTGCAGACCGGCATGGGCCGCAGCGGCAAGCTGTTCGCTTACCAGCATTACGGCGTGACCCCGGACATCCTGACCAGCGCCAAGAGCCTGGGCGGCGGTTTCCCGATTGCGGCGATGCTGACCACCGAAGCGCTGGCCAAACATCTGGTCGTCGGCACTCACGGCACCACCTACGGCGGCAACCCGCTGGCGTGTGCGGTCGCTGAAGCGGTGATCGATGTGATCAACACTCCTGAAGTGCTGAACGGCGTGAACGCCAAGCACGACAAGTTCAAGGCGCGCCTTGAGCAGATCGGCGAGAAATACGGCCTGTTCACTCAGGTGCGTGGCCTCGGCCTGCTGATCGGTTGCGTGCTGAGCGATGCCTGGAAAGGCAAGGCCAAAGACATCTTCAACGCCGCTGAAAAAGAAGGCCTGATGATTCTGCAAGCCGGCCCGGACGTGATTCGTTTTGCCCCGAGCCTGGTGGTGGAAGACGCTGATATCGATGCCGGTCTGGATCGTTTCGAGCGCGCAGCTGCTGCACTGACGCAAGCCTGATAGACCCTTCGGCGCCTGGAGTTTTCAGGCGTCGATCAAAATTTTATGCCGGACCAGATCAACTGTAGGAGTGAGCCTGCTCGCGATTGCGGTGTGTCAGTCAACTCATTGGTTTCTGACAGACCGCAATCGCGAGCAGGCTCACTCCTACATTGATCTCCATGTAGGCCCGGTTATTTTTTTTCTGTGAATTTATAAGAGAAAGGAGTGACACCATGCTGGTGATGCGCCCCGCGCAAATGGCTGATCTGGGCGAGGTACAGCGTCTGGCTGCGGACAGCCCGATTGGTGTCACTTCCTTGCCGGATGACGTGGAACGTCTGAGCGACAAGATTGCCGCGAGCGAAGCCTCGTTTGCTGCCGAAGTGAGCTTCAACGGTGAGGAAAGCTATTTCTTCGTCCTCGAAGACACCGCCACCGGCAAGCTGGTCGGCTGCTCGGCGATTGTTGCTTCGGCCGGTTACTCGGAGCCGTTCTACAGCTTCCGCAACGAGACGTTCGTGCATGCCTCCCGTGAGCTGAAGATCCACAACAAGATCCACGTGCTTTCGCAGTGCCACGACCTGACCGGCAACAGCTTGCTGACCAGTTTCTACGTGCAGCGCGAGCTGGTCGGTTCGCCGTGGTCCGAGCTCAACTCCCGTGGCCGTCTGCTGTTTGTCGCCAGTCACCCGGAGCGTTTCGCCGATTCGGTGGTGACCGAGATCGTCGGTTACAGCGATGAGAACGGCGACTCGCCATTCTGGGATGCCATTGGTCGCAACTTCTTCGACCTCAATTACGCTGAAGCCGAGCGTCTGTGCGGGCTGAAAAGCCGTACGTTCCTCGCCGAGCTGATGCCGCATTACCCGATCTACGTACCGCTGCTGCCGGATTCCGCCCAAGAGGCGATGGGCCAGGTGCACCCGCGTGCGCAGATCACCTTCGACATCCTGATGCGCGAAGGCTTCGAGACCGATCACTACATCGACATTTTCGACGGTGGTCCGACCCTGCATGCACGTGTGTCGGGGATCCGTTCGATCGCTCAGAGCCGCGTGGTGCCGGTGAAGATCGGCGAGCCGGTGAAAGGTGCCGGGCGTCAGTATCTGGTGGCTAACGCGCAGCTGCAGGATTACCGCGCGGTGTTGCTGGAGCTGGATTACGCGCCGGGCAAACCGGTGACTCTGGATCTGGAAGCGGCCGAAGCCCTGGGCGTCGGTGAAGGTGCCAGCGTGCGCCTGGTGGCGGTTTAACGCCTTAGCGAGTTTCACGGGTGGCGAAGGCGGCCCGTTTGAGGAGATAGCATGATTGTTCGTCCCGTACGCAGCAGCGATTTATCCGCTCTGATCGACCTGGCCCGCAGCACCGGCACCGGCCTGACCACATTGCCGGCCAACGAAGAACGTCTGGCCCACCGGGTCGGCTGGGCCGAGAAGACCTTTCGCGGCGAAGCTGGCCGTGGCGACGCGGACTACCTGTTCGTGCTCGAAGACGACGATGGCCGCGTGGTAGGGATTTCCGCCATTGCTGGCGCCGTTGGTCTGCGTGAGCCGTGGTACAACTTCCGTGTCGGTCTGACCGTCAGCGCTTCGCAAGAGCTGAACATCTACCGCGAGATCCCGACGCTGTTTCTGGCGAACGATCTGACCGGCAATTCCGAGCTGTGCTCGCTGTTCCTGCACGCCGATTACCGCAACGGTCTGAACGGTCGCATGCTGTCGAAGGCGCGCATGCTGTTCATCGCGGAATACCCTGAATTGTTCGGCAACAAGATCATCGCCGAAATGCGCGGTGTGTCCGATGACGCCGGCCGTTCACCGTTCTGGGAAAGTCTCGGTCGTCACTTCTTCAAGATGGAATTCAGCCAGGCCGATTACCTGACCGGTGTCGGCAACAAGGCGTTCATTGCTGAGCTGATGCCGAAATTCCCGCTGTACACCTGCTTCCTCTCCGAAGGCGCACGTAACGTCATCGGTCAGGTGCACCCGGACACTGAGCCGGCATTGGCGATGCTCAAGAGCGAAGGTTTCAGCTACCAGGGTTACGTCGACATCTTCGACGCAGGTCCGGCCATTGAATGCGAAACCGGCAAGATCCGCGCGGTACGTGACAGTGAAGCGCTGGTGCTCGCTGTTGGCACACCGGGCGAAGACGCCACGCCGTTCATCATCCATAACCGCAAACGCGAAGACTGCCGCATCACCGCTGCGCCGGCGCGTCTGGCTGCCGGCACCCTGGTGGTCGATCCGCAGACCGCCAAACGTCTTCAACTCAACGCTGGCGATCAAGTGCGCGCCGTGGCGTTGTCCGCTGCACGGGAGTCGAAATAATGAATTCGCTATACATCGCAGGTGAGTGGCTGGCCGGTCAGGGCGAAGCCTTTCAATCGCTGAACCCGGTGACCCAGCAAGTGCTGTGGTCGGGGGAGGGTGCTACGGCTGCGCAGGTTGAGTCGGCTGTGCAAGCTGCGCGTCAGGCGTTTCCGGGTTGGGCACGTCGCACGCTGGACGAGCGCATCACTGTGCTTGAGGCTTTTGCCGCGTCGTTGAAAAGCCACGCTGACGAACTGGCTCGCACCATTGGTGAAGAGACCGGCAAACCACTGTGGGAATCGGCGACCGAAGTGACCAGCATGGTCAACAAAATTGCCATCTCGGTGCAGAGCTACCGTGAACGTACCGGCGAGAAGAGCGGCCCGTTGGGCGACGCCACCGCCGTATTGCGCCACAAACCACACGGCGTGGTCGCGGTGTTCGGTCCTTACAATTTCCCAGGGCACTTGCCGAACGGCCATATCGTTCCGGCGCTGCTGGCCGGCAACAGCGTGCTGTTCAAACCCAGCGAACTGACCCCGAAAGTCGCCGAGCTGACGGTCAAGTGCTGGATTGAAGCCGGTCTGCCGGCGGGCGTTTTGAACCTGTTGCAAGGTGCGCGCGAAACCGGCATTGCGCTGGCGGCGAACCCGGGCATCGACGGCCTGTTCTTCACCGGTTCGAGCCGCACAGGCAACCATCTGCACCAGCAGTTTGCCGGGCGTCCGGACAAGATTCTGGCGCTGGAAATGGGCGGTAATAATCCGCTAGTGGTTGATCAGGTCGCGGATCTGGATGCGGCGGTTTACACGATCATTCAGTCGGCATTCATCTCTGCCGGCCAGCGTTGCACCTGTGCACGCCGTCTGCTGGTGCCGCAAGGCGCGTGGGGCGACAGCCTGCTCAAGCGTCTGGTGGAAGTCAGTGCGAGCATTGAGGTCGGTGCATTCGATCAGCAACCAGCCCCATTCATGGGCTCGGTGATTTCCCTCGGCGCGGCGAAAGCGCTGATGGATGCTCAAGAACATCTGTTGGCCAACGGCGCCGTGTCGCTGCTGGAAATGACTCAGCCGCAGGCCCAAGCCGCGCTGCTGACCCCGGGAATCGTCGATGTCACCGCAGTTGCCGATCGCCCGGACGAAGAGCTGTTCGGCCCGTTGCTGCAAGTAATCCGCTACACCGATTTCGAAGCGGCGATCGCTGAAGCCAACGACACTGCTTACGGCCTGGCCGCAGGTCTGTTGTCGGATTCTGAAGCGCGTTATCAGCAGTTCTGGCTGGAAAGCCGCGCCGGTATCGTCAACTGGAACAAACAACTGACCGGTGCTGCGAGCAGCGCGCCGTTCGGTGGTGTCGGCGCTTCGGGCAACCACCGCGCCAGCGCCTATTACGCGGCGGATTACTGCGCGTACCCGGTGGCCTCGCTGGAAACCCCAAGCCTGGTGTTGCCTGCTGCCCTGACGCCCGGCGTGAAGATGGCGTGATGCCCATTCGCGAGCAGGCTCGCTCCCACAGGTTCAGTGGTGTTCACACATATTGTGTTCAACATAAATCCTGTGGGAGCGAGCCTGCTCGCGAAGGCCGCGCCTCGGTCTAAAAGAATAGTTACTGAAGCCTATAACAACAGATTCTCGTGGAGCCTCGCTGATGAAATCCTATGAAGTCAATTTTGACGGTCTAGTGGGGCCGACCCATAACTACGGCGGTCTGTCCTACGGTAACGTTGCCTCCCAGAGCAACAGCCAGCAGTCTTCGAACCCGAAGGAAGCGGCCTTGCAAGGTCTGGCGAAGATGAAAGCGCTGATGGAAATGGGCTTTCAGCAGGGCGTGCTGGCGCCACAGGAACGTCCGGACGTGGCCGCCCTGCGCCGTCTGGGCTTCAGCGGCACCGACGCGCAAGTGATCGAGCGCGCCGCCAAAGAGGCGATGCCGCTGCTGGTCGCCAGCTGCTCCGCGTCGAGCATGTGGGTGGCTAACGCCGCGACTGTCAGCCCGAGTGCCGACACCGCAGACGGTCGCGTGCATTTCACCGCCGCCAACCTCAACTGCAAATACCACCGCAGCATCGAGCACCCGACCACCAGCCGTGTGCTCGGCGCGATGTTCGCCAATCAGCAGCACTTCGCGCATCACGCGGCATTGCCAGCGGTAGCGCAATTCGGTGACGAAGGCGCGGCCAACCACACGCGTTTCTGTCGAGAGTATGGCGAGGCGGGCGTCGAGTTTTTCGTGTTCGGCCGCAGTGCGTTCGACAACCGTTTCCCGGCGCCACAGAAATACCCGGCGCGCCAGACCCTCGAAGCCTCGCAAGCGGTCGCGCGTCTACACGGTCTGCGAGACGAAGGCGTGGTTTACGCGCAGCAGAACCCGAACGTGATCGATCAGGGCGTGTTCCACAACGACGTGATCGCCGTCGGTAACGGTGAAGTGTTGTTCTATCACGAAGATGCATTCCTCGAGACCGATCAGATGCTCGCCGAACTGCAAAGCAAGCTCGCCAAAGTCGGCGGCAACTTCCAGTCCGTGTGTGTGCCGCGTTCGGCAGTCACCGTGGATGATGCGGTGCGTTCCTACCTGTTCAACAGCCAGTTGCTCTCGCGTCCTGACGGCTCGATGCTGCTGATCGTGCCGCAAGAGTGCCAGGCCAACGAGCGCGTCTGGGCTTATCTGCAAAGCCTGACCAGCTCCGGCGGTCTGATTCGCGAAGTGAAAGTCTTCGATCTCAAGCAAAGCATGCAGAACGGTGGTGGCCCGGCGTGCCTGCGACTGCGCGTCGCGCTTAACGAAACCGAACTGGCGGCGGTCAACCCAGGGGTTATCATGACGCCACCGTTGTACGGTTCGTTGACCGCATGGGTTGAAAAGCACTACCGCGACCGCCTGAGCGAAACCGATCTGGCGGATCCGCAATTGCTGCTTGAATGCCGGACGGCACTGGATGAACTGACGCAAATCCTTAAACTGGGCGCGGTTTATCCATTCCAGATCAATTGATGGCCGGCGCGTCGCCAGAACGCGGCGCGCGGCTTGTCTCCCCAAGAGAGTAAAAACATGAGCGATTCCCTGCAGTTGATCCTTGAAGACACCGACGGCACGCAACTGCAAACCTCGTGCACCCGCGTCGCGGTCATGTGGCAAGGCAAAGAGCTGTGGATCCAGCAGGACGGCCGTGGCCAACTGCTAATTGGCGTGGACGTTGAAGAAGGTGACGCCGAGTACGCCAACCTGCTGCTGCGCCCATTGGCGACTAATCTGGTAAGTCTGCAACTGGAAATGGAACCGGCTGACGTCGGCGACGACGAAGACCACGTGCACGGCCCGGATTGCAACCACGATCACTAAGGAAACCGCTCTATGCTCGCCCTCGGCAAACTGCTTGAACTGACCCTCGCCGGCCGTGAACCGGCGGAGAAGACTCAACTGACTGTCGAAGGCGTGCGTATGCGCTGGTTGAGCGAAGGTGCGCTGGAAGTCCGGCCACCGCAAGCGCGCGACAATGGCCTGGACCTGCTGCTGTCGGCAGGCATCCACGGCAACGAGACAGCGCCGATCGAGTTGCTTGATCGGCTGCTGCACGATATCGCTCGCGGTGACCTGAAGCCGCGCGCACGCATTCTGTTCCTGTTCGGCAACCCGGAAGCGATTCGCAAGGGCGAGCGTTTCGTCGAGCAGGACGTCAATCGGCTGTTCAACGGCCGTCATGAACAAAGCAGTGGCAGCGAAGCGCTGCGTGCCTGTGAGCTGGAACGTCTGGCGGCGAGTTTCTTCAGCCTGCCGGATCGCCAGCGTCTGCACTACGACCTGCACACGGCGATTCGAGGCTCGAAGATCGAGCAATTCGCGTTGTATCCGTGGAAGGAAGGTCGCCAGCATTCGCGTCTGGAGCTGGCACGTCTGCGTGCTGCCGGGATGGAAGCGGTGCTGTTGCAGAACAAACCGTCGATCGTCTTCAGCTCGTACACCTACGACAAGCTCGGTGCCGAGGCTTTCACGCTGGAACTGGGCAAGGCGCGGCCGTTCGGGCAGAACGACGGGGTCAATGTCTCGCTGCTGGAAACCCGTCTGCAGCAGATCATTGAAGGCAACGAGCCGCAGATGGCTGAGCAGGGGCTGGACGGTTTGCAGCTGTTCAGCGTCGCCCGGGAAATCATCAAGCACAGCGATGCATTCCGCCTGAACCTGCCGCAGGACATCGAAAACTTTTCAGAGTTGGAAGTGGGTTACGTGCTGGCCGAGGATTTGGCCAATACCCATTGGGTGATTGAGGAGGAGGGAGCACGCATCATCTTTCCCAATCCCAAGGTCAAGAACGGCTTGCGCGCGGGCATCCTGATCGTGCCGGCCACCGACGAAAACCTCGCCTGACAGCGATCTCTAAACCGGCACAAACCCAATGTGGGAGCGAGCCTGCTCGCGAAAGCGGTCTATCAGTCAACTTATCATCGACTGGCAGTCCTTCTTCGCGAGCAGGCTCGCTCCCACATTTATTTGAGTGAGGTCAAAACCTCACTCGGCGTCAGACCGCTACAGCATGCGGCTCGGTGCGGCGCAGTGCGCGAACCTTGCGCAACGTATCGGCGCAAGTCCGCGCCGCTTCCTGGCCCTTGTGTACAAAGTGCTCAAAGAAGAACTTCTGATGCTCGTCACCGGCATGGAAGTGATGCGGCGTCAGGGACACCGAGAACACCGGCACTTCAGTTTCCAGCTGCACTTGCATCAGGCCGCTGACCACCGACTGAGCGACGAACTCGTGACGGTAGATGCCGCCGTCCACGACCAGGGCTGCGGCGACGATGCCGGCATAACGACCGGTTCTGGCCAGCAACTTGGCGTGCAGAGGCATTTCAAAAGCGCCGCCGACTTCGAAGATGTCGATGTCCGATTCCTGATAACCCAAGGCAAGCATTTCGGCGACGAAGCCTTTACGGCTCTGGTCGACGATTTCCTTGTGCCAGCAGGCCTGAATGAACGCGACGCGCTCGCCGTGAGGGTGTTTGCTTTTGCTGTCGATAGCGGTGGGTTGCATGTTCTGACTCCTGTTTGTGTGAAAAACAGGGCGTTATGAATCGAAAGGGATTCAAGGGTGCGCACACGCACAACATCGCGCGGACGGCCCTTTGGCGTTAATCCCGTTCTCTCTTCATCCGGACTATGACCGTCGGCCCCGGAATCACACCGGGTCTGCTGACCTTGCCACCGCGCACAACCCAAGCTGTGTTCGTCGCCAAGCGCTCGCGGGCTATGCGCATTGCGCGCAATTACCGCCGGTGGGGAATTGCACCCCGCCCTGAGAACGTTTTTGCCGCCCTTTATCGGGCGGCGCAGCGTTTTTAACACAGATTGTGGCTGTGTGCATTGCGCCTTTCTGATGATTGCCATCGAATTTTCTGGCGGTTCGAAACGACTTTTCCTTGCGCAAGGGTTGATTAATCCGAGCGATGACCGCAGTAATTCAACTTCGTAAAGGGATTTCCCCTGCTGATTAGAGGCCAGGTTCATGAGCGTTATCGATCTTCGCAGCGACACCGTCACCCAACCGACTCCCGCCATGCTCGATGCGATGACCGCAGCGGACACCGGTGATGACGTTTACGGCGAAGATCCGACGGTCAATCGTCTCGAGGCCGAACTGGCCAAGCGATTGGGTTTTGCTGCCGCATTGTTCGTACCGACGGGCACCATGAGCAATCTGTTGGGGTTGATGGCGCACTGTGAGCGCGGCGACGAATACATCGTTGGCCAGCAGGCGCACACCTACAAATATGAGGGCGGTGGCGCGGCGGTGCTGGGCTCGATCCAGCCGCAGCCGCTGGAAGTGCAGGCCGACGGTTCGCTGGATCTGGATCAGGTCGCGGCGGCGATCAAGCCTGACGACTTCCATTTCGCCCGGACTCGTTTGCTGGCGCTGGAAAACACCATGCAAGGCAAAGTCCTGCCGCTGGAGTATCTGGCCCGCGCCCGCCGCTTCACTCAGGACAAAGGCTTGCAACTGCACCTCGACGGCGCGCGCCTTTACAACGCGGCAGTCAAGCTGGGCGTCGATGCTCGGGAAATCACTCGGTACTTTGATTCGGTGTCGGTGTGCCTGTCCAAAGGCCTTGGCGCGCCGGTGGGCTCAGTGCTGTGTGGCTCTGAGCAGTTGATCGGCAAGGCTCGTCGCTTGCGCAAAATGGTTGGCGGCGGCATGCGTCAGGCCGGGCTGCTGGCAGCGGCGGGGCTGTATGCGCTGGACCACAATGTTGATCGTCTGGCAGACGACCATGCCAACGCACAGTTACTGGCCGAGGGCTTGCGTGAAGCAGGTTTCATCGTCGAACCGGTGCAAACCAACATGGTTTATGTGCAAATGGGTGAAAAAGCTGAAGCGATCAAGGCCTTTGCCGCCGAACGCGGGATCAAGTTGAGCGCTGCCGCACGTCTGCGCATGGTCACGCACATGGACGTCAAACGCTCGCAAATCGAGCAAGTGATCGCGACATTCGTCGAGTTTTCGCGCAAGTGATAGCGTTAGCCGTCCAATTGACCGTTTCTATCGTATAAACACGCTGTACCCCGCGCGCAGGGCCGATATAATGCGGCCCTTTGCCGTCGCTTCGTCTGTTGACGTTTCGAACAGGCCTTTGGCCGCAGCCTCCGTGGAAGAACCTAATGAAAAGCGCAGAAATCCGTGAAGCCTTCCTTCGCTTCTTCGAAGAGCAAGGCCACACCCGTGTAGCCTCCAGCTCTTTGATTCCGGGCAACGACCCGACCCTGCTGTTCACTAACGCGGGGATGAACCAGTTCAAGGACTGCTTCCTGGGCCAGGAAAAACGTGCGTACACCCGCGCGACCAGCAGCCAGAAATGCGTGCGTGCCGGTGGCAAGAACAGCGACCTGGAAAACGTCGGTTATACCGCTCGTCACCACACATTCTTCGAAATGCTCGGTAACTTCAGCTTCGGCGACTATTTCAAGCACGACGCGATTACCTTTGCCTGGACCTTCCTGACCGGCGTTCTGAAACTGCCGAAGGAAAAACTCTGGGTCACTGTCTACGCCTCCGACGACGAAGCGTATGACATCTGGACCAAAGAAATCGGTGTGCCGGTCGAGCGCATGATCCGCATCGGCGACAACAAAGGCGCGCCTTACGCCTCCGACAACTTCTGGACCATGGGCGATACCGGCCCGTGCGGCCCATGCACCGAGATTTTCTACGATCACGGCGACCACATCTGGGGCGGCCCACCGGGCTCGCCGGAAGAAGACGGCGACCGTTACATCGAGATCTGGAACAACGTGTTCATGCAGTTCAACCGCACCGCCGATGGCGTGTTGCATCCGTTGCCAGCGCCGTCGGTCGATACCGGCATGGGCCTGGAGCGGATCAGTGCGGTGATGCAGCACGTCAATTCCAACTACGACATTGACCTGTTCAAGAACCTGCTGAAGGCCTCCGCTGAAGCCATCGGTTGCGAAAATGGCGACCAGTCTTCGCTCAAGGTTGTTTCCGACCACATCCGTTCGTGCGGCTTCCTGATCGCCGACGGCGTGCTGCCGTCCAACGAAGGTCGCGGTTATGTACTGCGCCGGATCATCCGTCGTGCCTGCCGTCACGGTAACAAATTGGGCGCCACCGGCAGCTTCTTCTACAAGATCGTCGCGGCGCTGGTCGCCGAGATGGGCGAAGCGTTCCCGGAACTGAAGAAGCAGCAGAGCAACATCGAACGTGTGCTCAAGGCTGAAGAAGAGCAGTTCTCCAAAACGCTGGAGCACGGCCTGAAGATCCTCGAGCAGGATCTGCTGGAACTCAAAGGCACCGTGGTGCCGGGCGACGTGGTGTTCAAACTCTACGACACCTACGGTTTCCCGATGGACCTGACCGCCGACATCGCCCGCGAGCGCAGCCTGACTGTCGACGAAGCCGGTTTCGAACGTGAGATGGAAGCCCAGCGTGTTCGCGCGCGTTCGGCCAGCTCCTTCGGTTTGGACTACAACACCCTGGTCAAGGTTGATGTCGCCACCGAATTCACCGGTTACAAAGACACCAGCGGTTCGGCAAAAATTGTCGCTATCTATAAAGATGGTCAGTCGGTCGACGTCTTGAATGAAGGCGAAGAGGCGGTGATCGTTCTGAATCAGACGCCGTTCTACGCTGAATCCGGCGGCCAGATCGGCGACTGCGGTTTCCTGCAGGCAGGTAACGCGCGTTTCGACGTACGTGACACCACCAAGACCGGTGGCGCCTTTCTGCACCACGGCGTGCTGGACTCGGGCAGCCTGACCATTGGCGCGCCAGTGGAAACCCACGTCGATGCCGAAGTGCGTCACGCTACCTCGCTGAACCACTCGGCCACGCACTTGCTGCACGCTGCATTGCGTCAGGTCTTGGGCGAGCACGTTCAGCAGAAAGGTTCGTTGGTGGATAGCCAGCGTCTGCGTTTCGACTTCAGCCACTTTGAAGCGATCAAGCCGGAACAGATCAAAGCGCTGGAAGACATCGTCAACGCGGAGATCCGTAAGAACTCCGCGGTTGAAACCGAAGAAACCGACATCGAAACCGCGAAGAACAAAGGCGCCATGGCGCTGTTCGGCGAGAAGTATGGCGACAACGTGCGCGTGCTGAGCATGGGCGGCGATTTCTCCGTCGAACTGTGTGGCGGTATCCACGCCAACCGTACCGGCGATATCGGCCTGCTGAAAATCATCAGCGAAGGCGGTGTGGCATCAGGCGTGCGTCGTATCGAGGCAGTCACTGGTGCTGCAGCACTGGCTTACTTGAACGCGGCAGAAGAACAACTCAAGGAAGCGGCCAGCCTGGTCAAGGGCAGCCGCGACAACCTGATCGACAAGCTGTCGGCTGTGCTGGAGCGCAACCGCCAACTGGAGAAACAGCTGGAGCAGTTACAGGCCAAGGCTGCCAGTGCCGCGGGCGACGATCTGTCGAACTCGGCAGTGGACGTCAAGGGTGTGAAGGTTCTGGCCGCACGTCTGGATGGTCAGGACGGCAAGGCGCTGCTGGCGCTGGTTGATCAGCTGAAAAACAAACTCGGCCGCGCAGTGATCCTGCTCGGCAGTGTCCATGAGGAAAAGGTCGTACTGGTTGCAGGCGTAACCAAGGACCTGACTGGCCAACTCAAAGCCGGTGATTTGATGAAGCAGGCTGCTGCGGCAGTGGGCGGGAAGGGCGGTGGTCGTCCGGACATGGCGCAGGGCGGCGGTGTCGACGCCGGCGCACTGGATGGTGCTTTGGCGCTGACCGTTCCATTCGTCGAGCAGGGTTTATAAGGCAGTCCGCCCGGCCCGCAGTCTAGTGGCGGGCCCGGCGGCTGTTCGAGTGATTATTGGGCGCCCTTCATGGGCAGAGGCGGCTTTGAAATGGCTTTGATCGTACAGAAATTTGGAGGCACCTCGGTCGGTACCGTCGAGAGAATCGAGCAGGTCGCCGACAAGGTTAAGAAATTCCGCGATGCCGGCGATGACCTGGTGGTTGTGCTGTCTGCAATGAGCGGCGAAACCAACCGTCTGATCGATCTGGCCAAGCAAATCAGTGGCGACACTCAACCGGTTCCGCGTGAGCTGGACGTGATTGTTTCCACCGGCGAGCAGGTGACGATTGCCCTGCTGGCCATGGCGCTGATCAAGCGCGGTGTGCCGGCGGTGTCGTACACCGGTAATCAGGTGCGGATCCTGACCGACAGTGCGCACAATAAAGCGCGTATCTTGCAGATTGATGACCAGAAGATTCGCGGTGATCTGAAAGCAGGTCGCGTGGTGGTTGTCGCCGGTTTCCAGGGCGTCGACGAGCACGGCAACATCACCACCCTCGGTCGTGGCGGTTCCGACACTACCGGCGTGGCACTGGCTGCCGCGTTGAAGGCTGACGAGTGCCAGATCTACACCGACGTTGATGGTGTCTACACCACCGACCCGCGCGTTGTGCCGGTCGCTCAGCGTCTGGACAAGATTACCTTTGAAGAGATGCTGGAAATGGCCAGCCTCGGTTCTAAGGTGTTGCAGATCCGTGCGGTGGAATTCGCCGGCAAGTACAACGTTCCGCTGCGCGTACTGCACAGCTTCAAGGAGGGTCCGGGCACCCTCATTACTATTGATGAAGAGGAAACCATGGAACAGCCGATCATTTCCGGCATCGCTTTCAACCGCGATGAAGCCAAGCTGACCATCCGTGGCGTGCCAGACACCCCGGGCGTGGCGTTCAAGATTCTCGGCCCGATTAGTGCCGCGAACATCGAAGTCGACATGATCGTGCAGAACGTCGCGCACGATAACACCACCGACTTCACCTTCACCGTGCACCGCAACGACTACCAGGCCGCACAGACCGTGCTGGAAAACACCGCTCGCGAGATCGGTGCCCGTGAAGTGGTTGGCGACACCAAGATTGCCAAGGTCTCGATCGTCGGCGTCGGCATGCGTTCCCACGCAGGTGTGGCCAGCCGCATGTTCGAATCCCTGGCGAAAGAAAGCATCAACATCCAGATGATCTCGACCTCGGAAATCAAGGTTTCCGTGGTGATTGAAGAGAAGTACCTGGAACTGGCCGTGCGCGCCCTGCACACGGCTTTCGAACTGGATGCTCCGGCCCGTCAGGGCGAGTAATTCCGTTTCTTGAAGGGCGCGGTCTGACCGCGCCCTTTATTTTTTGAATGGCGCGAGCCCTGAACTGTTCTTTTGCTCGCGCTGGTCAATACTCAGGCATGTAGGGCTACGATCGCTCCGGTTGTAGGTCGGGTGCCTTTTTTTTGCAGACTGTTGTCCCTGAAATGAATTGCGTGAGGAGAAAGGTATGCTGATTCTGACTCGTCGGTGCGCAGAAAGCCTGATTATCGGTGATGGCGAAATCACCGTGACCGTGCTCGGCGTTAAAGGAAACCAAGTGCGTATCGGCGTCAACGCCCCGAAAGAGGTTGCCGTGCACCGTGAGGAAATTTACCTGCGTATAAAGAAAGAGAAGGACGAAGAACCAAGCCATTAATTTTTATCGATTTTTATGTTTGCAAACGGGGAAAAGGTTGGTTAAGATACGCCCCGTGTTGCGGAGAGCTGGCCGAGTGGCCGAAGGCGCTCCCCTGCTAAGGGAGTACACCTCAAAAGGGTGTCGGGGGTTCGAATCCCCCGTTCTCCGCCATTATTTGCTTAGTACGTTGTAATCTGGCTTTTTCTGTAAGTTGTTGAAATTAATAGAAAAAGTGGTTGGAATAGAGATTAGACGGGCTATAATGCGGCGCAACAAATGCACTCGTAGCTCAGCTGGATAGAGTACTCGGCTACGAACCGAGCGGTCACAGGTTCGAATCCTGTCGAGTGCACCATTTAAGAGTCAGTTACAGCAATGTAAATGACTTGGCTTCAACCAGGTGTGATCTGGTCTAACAAACACAAATGCACTCGTAGCTCAGCTGGATAGAGTACTCGGCTACGAACCGAGCGGTCACAGGTTCGAATCCTGTCGAGTGCACCATTTAAGAGTTAGTTGCAGCAATGTGAATAACTTGGTTTCAGCCAGTTGTGGTCTGGTCTAAAAACACAAATGCACTCGTAGCTCAGCTGGATAGAGTACTCGGCTACGAACCGAGCGGTCACAGGTTCGAATCCTGTCGAGTGCACCATATACCAAAAAGCCCGCGTTTAACGCGGGCTTTTTGCTGTCCGGGATTTGGCTTTTGCTTTCACGCATCCTCGCTCGTCAAAATCAATTTGAGCCGAACGTCCTCGCTTGAGGTCGTATCGATAGCTCGTCGTCGATGTTCGGATATTTACCTTGTGCGGTTTACCTAGCGCGCTCTCGACATCTTGTTGGCTCATGCCGGCAATGACACGGCGATTGATGATCGCTTCGCGACGTTGCCTGGCGTCGATCAGGTTTCCGCATCTGTCTTCAGCGTGACCAACAATCCCCAGTGCTCGAGTTTTTGTTGTCATCCCGGATATTTCTTCATGATTGTGTTCCGGCATCACCGCCACGACTGATCCGGGGGAATAGGGGTGGACTTCCTGTGCTGAGCGCTGCTCGCCGTGCGCACAGCTCATCGAGGTGAAGGTGATGCTGCCATCATCGGCTTCGCAACGATGGAGGGTAAGGGCGGCCCCGGTGGGCGGCAGGCAGAGCAGACAGGTGAGCACAAGGTGGGATGGTTTCAATGGCATTCGGCGTCCTCCATGACGATCTACGCTCAAGAGTAGTCGCTACATTTTCAAGCGCCGGTGTGTTTTCTTTTCAGGATGAGTCGTCGCATTTGCAGGGATCAGGACAGTGCTCAGGTTTGTTTCGCAAGCGCTTGTTTCGACCGCGATTTTTTAACGTTTTAAACCGTCAGGCGGTGTATCATTGCGCCCGTCAGCCCCGCCGGGGCTTATGGAAAACCTCCATGGACTTACCCAGTAGTTACTCAGTAAATAGTTTCACCAATCATGAATTGACTGATTGATCCTTCCGGCGTGCCCCGCTGCTGGGAGTGGAGTTCGCCTATGTCTGAAATCGAAGTAAAGAAAACACAAGAAAGCCTGCAGGATCGCCTGGCTCAGGTCGTCGAACTGCTGCAGCGTCAGCGGGTCGTGGAAGACCTGACTCACCGCCAGGAAGGCGCGCATCACGATCGCGTCGAAAATCTGGTTCACCGACAAAATCTCGTCGAGCTGCAACGCAAGCTCGATGATCTGCACTCTGCCGACGTCGCCTACATCCTTGAAGCCTTGCCGCTGGACGATCGTCTGACGCTCTGGCAATTGGTCAAGGCTGATCGCGACGGCGACATTCTTCTCGAAGTATCCGACTCCGTTCGTGAAACGCTGATCGCCGACATGGACGATCACGAGCTCTTGGCTGCGGCCAAGGACATGGACGCCGACGAACTTGCTGACCTGGCTTCCGAGCTGCCGCGAGACGTCGTCCATGAGCTGATGGAGAGTCTGGATAACCAGCAACGTGAACGCGTACGGTCGGCCCTGTCTTACGACGACGAGCAGGTCGGTGCGTTGATGGACTTCGAGATGGTCACCATCCGTGAGGATGTCAGTCTCGAAGTGGTTCTGCGTTATCTGCGTCGACTCAAAGAGCTCCCCGGCCACACCGACAAGCTGTTTGTGGTCGATTACGACGGCGTGCTCAAGGGTGTGTTGCCGATCAAGCGTCTGCTGGTCAACGATCCGGAGAAACAGGTTGCCGAGGTGATGGCCAGCGATCCGGTGAGTTTCCATCCGGACGAAGATGCTTACGACGCCGCTCAGGCGTTCGAGCGTTACGACTTGATCTCGGCCCCTGTAGTCGACAAGAACGGCAAGTTGATCGGCCGTCTGACGATCGACGAAATGGTCGACCTGATTCGTGAAGAAAGCGAGAGCGAAGTTCTCAACATGGCCGGTTTGCGTGAAGAGGAAGACATCTTCGCCTCCGTCTGGAAGTCTTTACGCAACCGTTGGGCATGGCTGGCGGTCAACCTGATCACTGCGTTTGTCGCCTCTCGAGTGATCGGTCTGTTCGAAGGCTCGATCGAGAAGCTGGTAGCGCTCGCAGCGCTGATGCCGATCGTGGCGGGTATCGGCGGCAATTCCGGTAACCAGACGATCACCATGATTGTTCGCGCCATGGCGCTCGACCAAGTCAGCACTGGCAATACCTCGCGTCTGATGCGCAAGGAGTTGGCGGTGGGCTTGATTAACGGCTTGGTCTGGGGCGGTGTGATCGGCGTCGTTGCTTATCTGCTCTACGGCAGTTGGTCGTTGGGCGTGGTAATGACGGCAGCGATGACGCTGAATCTATTGCTGGCTGCGTTGATGGGGGTGTTGATCCCTATGACCCTGGCGAAGATGGGGCGAGATCCGGCGATGGGGGCGAGCGTGATGATCACTGCGATGACGGACAGCGGTGGTTTCTTCATCTTCCTCGGGCTGGCGACAATCTTCCTGCTCTGATCGGTATTAGCGAAACAGCCCGCCAATTGGCGGGCTTTTTTGTGGCTGCGAAATCTCAAATGCCGCGCAAAAAAAAGCCAGCAATTAAGCTGGCTTGAGATGTTCGGTATGGCTCAGGACGCGTCTGCTGCCATTTCGGCGTCATGGGCAATCAAGGACACCAAAGCGTTTTGCTGACGATGAGACAGCTGGCGGAAACGTTGCAACAGCTCGCGCTCGTGCAACGACAGTTCCGGGCTGTCCAGGCGCATGCTCAGCTCTTCGCCCAGTGCACCTTCCTGAATAAGACTCTGCTCAAGGCGCGCAATGATCTCGGAGTTCATGCTGCGATGATGATTGCGAGCCACCTCGGCAATGCGTTCACGCATTCCGTCTGGCAGACGTACGACGAACTTGTCAGCCGTACGGCTGGAATAAATTGCCTGTTTCAATGGGCGCATATATTTAACCGGTTAGTTCAGGGGAGCGGTTCTCGGGATTGGCCGCAGGATGTGTGGTAGGACAAGCATCCGCGCCAAATGGTTCAACCTGAATTGTTAAGAGGCCCGCATCATGCCTCAAAATTGCCAGATCATTGGCGTCAATTCTGTGACAAATATTGAGCTGGGTAAAGGCGTAATGCCAGCACCAATTATCAGAAATGCGGACTGGTTAGAAATCTTCACCTCTGTCCGCATCCTTGTCCGCTTCCTGCTGCACATCAATTGATGTCCGATAGCATCAGAACGTGCATGCTATGCGGGTTCTGCATCCTTGTTCCTTACCTGTACAGGATAGTGGCAAATTGCCGATTTACTAGTGGCATACACCTGCTGGAGGGCGTTTTCAGGATGGATGGCAAGCTAATTTACTTGATGGGGCCGTCCGGGTCAGGCAAGGACAGTTTGATCGAGGCTGCGCGAGCCCCCTTACGTGCATTGAACTGTGAAGTGATGCGTCGGGTGATCACGCGATCTGCCGAATCGGTGGGGGAGGATGCTGTTGGGGTGACACCGGATGAGTTTGAGCAGCGTGAGCGCGCCGGCGAATTTTCATTGGCCTGGCGTGCCAATGGTCTCGCCTACGGGATTCCAGTGGAAATGGATCAATGGCTGAATGCCGGACGGCATGTATTGGTCAATGGTTCCCGGGCCAATCTGCGTCAAGCAATGGAGCGCTATCCAGCGCTGCTGCCAGTTTTGCTGACAGTTCGGGGTGAGGTGTTGCGAGAGCGTCTGCTCAAGCGCGGTCGAGAAACGCTTGAGCAAATTGACGCAAGACTGGATCGCAATATGTTGTTCAAGGATAGGCGGTCAAGTGATGAGCCGGTAAATGTCATTGATAATTCCGGGGAGCTGGCGGAGGCCGTCAGTGATCTTTTGCGTCTGATCAGGCTCAGCGTAAAACCGGATCAAATTTGATCTTTCTTCCCGCAGCCAGTGCCAACACAAATAGTGTGGCAAAAATGGCGCAGCCAATCAGGGGCAGGGTGATTTCAGCGCCCTCGAACAGCGATAAATGCACAACGCCACTCAATAGGGCGAGGATCAGAAATCCCGCAGCTGACTTGGACATGTTTTACTCCTGAAGATGTTTCAAAAAACCAGATATTCGGAGGTCAGTGCTGGTCGCACCTGCTCGGAGTTACTGACGGCCTGTGGGGTAGAGGTGTCCTGATCGTTCAGCACCGCCAGTTGGGGGGCTTTTTGTACCTGCAAGTAATACGGCATGCGCTGGGCCAATGGCTTCTGTGTTGCACGCTCGGGCACAAACTGGAAGCTCACCAAAACCGCTAGAGCAATTGCATTTGCAAGCAAAAGGGCGCTGTTCATGGATGTAGCTCCGAATGTTCTTCGATAGAACAGACAAAGCAGCCGTCGTGCCAACAGTTTAACCTCTGTTAAGTCCTTTAAAAACAAGCATTTGAGCGGGTTTCTCGAATTGTGCAGGTTGCAATCTGCAATAGTGGCTTTTCTGGGGGCGTGCAAAATGCACGGTAAATCTTCCCGCAGCATTGCAGGCCGCTTGCCTACACTTAAAAAGCCAAACGGACGACATGACAAATCAGGGTTCGGTGGTTAACATGCACGCCGTCCGTCATGCAGCGTCTGCTGCGACAAAGCGTGTGTCTCAGTAGCTCAATTGGATAGAGCATCCCCCTCCTAAGGGGAAGGTTGGCAGTTCGAACCTGCCCTGGGACACCATCTATTGTTGAAACTCCCCTCCTTTAATACTCGATGGTCTTGAAGCGCTCAATCAGCAGGCGTGGCAAGGCCTAGTCGTAATTTGTATGCGCTTTCTCTTGGAGGGCTTTCTGGTTGAGTTCGAATCAGGCATGGGAGTTGTGTCTATATAGAGGGAGCTTTTTCGCCTGCTTTGATAGAAAAGTGAAATTAACGGTTGACGGCAGATTCAGGATGTCTATAATTCGCCCCACTTCCGGCGCAGTCGAAACGGAAAACTCCTTGATATTCAATGAGTTATGTAGGTTTCGGCGGCAGGTTGCTTCAGTTTATCGAAGCCAGAAGGAAGTTGAAAAAGAGGTGTTGACAGCAGCGTGTAACGCTGTAGAATTCGCCTCCCGCTGACGAGAGATCGGAAGCGCAAGTGGTTGAAGTTGTTGAAGAATTCTTCGAAAACTTCTGAAAATAATCACTTGACA